>JAJYTW010000319.1 GCA_021792855.1 Actinomycetes bacterium
GATATGCGAGGAATGATGCCGACGCCGCTGCCCGGTTGCTCCGCGACACGCCTGAGTCGCGTCAAACATCGCATTAGACCGATTCGACGCCGCCAGGCTGAGGTGGTCAGGCTGAGGTGGTCAGGCAGAGTTGGTTAGGCCGGAGAACCGCCGGCGCCCGGGCCTCCCGCGGGCGGGGCGTTCGGCCCCGCGGGCGGGGCGGTCGGGGCCACTGGTCCGCCGGCCTGCCCACCGCCAGGCTGGCCGTTGCCGGCCGCCCCTGCCTGACCTGCGGCCGACGGGTCGTAGCGCTCGGGCAGGCGCGGTTGGTAGGGGCGGAACCCGCCACTGCCGCTGCTCACCTGCCGCGCGTTGGCGACGACGACAGCGAAGTACGGCAGCAGGATGGCACCCGCGGCCGGAATCAGGGCGATCCAGCCCAGGTGGTTCACGAACATCAGGATCGAGACCACGAAGCACAGCACCCGGATCCCCATCATCACCAGGTACCTGCGCTCTCGCTGGTTGATCTCAGCGGAGCGGGACTGGCGGGCCTCGGTGACCACGTGTGCCTGGTCACGGCGGGGAGTGTTACGGGTTCGCACACCTTCAACTTAGGCCGGCATTACTCAGGAAGCGAATCGCGCTCTGTGGTGGGTATCCGGCATGTCGGGCTGGGTGTGGCCCGGTAACGGCCGGCTTGCGGCGCGACCCGCACGCTGCCCGGTGACCTGGGCCGGACGCGGGTACCTGTACATCATCGGGCGGGCCGGACGCGTCCGGCCCGCTGCCGGGTCCACACGGGCAGACCGGAGGGAATCGATGACCGACAGAACGTACCGGGTTACCGAGATCGTGGGCACCTCGCCGGACAGCATCGACGCCGCGGTGCGGAACGGCCTGCGCCGCGCGGCGCAGACCCTCCGGAACCTGGACTGGTTCGAGATCACCCAGGTACGCGGCCAGCTTGATGACGGCGAGATCGCGCACATCCAGGTTGGCATGAAGGTCGGGTTCCGACTGGAGGACTAGCCGTCGCGCACCCGGCGCGGGGATGTGCCCTGCTGCCGGGGCCGGAGAAGACGGCCGGGCGAGACGGGCCGGGCGAGACGGGCCGGGCGAGACGGGCCGGCGGGTGATTCGCGGTTGCGGCCGGTGGTGATCGTGGCGCCCTCGGCTCGCTAGGGACATAATTCACACCCGGGTGCGTACCGGTGTGATCCTAAGTTCGCTCCCGGGCGGGTACCGGCGTGATCTTTTCCAGTACGCTCCTGACCCGCGGGCCGACGGTGCGGCTTGGGCCGATCCCCGCGAGTAAGCCACGAGTTGGCCATGAGCACGTCGCACGGAGCGAGAGCACGTCGCACGGAGGTAGATGATGAGCCGATCCGTCCTGGTGACCGGCGGCAACCGGGGGATCGGGCTGGCCATCGCCCGGCGACTGGCGGCCGCCGGGGACCTGGTGACGATCACCTCCCGGTCCGGGGATGAGGTCGATGGCCTCACCGTGGCCAAGTGCGACGTGCGCGAAACGGCCGATGTGGATCACGCGTTCGATGTCGCCGAGGCCGCGCACGGCCCGGTCGAGGTGCTGGTCGCGAACGCCGGGATCACCCAGGATCAGCTTCTCGCGCTGATGAGCGAGGAAGCCTTCACCTCGGTGATCGACACCAACCTGACCGGCGCCTACCGGGTGGCGAAGCGGGCGGTGCGCCCGATGATGCGACTGCGCCGTGGCCGGATCATCTTCATCTCCTCGGTAGTCGGCCTGCTCGGTTCCGGCGGGCAGGCGAACTACGCCGCGTCCAAGGCCGGGCTGATCGGCATGGCCAGGTCGCTGGCGCGCGAGCTTGGCAGCCGGAACATCACGGTCAACGTGGTGGCTCCCGGGTTCGCCGACACCGACATGACCGGCGAACTGACCCAGGACCGCAGGAAGGCGATCGTGGCCAGCGTCCCGCTCGGCCGGACCGCCACCGCGGACGAGGTGGCCGGGGTCGTGCAGTTCCTGGCCGGCCCGGACGCCGGGTACATCACCGGCGCGGTGATTCCGGTCGACGGCGGCCTCGGGATGGGCCACTGACCAGCGCGCCACGGCCGGAGTGCGCGTCGAGCCGACGATCAAGAGCCGATGATCAACCGAGGACAGGAAAGTGCGATGGGAATACTTGACGGCAAGCGGGTCTTGGTCACCGGTGTGCTGACCGATTCCTCGATCGCGTTTCACGTCGCACGGATCGCTCAGGAGCAGGGCGCGACCGTGGTGCTGACCGGGTTCGGCCGGCTCAGCCTGGTCGAGCGGATCGCCAAGCGACTGCCCGCTCCGGCGCCGGTGATCGAGCTTGACGTGACCAACGTCGAGCAACTGGAGTCGCTCGCTGACCGGGTCGGCGAGCACGTCGACGGCCTGGACGGTGTGGTGCACGGCATCGGCTACGCGCCGGGGGGCGCGCTCGGCGGGAACTTCCTGAATACCCCGTGGAACGAGGTCGCTGCCGCCCTTGAGGTGTCCACGTACTCGCTGAAGGCGCTGGCCATGGCCACCCTGCCGCTGATGCGCGATGGCGGCGGGGCGATCGTCGGCATGGATTTCGACGCGAGCGTGGCGTGGCCCGCCTATGACTGGATGGGCGTGGCGAAGGCCGGCCTGGAGTCCTGCACCCGGTACCTGGCCAGGTATCTGGGGGAGTACGGGATCCGGGTGAACCTGATGGCGGCCGGTCCGCTGCGGACCATTGCCGCGCAATCGATTCCCGGATTCGAGCAGTTCGAGACGATGTGGCATCAGCGGGCGCCGCTGGGATGGGAACTGACGAATCACGAACCCGCCGCGCGGGCCTGCGTTGCGCTGCTCTCGGATTGGTTCCCGGCCACGACGGGTGAGATCGTGCACGTCGACGGTGGCGTGCACGCGATGGGCGGGTAACCCCCGACTATCCCCCTGGCCTGCGGTGATTACCGGATGTCGGACCCTGCCCCGGTGCTTTAGGCACCCCTGCTTTCGATAGCAACTTGTGACGCTTTCGGTCTTTGAGCGCTATAGGCGTGAGTCTAGGCTACCCGCAAGCCCTAAGTCAGGCACGCTTCGACCAGCGATCTGGCGGATCACGGAGGACGGCCACGAGGTCCGGTCGGCCCCTCCACCTGACGGCCCTGAGAGCAAGGGGAACTGATGAAAGTCGCCCGTCCGTTTATGAAGGCGGCGGTTTTCGCCGCCGTCGGCGTGACAGCGCTAGCCGCGTGCAGCAAGGCCACTCCGGCACAGACTGTCAATGGCATCAAGGGAGCCTTCGGTAAGGTTCCCCCCGCCGCCTCCGGCACCCAGCACGCCGGAACGATCACGGTCGCCGAGCCGCCCGGCGCGACTCCGACCTGGATCTTCCCGGTAACCCCCGGTGCTAATGGCTCGGTCTACACCGCCTACTCGTTCCAGTACGAGATGTGGCGTCCGCTGAACTGGTTCCCGACCGGGACGGCTCAGAAGGAAGACAAGGCGATGAGCATCGCCAACGACCCGACCTGGAGCAACGGCGACAAGACCGTCACGATCACGCTGAAGAACTGGAAGTGGTCCGACGGCAAGCCGATCACCTCCCAGGACGCCGAGTTCTACATCGACCTGCTCAAGGCCGCTGTCAAGATCAGCGCGGCGAACTACTCGAACTACACCCCGCACGTCGGTATCCCCGACCAGGTCGTGAGCATGTCGACCCCGAACAGCCACACCCTGGTGCTGAACCTGAACAAGGCCGTCAACCCGGTCTGGTTCTTCGACAACAACCTGGCCGCGGTGATCCCGCTGCCGGCGCACGCGTGGGCGAAGGCATCGGCGAATGGCCCGATCCTCAACTTCACCAAC
>JAJYTW010000320.1 GCA_021792855.1 Actinomycetes bacterium
CGAAGATGGCCGGCACGGACAGATTGTTGACGGCCGTCTCACCTCCGCCCCCCTTGCCGCCTCCGCCGCCCGGTCCCTTGGCGAGAGCCGCCGTGGGTATCGCGAGCATGGCCGCGCTGGCGACCACCGCGATCCCGCCGATGAGTCTCCTGCTGACCCCGTTCATCGTTGCCACCTCTTCCTGCTGACGCCCGGCCGGCGACCCCCACCGCCGGGCACTGACGGGGTGAATCCGGATGCGCTCCGGCCAGCCGTCCCCATCACGACCTGCTCACCCCGGTCGGAAAGCTCAGTTGCCGCCGAGTTCATGGATCCGCACCTGCTGGATCGTCTGCCAGCCCGAGTCATAGCTCCAGCCGGGCTTGTCCTGGCCCTCGGTGAACGGACGGACCCGGACCCGCGCCTGATCGGCGTACTGGGCGGTGCCGTTGTCGGTCAGATCAACGAAGACCTGGACGGTGCTGCCCGGCGGCAGCCCGGTCGTTCCCGGGTTCGCGAGCACGGCGACGCCGCGGACCGTTGCCTCGGTGCCGGTCGCCTGGGCAACTGCCATGTCGCCGCCGCAGTTGTCGTCCCCGCAGCTTGTGGTCCCGACCGCGACCCGGTGGACCTGGAAGCCGGTGACGCTCAGCCCGCCCGCTGCCGGGATCGCCAGCACCAGCGACGCGGTACACCGCAGCGTGGCGCCCTGCGGTCGGCAGGACGGATCGGGCACCGCGGACTTGTCCGTGTGCGCGGTCAGCGTGATCCGCAGAGTGCTGCCGAGCGCCGAGGTACCCGGGTTCTGGGCAGTCACCGTCACGCCCGGAGTGGACTGGCCGCCGGGGTCCTGGGCCAGGGCGGCCGGGGCCGATACCACAGCGACGGCCGTGAGCGCCGAGACGGCCACCGCCACCGAGACGGTCAGCGTGCGGGTAAGACGGGATGCCCGCCGGATTGTGCTTGGTATCTTCGGTATCGCGCGCATCGCTGGCCCCTATAGTGAACTGGCCCTTTTAACCCTGCTCCGCTTCGGGGCGCTGGGCCAGAGGACTTCCGGCACGAGCACCAGGGGAGCTTGTCCCGATCCCGGCAGCTACGTCAGACGGCGATCCGGCGGGAGATCCTGGCAAGCCGGACGGACCGGTCGTCAGCGGAAGTCGCGGCTGCGCGCGGCGGCGACCACCTTCAGCTTGCGCAGGCCGGTCGCCACCAGGCTGGCCGCCCCGTCCAGCCGCTCGACCCGGCCGGAGATCAGCAGCGCGCTGGCCTCGACCCCGATCCTGCGGAACCTGCGCCACACGTCCGGCGGGCAGATCACGTTCGCCATGCCGGTCTCGTCCTCCAGGCCGAGGAACACCACCCCGCGCGCGGTTCCCGGCTGCTGCCGGTGCGTGACCAGGCCGCCGATCGTGATCACGCTCCCGGCAGTGGCGGTCTTCAGGCCGGCGGCCGGGGTCACCCCTCGCTCGGCCAGGTAGCAGCGGATGTGCTCGATCGGGTGCGTCCCGTAGGTCCCGGTCGCCCACAGATCGGCGAACGTGACCTCGGCCGGGGTCATCTCCGGCAGCGGCGGCGCGGCCAGGCCGGTCGTCGTGCCCGGCAGCTGACCGGGCCGGATCGTGGCGGCGGCGCCGGCCGCCCACAGCGCCTCGCGCCGGGACAGCCCGAAGCAGCCGAACGCGCCCGCCGTGGCCAGTGCCTCGAGCACGGGGCGCGGCAGCGCGGTCCGGCGGGCGAAGTCCTCCAGGTCCGCGTACGGCTGCCCGGCCACGATCGCGGCGGCCGCGTCCCGGCCCAGGCCGCGTACCTCGGCGAGACCGACCCGGATGGCCGGCTGGCCGTCGGCCGGGCGTCCCCCGGACGGCACCAGCGCGGGCGGGACCCGGCCCGCCCCCGCCCCGGCCACGGTCACCCCGGCCGGCGTCGGCCCGGTCGCGGCGGCGGACGGGTGCGAGCCGTTACGCCCGGAGGGTCTTGGGGATCTTGGGGTTTCCGGGGGTCCGGGGTCCTCCAGGACGGCCAGCACCCCGCTGGCGTTCACGTCCACGCCGCGCACGTCGACGCCATGCCGGCGCACGTCGGTGATCAGGCTGGCCGGGGAGTAGAACCCCATCGGCTGGGCGCGGAGCAGCGCCGCGGTGAACGCCGCCGGGTAGTAGCACTTCAGCCAGGCGCTGGCGTAGACCAGGTAGGCGAAGCTGATCGCGTGCGACTCGGGGAAGCCGTAGCTGGAGAACGCCAGGATCTTGACGTAGATGTCCTCCGCGACCTCGGGCGGGATCCCCCGCCGCGCCATCCCGTCCAGCAGGGCGGCCCGAAGCTCCTCGATCCGTTCCGGGGCCCGTTTGGAGCTCATCGCCTGCCGCAGCCGGTCGGCCTGCTCCGGGCTGAACCCGGCGCAGTCGATCGCGATCTGCATCATCTGCTCCTGGAACAGCGGCACGCCGAGGGTCTTGCCGAGCGCCGCGTGCATCGACGGGTGCGGCAGGTACGGCGGCTCGTCGCCGCGCCGGCGGCGCATGTACGGGTGTACCGAGCCGCCCTGGATCGGCCCGGGACGGATCAGCGCCACCTCCACGACCAGGTCGTAGAACTCCCTCGGCCGCAGCCTCGGCAGGGTCGCCATCTGGGCCCGCGACTCGACCTGGAACACCCCGACCGTGTCGGCCGCGCACAGCATGTCGTAGACGCCGGGATCCTCCTGCGGGATCGAGTGCAGGCCCCACCGCACTCCGTGGTGCGCGGCGACCAGGTCGAAGCAGTCCCGCAGCGCGGTCAGCATCCCGAGGCCGAGCAGGTCGAACTTGACCAGGCCCGCGTACGCGCAGTCGTCCTTGTCCCACTGGAGCACGCTGCGGCCCGGCATCCGCGCCCACTCCACCGGGCAGACCTCGGCCACCGGGCGGTCGCAGATCACCATGCCGCCGGAGTGGATGCCCAGATGCCGGGGCAGCCGCTGCATCCGCATCGCCAGATCGGTCACCGGCCCGGGAACGCCCGCGTCGGGCGGGACCGGCTGCCCGGCCGCGTACGGGCGCGGGCCGACCTGCCGGGACCAGGCGTTCTGCTGCTCGGGCGAGTAGCCGAGCGCCCGGCCCGCGTCCCGCAGCGCCATCCTCGGCCGGTAGGCGATCACGTTCGCGACCTGCGCGGCCCGCTGGCGGCCGTAGGTCGCGTAGACGTACTGGATCACCTCCTCGCGCCGGTGGTGCTCGATGTCCAGGTCGATGTCCGGCGGACCGTCCCGGCCCGCCGACAGGAACCGCTCGAACAACAGACCGTGCATAACGGGATCGACGCTGGTGATCCCGAGCGCGTAGCAGACGGCCGAGTTCGCGGCCGATCCCCGGCCCTGGCACAAGATCCCGGCCTGCGCGCAGAACCGCACGATGTCGTGCACGATCAGGAAGTAGCCGGCGAACCCAAGCTGGGCGATGACCCCGAGTTCGTGGGCGATCTGGGCATAGGCGCCGGGGATCCGCTCGGCGGCCGGCTCGCCGTACCGGTCCGGCGCCATCCGCGCGACCAGGGCGCGCAGCCAGCTCATCTCGTCGTGCCCGTCCGGCACCGGGAAGTCCGGCAGCCGGGGCGCGATCACCGCGAAGTCGAACGCGCACTCCTCGCCGAGCGCGACGGTCCGCTCCAGCACCCCGGGGTAGCGGCGGAGCCTGGCGGCCATCTCCGCGCCGGAGCGCAGGTAGGCGCCGCCGGACGCGGCCAGCCAGCCGTCTATCTCGTTCAGGCTGCTCCGGGCCCGGATCGCGGCCAGCGCCTGGGCCAGTTTCGCGTCCGCCGGGGTCGCGTAGTGCACGTTGTTCGTGCCGAC
>JAJYTW010000050.1 GCA_021792855.1 Actinomycetes bacterium
AGCCATCATGAGAGCTTGGTGTGAGCGCTCACATGGTCGCCCGGCGACCGGACGAACCGGCCGGACGCACGGGCCGGACGCACGGGCGGCGATCAGCGCAGGTCCCGGCGGGCGAAGCCGAGTCCGCCGAGCGCTACCAGCGCGAAGCTGACGGCAATCACCGCCAGCGCCGGGCCGACCCGCAGGCCATGGGCCAGCGGCTGATTGCCGAACAGCAGGTAGAACGGGGACGCCGGGCGGATCCCCCGCAGCACGCTGGTGACCTGCGCCAGCGCGTTCATCAGGTAGCTGAGTACGGCCGCCAGCGCGGCGATGCCGCGGGCCAGTGCCGGGCCGCCGAACCCCGCGCCGACCGCGATCGCCACCGCCCCGGCGAACACCCCGAAGATCGCCAGCGCGGCCGTCGCCGCGCCGATCGCCGCCGGGGTCAGCCCCATGCCGAAGATCGCCGAGAACGCCCAGAGCACCAGGCCCATCGCGAGCATCACCGCAACCACGTCCGCGACCAGCGCCGCGAACCGCTCGGCCAGCAGGCGCCAGCGCCCGACCGGGGCGGACAGCGTGATCTCCAGCCTGCCGTCGGCCTCCTCCCCGGCCAGCGCGGCCGCGCCCACCGTGATCGCGTAGACCGCGATCAGGGCCGGCCCGAGGAAGCCGAGCAGTTCCACGCCCAGGTAGCCGGCCGGCGTGGACAGGTCGATCTGACCGCCCGCGGTGAACAGGGCCCGGTAGGTCTCCGGCAGCGTGTTGAACAGTTCCCGCCAGCGGGTGTTGCCCCGCACCGACGGCCAGATCACCGCGTACAGGGCGATGATCGCGGCGAACGCGAGCGACCAGGTGATCAGTGACCGCCGCCCGGCCCGCAGCGTCTGGCGGGCGATCTCGCCGTGCGGGACCGCCGGGGTCATGGCCGGGTCTCCCGCTGCCCGTACAGCGCGAGGAATGTCTCCTCAAGGTCGGCCTCGTGCGAATTCAGGTCCAGCACGTGAAACCGCCCGAGTGTCTTGATCAGCGGGTCGACCACGCCCTGCATCGTGGCGTGCAGTACGCAGCCATCGATCCGCACATCGGTCAGCCCGGGAACGGCCGCGAACGCGCCGGGCGGCGGCGGGTCGGCGAAGCGCACCTCAACCGTGTGCCGCGCCTTCTCGCGGAGCCCGGCCATGGTCTCCAGCATGAGCAGCCTGCCGTCCCTGATCATGGCCACCCGGTCGGCAATCCTGGCGACCTCCGACAGCACGTGCGAGGACAGCAGCACGGCCGCGCCCGCGTCCACGCGTTCCCGCAGGATCTGCTGGAACTCCTGCTGGACCAGCGGATCCAGGCCGCCGGTCGGCTCGTCGAGCAGCAGCAGGTCAGGCTCGCCGATCAGCGCCAGGATCAGGCCGACCTTCTGGCGGTTGCCCTTGGACAGCGCGCCGATCGGCCGGTCGAGGTCGGCATCGAGGCGTTCGGCCAGCCTGACGGTGCCGCGCTCGTCGGTGATGCCGCGGAGCCTGGACAGGTGGCGGGCAGCCGCCCGGGCGGTCATCCTGGGCCACGGCCGTGAGTCCCCGCTCAGGTAGCCGGTCCGGCGGTGCACGGCGACGCTGTCCCGCCAGGCGTCCAGGCCGAGGACCCGGGCCGAGCCGGCAGTCGGCCGCAGATAGCCCATCAGCAGGCGCAGCGTCGTGGTCTTGCCGGCGCCGTTCGGCCCGAGATACCCCACCACTTCCCCGGGCCTGACCTTCAGATCCAGCCGGTCGAGCGCGAGGGTTCGGCCGTACCGCTTGCTGAGCGAGCCGGTCTCGATGACCAGGTCGCCGGGCCGCATCGCGGATCGCCCCGCCGGCGCCGGTCAGCCGGCCGGGGCGTCAGCCGCCGCCGGCCGCTGTCCCGGGCGGCGCCTGCCGACGGTGAAGTAGGCGGCCGGGCCAACCCCGTTCACCGCGATCACCAACCCCCAGCACCACTTCGGACCGCGCACCTGGCTGGCCGGCCGGTGCGCCAGATCCCACCAGGCCGCCGCTGCCAGGCCGATTTCGATCGCGCCGCCGGCCACGATCAGCCGCCGTTGCCGCGCCGACAGGTCGCGCCAGGACTTCTTGCGGCCGCGCTCTCTCGTCTCGCCCTTGGTCGTCTCGCCGTTGGTCGTCTCGCCCATGTCACCATCCTGCGCCCGCTCTGGGTCGGGTCGTAGGGCGGTTGGCCCTGTCCGGCGCTGACCTTCGGCTCCGACTCCGGCCAGACGGGACCGCCTCAGTCCGCGGCGAACGAATCCGGCTGGTAGCTCTCCGAATCGAACAGGTCAGCCTCAGCCAGGTCGGCGTCCTGTTCCCCGAGTTCGGCCGACTCCTCGCGCTCGCGGTCCAGCGCCTCGCGCACGACCCGGAAGGCGAGTCCGGCCGGGTATCCCTTGCGGGCCAGCATCCCGACCAGCCGCCTGATCCGGGCCGGGGCTGGCTGGCCCCTTGTCGCGGGCAGCCTGCGCCGCACCAGGTCCCTGGCCGTGGCCAGCTCGGTCTCCGGGCTGAGCCGGCCGACCGCGGCCTCGATCTCGCCCCGGTCCACGCCGCGCCGCTCAAGCTCTGCCGCAAGCGCCCGCCTGCCCAGACCCCGGCCGTGGTGCCGGGACTCCACCCAGGCGGCCGCGAACATGGCGTCGTCAATGAGGCCGACCTCGGTGAACCGGCTCAGGACCGCCTCGGCCGCGTCGTCGGGCACGCTCCGCCGGCGCAGCGCGTCCGCTAGCTGGGCTCGGGTGCGCGGCGCCGTCGTCAGCAGCCGCAGGCAGAGCAGCCGGGCGACGGACTCAGGGTCGGCGGGCGGGCCGGCAGTTCTGTCGTCTGGGCCGCCGCCCGCGCCCCCGGCGAGGTCATCGGCTCCCGTCGCGGCAGCCGGCCTGCGGACGCCGGTGCGCGAGCCCCGGCCTCCGGGCCGGCCGGCTTCGGCTCCGGCATCTGCGCCGACCCGGGCGCGGCGGGACGCGGACGACCCCGGCCTACCGGCCACCGCCCATGCCCGCCACGACCTCCAGGCCCGGCTTTCCGGTCGGCGTGCCGGTCACGTCGGCGTCCAGGCGCGGCCCGATGCCCAGCTTCTCCTTGATCCTCTTCTCGACCTCGTTCGCGACGTCCGGGTTGTCGCGCAGGTAGTTCCTGGCGTTCTCCTTGCCCTGCCCTAGCTGGTCGCCCTCGTAGGTGTACCAGGCGCCGGACTTGCGGATGATGCCCTGCTCGACGCCGAGGTCGATCAGGCTGCCCTCCCGGCTGATCCCGATCCCGTACAGGATGTCGAACTCGGCGACCTTGAACGGCGAGGCCATCTTGTTCTTCACGACCTTGGTCCTGGTCCGGTTACCGACCGGCTCGTTGCCGTCCTTCAGGGTCTCGATCCGGCGCACGTCCAGCCGCACCGACGCGTAGAACTTCAGCGCCTTCCCGCCGGTCGTGGTCTCGGGCGAGCCGAACATCACGCCGATCTTCTCCCTGAGCTGGTTGATGAAGATCGCGGTGGTCTTCGTCTGGTTCAGCGCGCCGGCGACCTTGCGGAGCGCCTGCGACATCAGCCTGGCCTGCAGGCCGACGTGGCTGTCCCCCATCTCGCCGTCGATCTCCGCCTTCGGCACCAGGGCGGCGACCGAGTCGATCACCACGACGTCGATCGCGCCGGAGCGGATCAGCATGTCCGCGATCTCCAGCGCCTGCTCACCGGTGTCGGGCTGGGACACCAGCAGAGCGTCGGTGTCCACGCCAAGCTTCCTGGCGTACTCCGGGTCCAGCGCGTGCTCGGCGTCGATGAACGCGGCGATCCCGCCGGCCTTCTGCGCGTTGGCCACGGCGTGCAGCGCGAGCGTGGTCTTGCCGCTGCTCTCCGGGCCGTAGATCTCCACGATCCGGCCGCGCGGCAGGCCGCCGATGCCCAGCGCCACGTCCAGCGCGATCGAACCGGTCGGGATCACCTCGACCGGCGCCCGGGCATCGTCACCGAGGCGCATCACGGCACCTCGCCCGAACTGCCGTTCGATCTGCGCGAGCGCGGTCTCCAGGGCCTTGTCCCGGTCCCCGGCCTTGGTGCCCGCCTTGTCGTTCGGTGCCATCTGAACTCCCGTCGGGATCGAGGGCTGTGCTATCCGTCTTCCTGGCTTTCCGTCTTCCTGGCCGACGCTACGCGCGGCCACTGACAATCCGCGGGCGCTGTCGCCGGCGGGCGTTCCCGAGCCCGCATGAAGCGGGATAGAACTACCCGGCGGGCCTACTCTAACGAACAACTGTTCGACCATAAAGCCGACACGCCGCCCGCACGGACCTGCCGGCTACGGCGCCCCGCGACGAGCCCGACCCGGCGAGACGAGCACGACCGGCCGGAACGAGCCGTTACGCCCCGGGATTGTCACCGGAGCCGGTCCGGAAGCTGGAACGCATCGCAGACCGCGCGCCACACCTTCTTGGCCTCCTCGCCGTCGGCGAGAGCCTGGCTCACCGTCCGGTCGCCGAGGCCCGCGATCACGTAGTCCTTGGCCACGCTCTGCGCGTAGCCCGCGCCGAACTGATCGTCCATCCGCTGCCAGAACTCGGTGAGTCGCACGGCGCACAGGCTACCCGGCGAGCGTCGTGCGCCGCCCGGCCCAGTTCGCTCCCGCCCGGCGCGCGGGCCGACAATGGCCCCATGACGCATCCAGTACCGGATCCGGCCCCCGGCAGCCCGGGCGCACCGCCGCTGCGGCCCGCCGCGCGGGTCGTGCTGCTCGACCCCGACGACCGCGTGCTGCTGATGCGCTACGACGACGGCCCGCCGAACGGGCCGCACTGGGCGACGCCAGGCGGCGGCCTCGAACCGGGCGAGGACTACCCCGGCGGCGCGCTGCGGGAACTCGCCGAGGAGACCGGCTGGACCGACATCGACCTGCTCGGCCAGGTCTACGAGCGCGGCCACACGATCGAGTGGAATGGCCGGATCGTGCACCAGTACGAGCGGTTCTACCTGGCCCGGACCGTCGTCCCGCGGCGGGCGATCACCGGCGTCGAGGCGATGCACGCCGCCGACACGATCGCCGCCTGGCGCTGGTGGACGCTGGCCGAGCTTGACTCGACCAGCGAGGTGATCTGGCCGCAAGGACTTCCGACCCTCATCCGTAACGCACTCGCACCCGGAACCGCGGTTCCCCCGACCTGAGCCGGCCGCGGGGCCGCCAGGTCGATCGGGTCCCCCGGTCATGCGCCCAGCGGATGTGCGGGCGCGTCAACCTCACCGTCCCCAACGCCGTATAGGTAGGCGAGAAGGGAAGGTGAGGCCGTGCTACAGGGTCACGGCGAAAGCGACCTGGAGAGGCTGCTCGCCGAGCGTGGCACCCACCTGCTGCGGACCGCCGTCCTGCTGGCCGGTAGCCGGCCGGACGGCGAGGACCTGCTGCAGGCCGCCCTGGAGCGGGTGCTCCGCCAGGGCGCCAGGATTCACGACAGCCCCGAAGCCTATCTGCGGCGGACGCTGTACAACCTCGCGACGGACCGCTGGCGGCGGGAGGGCACGCGGCGGCGGGGGCTGACCCTGCTGCGCGGTGGCGGGTCAGCGGCCGCACCCGACCAGACGCGGGACGTGGACCTGCGCGACGCGCTGATCCGGGCGCTGCGGATGCTGCCGCCCCGGCAGCGCGCCGCGGTCGTGCTGACGCACTGGGAGCAGCTCAGCGGGACCGAGGCCGCGGAGATCCTGGGTTGCTCGGAGAGCACGGTCAAGTCCGCGACCTCACGCGGCCTGCAGCGGATGCGCGAGATCGCCGGGCCGTGGCTGGGCGATGGCCTCGAACTGATGGAGAGCGAATCATGAACACCGACTTCGACGCGCTCGTGCGGGAGAGCATGCGCCGGTTCACCGACGGGATCGAGTTCTCCCAGTCGCTGGCCGACCGGGCCGGACAGCGCGTGCGGCAGCGGCGGCGCCGGACCAGGCGGCTTGCCCTGGTGAGCAGCGCGGCCGGCGCGGGAAGCCTGATCGCCGCGTCCGTCACCCTCGGCCTGCCGCTGACCGCCTCGGGACCGCCGCACCGGGTTACCGGGATCCAGACGACGGCCCGCGTCATCCAGCGGGTGGACTCGGCCCTGGCAGCCGTTCAGGCCAGCCGCCCAGTCGAGGCCGTCATCGCCCGCGGATTCCCGGACGTCGCGATCAACCTCGACGGCCCGTACCAGGCCAGGGTGGGGACCGCGCGGATGTGGTCCCGGGCCGGCCAGGTGCACATCGCGTACTTCGCGCCGGATGGCAAGCTGGTCGCGGGCGTGCGAGATTCCTACAGCCGCGGAACATCGGTGGTCACCACGGTTGACTATCAGCACCGGACCTGGTTGCGGTCCAGATCGCACTATGGCGGAAGCGCCCGCCTCCGCGCGGAGCCGGCGGGCTGCCTCTTCAGCGTCGTGGCGCAGAGTCCGGCGCAGGCAGCCAGCCAGATCAGGAGGCTGCTGCACTGCGACCACGTGACCATCGCCGGACGGCAGCGGATCGACGGAATCGCCGCGATCAAGATCGTCCTGCACGTCGTGCGGAGCAAGCACCGCATCTGCACCGCCGGCTCCGGTTCCATCGGTCCCACGAAGTCCACCTTTCACTGCACGGCGTGGACGAACATCAGCAGGCCGGGAGGAATTCTCTGGGTCGCCTCGTCGGACTATCTTCCGGTCCGGTTCAAGCCGACCGGGCTGCCGAAGGCCTCCTCGATCGGCCGGATGGATTTCCGCTGGCTGCCGCCGACCCGCGCGAACCTGGCCAGGCTCCAGATGCCGATTCCGGCCGGGTTCCGGCACATCTAGGGAACGGTGCCCGGAGGGGACGGGGCCGCGGCCGGGGTGGTCGGCGCGGCCCCTCGTCTTCGCCGATCACTTGGGTGATGATGGCTTATATGGCTATTTATTACTCCGACTGGTCATCGCACGACTTCGACGATGTCCCCGCCGGAGCACGGCTGTGCGAGCTCACCGCGGTGGACCTGGCCAGGCTGGTGCGCAAGCGGATGGTCAGCCCGGTGGACGTGGTGCGGGCACATCTGGACCGGATCGCCGCCCTCGATCCGGTGCTCGGCGCGTTCCAGGTCGTCCGGGCGGAGGCGGCGCTGGCGGAGGCGCGGGCGCTGACCCTGCGGTCCGATCTGAGCCGGCTGCCGCTCGCCGGAGTGCCGGTCGCGATCAAGGACAACGTGGCCGTGGCCGGCGAGCCCACCCGGATGGGCTCGGCCGCGACCTCCGGTGAGCCCGCCGGGTCCGACGACGAGCTAGTGGCGCGGCTCCGCGCGGCCGGGTGCGTGGTGATCGGCAAGACCACGCTGCCGGAACTCGCGATCTGGCCGTTCACCGAGTCGGCCGCGTTCGGCCCGACCCGCAACCCGTGGGACCCCGCCCGCACGCCGGGCGGGTCGACCGGGGGCGGGGCGGCGGCGGTGGCGGCCGGGATGGCGGCGCTCGCGATCGGCTCGGACGGCGGCGGCTCGATCCGCATCCCGGCGGCGTGCTGCGGGCTGCTCGGCGTCAAGCCGGGTCCCGGACTGGTCCCGCTGGCCGGCGGCGCGGCGGAGCACTGGCTCGGGCTCACCGCGTTCGGCCCGATCGCCCGGACCGTCGCCGATGCGGCGCTCGCACTCGACGTGCTGGCCGGCCGGCCGATCCGCCGGGACCCGCCGGCCCAGCCGCGGCCGCTGCGGATCGCGTTCTCCGCGCGCCATCCGCTGCCCGGAGTCAGCGCGAGCCGGCCGGTGCTGGCGGCCCTGGACGACCTGGCCGGCGTGCTGCGCAACGCCGGGCACGCGCTCACCGAGGACTCCCCGCGCTACCCCGCCACCCTGGGCCTGCGGTTCAACGCGCGCTGGCTGGCCGGCGTCGCCCGGGACGCCGACGGCCTGGACGCCGCGGCGCTCGAGCCGCGGACCCGGCGGCTGGCGCGGACCGGCAGGCGGATCGCGGGCCGGGTCCGGCCGGCCTCGGCGGACGCGTTCGCGACCCGCGCGGCGCGCTGGTTCGCCAGCTACGACGTGCTGATCACGCCGACCCTGACCCGCGCGCCGGTCCCGGTCGGGGCCTGGGACGGCGCCGGCTGGATCGCGACGATGCTTGGCTCGGCCCGGTGGATCTGCACGCCGCAGTGGAACCTGGCCGGGCTGCCCGCGCTGTCGGTGCCGTTCGGCCAGGACGATGACGGCCTGCCGATCGGCATGCAGCTGATCGGGCCGGCCGGCTCGGAGCGACTGCTGCTCGAACTCGCGGCCCAGATCGAGTCGCTCCGGCCGTGGCCCAGGCTCGCGCCGCTGCCCGGATCGGGATCACCGGCCGACCCGCCCGCCGATCCGCCCGCCGAAGCCGGCTGACCGGGCCAGCCTGGCCGTCGCTGTCGGCGGGACACGGCAGGATGGAGGCATGTCAGGGCGTCAGGCGACGGCCGGCGCGGGGACCGGGGCCGCGAGCGGGGCGCTGGCCGGCTTCAGCGAGCCGACCGCGTCCTGGTTCCGCGCGGCCTTCGCCGAGCCGACCGCCGCGCAGGCACAGGCCTGGGCAGCGATCCGTAACGGGGATCACGCGCTGGTCGTCGCGCCTACCGGGTCGGGCAAGACGCTGGCCGCGTTCCTGTGGGCGATTGACAAGCTGGCTTCCGAGCCTGCTCCCGCCCCCGCGCAACGCTGCCGGGTGCTGTACATCTCGCCGCTGAAGGCACTCGCCGTCGACATCGAGCGCAACCTGCGGTCCCCGCTGGCCGGGGTGGCCCAGGCGATGCGTCGGCTCGGGCTGGACGAGCCCGACATCCGGGTCGGCGTCCGGACCGGGGACACCGCCGCCGACGAGCGCCGCCGGATCGCGACCAAACCGCCGGACATCCTGATCACCACGCCCGAGTCGCTGTTCCTGATGCTCACCTCACGGGCCAGGGACGTGCTGCGCGGGGTGCAGACCGTGATCATCGACGAGGTGCACGCGCTGGCCGGGGGAAAGCGCGGCGCCCACCTGGCACTCTCGCTGGAGCGACTGGACGCGCTTCGGGGCGTCACCCAGGGCGTGCGGGGGCCAGACTCGCAGCCACGGGGGACGTCGCCGCAGGGCGCGGCGGGCGAGCAATTGGGCGAGCAAGCGGGCGAGCAAGCGGGCTCCGGGCCGAACCGGGTCCGGCCGGCCCAGCGGATCGGGCTGTCGGCGACCGTCCGGCCCGCAGAGGAGGTCGCGTCCTTCCTCGGTGGCGCGCTGCCGGTCACGATCGCGGCGCCGCCCAGCGAGAAGCGCCTGGATCTGCGCATCGTGGTCCCGGTCGAGGACATGTCCGACCTCGGCTCGGACGGCGGCGGACGGCCCTGGTCGACCGGGCTGGACGAGTACGGCGACCTGGCGCCACTGCCCGGGCCGGCCGGACCCGACGGACTCACCGGGCGAGGCGGGCCTGGCGGTCCGGCTGGCGGTCCGGCTGGCCGGGGATCGCCCGGCCGGGGGGCGTCGCGGCGGGCCGTGCCGATCATCGGGCCGGCCGAGATCGCGGCCGAGGCCGGTACCGGCAACCCGGCCCCCGGCTCGGGTGGCGGGCCGCCGGGCCGGGCGGCCCGCCCGAACTCGATCTGGCCGCACGTCGAGGCCCAGGTGCTCGACGCGATCGAGGCGCACCGGTCCACCATCGTGTTCGCCAACTCCCGGCGCCTGGCCGAGCGGCTGTGCGCGCGGCTGAACGAGCTTGCCGCCGAGCGCGCGGCGGAACGCGCCGAGCAAGCCGGGGCCGAGCCCGCCGACTTCGTCCCGCCGGTAGTCGCGCGAGCCCACCACGGCTCGGTCTCCCGGGCCGAGCGGAGCCAGATCGAGGAGGCGCTCAAGGCCGGCCGGCTGCCGGCCGTGGTCGCGACGTCCAGTCTGGAACTCGGCATCGACATGGGCGCGGTGGACCTCGTCATCCAGGTCGAGTCGCCGCCGTCGGTCGCCAGCGGGCTCCAGCGCACCGGCCGGGCCGGTCACAACGTCGGCGACGTCTCCCGCGGCGTGATCTTCCCCAAGTACCAGGGCGACCTGGTCCAGGCCACCGTGGTCGCCGACCGGATGCGGACCGGCCAGATCGAGGAACTGCGGATGCCCCGCAACCCGCTCGACGTGCTGGCCCAGCAGATCGTGGCGATGACGGCGATGGAGGACTGGCCGGTCGACGACCTGCTGGCCACGGTCCGGCGCGCGGCCCCGTTCGCCGGGCTGACCCGGCCGGTGCTCGAGGCGGTGCTCGACATGCTGGCCGGCCGGTACCCGAGCGAGGAATTCGCCGGGCTGCGGCCCCGCCTGATCTGGGACCGGGTCACCGGGACGCTCCGCGGCCGCCCGGGCAGCCAGCGGGTCGCGATCACCAACGGCGGGACCATCCCCGACCGCGGCCTGTTCGGGGTGTTCCTGGCCGGCGGGCAGAGCGACCGGAGCGGGCGGCACTCCCGCCGGGTCGGCGAGCTTGACGAGGAGATGGTCTACGAGTCCCGGGTCGGCGACGTGTTCGTGCTGGGCGCTAGCTCCTGGCGGATCGAGGACATCACGGCCGACCAGGTGCTGGTCTCGCCGGCCCCGGGACAGCCGGGCAAACTGCCGTTCTGGCACGGGGACACCCCCGGCCGGCCCGCCGAGCTCGGCCGGGCGCTCGGCGCCTACTGCCGCGAGCTTGGCGCGACCGCCGAGCCGCAGGCAGCGCAGCGACTGCTCGACGCCGGCCTGGACGAACTGGCCAGCAAGAACCTGCTCGGCTACCTGTCCAGCCAGCGGGAGGCGACCGGCTACCTGCCGGACGACCGGACGCTGGTGCTCGAGCGGTTCAGGGACGAGCTTGGCGACTGGCGGCTGGTACTGCACAGCCCGTACGGGTCCAAGGTGCACGCGCCCTGGGCGCTGGCGATCGCGGCCCGGCTGCGCGAGCGCTATGGCGGCATGGACGTGCAGGCGATGTACACCGACGACGGGATCGTGATCCGGGTGCCGGACACCGACGAGCCGCCGCCGGCCGGGTTCGCGCTCCTGGACCCGGACGAGGTCGAGGAACTCGTCACCGCCGAGCTTGGCTCATCGGCGCTGTTCGCGTCCCGGTTCCGGGAGTGCGCGGCGCGCGCGCTGCTGCTGCCCAGGCGGCAGCCGGGCCGCCGGTCGCCGCTGTGGCAGCAGCGCCAGCGCTCGGCCCAGTTGCTCGCCGTGGCGAGCGGCTACGGCAGCTTCCCGATCGTGCTGGAGACCATGCGCGAGTGCCTCCAGGACGTGTTCGACGTGCCGGCCCTGATCGGCCTGATGCGGGACCTGTCCGGCCGCAGGGTCCGGCTGGTCGAGGTGGAGACCCCCGCGGCCTCCCCGTTCGCCCGGTCGCTGCTGTTCCGCTATGTGGGCGCGTTCATGTACGAGGGCGACGCACCGCTGGCCGAGCGCCGCGCCCAGGCCCTGGCACTGGATTCGGCGCTGCTTGCCGAGTTGCTCGGCCAGACCGACCTGCGCGAGTTGCTCGACCCGCAGATCGTCGCCGACGCCGAGCACGAACTGCAGCGGCTCTCCCCCGGCCGGCGGTGCACGTCGGTGGAGGGTCTGGCGGACCTGATCATGGCGATCGGCCCGCTGTCAGCCGACGAGGTCGCGCGGCGATGCGACGCCGGGCAGCACGGTGCCGACGCGCGGGGCGCGGCCGCGGCGGCCTGGCTGGGCGAGCTAGCGGCCCAGCGGCGGATCATCGAGGTGCGCATCGCCGGCCAGCAGCGGTGGGCCGCGATCGAGGACGCGGGCAGGCTGCGGGACGCGCTCGGCGTGGCGCTGCCGACCGGGATCCCGGTCGCGTTCACCGAACTGCTGCCCGATCCGCTCGGCGATCTGGTGTCCCGGTACGCACGCTCGCACGGGCCGTTCAGCGCGACCGCCGTCGCCGAGCGGTACGGCCTCGGCATCGCGGTGGTAACCGGAACGCTGCACCGCCTCGCCGCCGACGGCCGGGTAGTCGAGGGCGAGTTCCTCCCCGCCCTGGCCGGTCCGCAGTGGTGCGACGCGGGCGTGCTCCGGATGCTGCGCCGACGCTGCCTGGCCCGGCTCCGCAAGGAGGTCGAGCCGGTGCCACAGCAGGTGCTGGCCGCGTTCCTGCCCGAATGGCAGGACGCGACCCGCGAGGCCGGCCTGCCGGGGACGCCCGGCCAGCGCCGATCCCGGCGGACCGGCCCGGACGCCGTCTACGGGGTGGTCGAGCAGATCGCCGGCGTGCCGGTGCCCGCCTCCGCCCTTGAGCCGCTGGTGCTGGCGGCACGAGTCGACGGCTACGCGCCCGCGATGCTGGATGAGCTCACCGCGGCCGGGGACGTGCTCTGGGCCGGCGCCGGATCGCTTCCGGGCGGGGACGGCTACCTGGTGCTCGCACCGGCCGACTCGGCGCCGCTGCTGCTCCCGCCGCCGGGCGAGATCACGATGACGCCGGTGCACGATGCCCTGCTCCGGGTGCTGGAGAGCGGCGGCGGGCTGTTCTTCCGCGCGCTGGCCGACCGGGTGACCGCCATCGCGGGCCCCGGAGCGGATCCGCGGCAGCCCGCGGCGGACCGGGCCCGGGCCCTGAAGGCGATCAGCGACCAGGCGGTCGCCGCCGCGATCTGGGACCTGGTCTGGGCCGGGCTGCTGACCAACGACACGCTGGCACCGCTGCGGACTGTGCTCGGCTCGGGACGCCCGTTCGCGGCCGCGGCCGCGGGGCGGGTCCAGGGATCCGGGAGACCCGGGAGACCCGGTCCGGACAACGCCGGGGGTTCCGACGGCTACCCGGCCCAGTCCGGCTACCCGGGTCCGCGCGGCTACCCGGGTCCGCGCGGCTACCCGGCGGCCGGCCGCTATGGCGGCGCCGAGCGCGTGCTGTCCCTGCCGCGCCGGCCGTCGCTCGGCCGCCGGTCGCTGCCCTCGTCGGCCGGGCCGCCCACCGTCAGCGGCCGCTGGTCGCTGGTCCCGCCGATCGACCCGGAGGAGACCCGGCGGCTGCATGCGCGGGCGCTGACGATGCTTGACCGGCACGGGATCGTGATCCGGGGCGTGGCGGCGGCCGAGCGCGTGCCTGGCGGATTCGGCGCGCTGTACCCGGTGTTCCGCGCGATGGAGGACACCGGGCAGTGCCGCCGCGGGTACTTCGTCGAGGGCCTGGGCGCCGCGCAGTTCGCGCTGCCCGGCGCGGTGGACCGGATGCGAGCCCTGACCGACGCGGTCGCCGGACCGCACGGCGCCCTGGCGGCGGGCAGCGCCGAGGCCGGGCCCGGCACCGGGCAGTCCGCGGCGAGGACCATCGTGCTCGCGGCGACAGACCCGGCCAACGCCTACGGCGCCGCGCTGGCCTGGCCGCCGCGGCCGGATGAGAGCGCGGGCGGGCACCGGCCGGGCCGCAAGGCCGGGGCCCTGGTCGTACTGGTCAACGGCATGCTCGTGTTGTATGTCGAGCGCGGCGGCAAGACGCTGCTGTCCTGGACTGCCGACCCGGCTGCGCTCGGGCCGGCGGCGGACGCGCTTGCCGCGGCCGTCCGGACCGGTGCCCTCGGGCGGCTTACCGTGGAGCGGGCCGACGGCGGAGGCGTCTACGACTCACCGCTCGCCCGGGCCCTGGAGTCGGCGGGCTTCCGGCCCACTCCGCGCGGCCTCCGACTGCGCGGCTGAGCCCGGCCAGCGGGTCCAGGAAACGATCACTGGCTCAAGCTAGGCGTTTGCGGACGGCATAATGCTTCCATGCACTTGTCCGCACGAGCCGACTACGCTCTCCGCGCCGCGATCGAGCTCGCCGCGTCTGAGGGCGGACACGTCACGTCCGAGCAGCTTGCGCGGGCACAGCAGATCCCGGCCAAGTTCCTTGAGGCCATCTTGACCCAGCTCCGGCGCGCCGGCCTGGTCCGCAGCCAGCGCGGGCCGGAGGGCGGCTTCTGGCTGGCCAGGCCGGCCGAGGAGATCTCGCTCGCCGACATCATCCGGGCCATCGACGGGCCGCTGCTCGGCGTGCGCGGCGAGCGGCCGGAAGATCTCGGCTACGTCGGCTCGGCCGAGCCGCTGAAGACCGTCTGGATCGCCCTGCGCGCCAACGAGCGGGCGATCCTGGAAGAGGTCAGCCTGGCACACCTGGTCAAGGGCGAGCTGCCCGACTGGGTCCGCGAGCTAGCCGAGCGTCCCGGCTCCTGGGGCGCGCGCACAAGCTAATTCGGTTCCTGGGCCCTAGTTCAGGTTCCTGGGCCGCGGGCACGAACCAGTCCCGGCTTCTGTGCCGCTGGCACGACCTAATCGGGTCGGCCGTTAGACCGGCACCATCCGGGTGATCTCCCGGACCGTCCTGGTGACCTGGTCGAATACCGGCTCGGCCACGGGCAGCCCGTTCGCGCCAAGCGGGATCCGACTGCCCGCCGGGACCGTCAGGCCCTGGCTCGCCCCAAGCTGAGCCGCCCCAAGCTGAGCCGCCCCAAGCTGAGCCGCCCCAAGCTGAGCCGTCCCAAGCTGAGCGTCGGGCACGCGACCGGCCGAGATTCGTCCAGGGTGCCCGGCCAGCGTGGCGACCGCCGGTGCCGGAACGCCGCGCTGGCCGACCGCGCCAGGCGCACGCGGGGCCGACCCCGCCACCGCGGGGACGCGGTCGCTCTCGCCAGTCGCGCGGACTTCCGACCGGACCGACTCGACCTCGATGGCCGGCTCGATCACATCGGCGAACACCGGCTCGCTCTGCAGTTCGGCGAGCGCGAAGTTGTCAGAGACCTCCCTGAGCACCTGAGACAGCGGGGTGCCCAGAGCGGAGCAGATCGAGGCCAGCAGCTCGGACGAGGCCTCCTTCTGGCCGCGCTCGACCTCGGACAGGTAACCAAGAGACACACGCGCGGACGCCGACACCTCACGGAGGGTGCGACCCTGCCGCAGGCGTAGCCGCCGCAGCGCGTCACCTAGCAAGTGACGAAGCAGGACCATCGTCGCAACCCCTTCCTCAGGACCGGCCGCTCATACCTCCACCGTACCTGGCCTTACTGACGGTGCGGGAGAGGGCATCACTGCGTGTTCATGGTACGTAACGCTGTAATCAATCTGTCTCTTCCACAAGAGTGCCTACCAGCAACTCAAGCACGCGGTCAACAGTGGCGGCCCTGACCTGCTCCCGGCTGCCCGTCAGCGCCAGCGCCCGGTGCCGGTCCCCGGACGGCGTGCTGACCGCGATATGCACGGTGCCAACCGGCTGCCCATCGGCCGGATCGGGACCGGCCACGCCGGTCGTGCCGACGCCAATCGACGCCGAGAGCCGGCCCCGCGCCCCGCGGGCCATCGCCAGCGCGACCTCCGGGTGCACCGTCCCGACCCGCGCGATCAGATCCGCCGGAACCCCGAGCAGCGCGACCTTCAAGTCCGCCGCGTACGCCACGATCCCGCCGCGAAACACCGCCGACGCTCCCGGAACCGAGGTGAGCGCCGCCGCGACCAGGCCGCCGGTCAGCGACTCGGCGGTGCCGATCGTGTGGCCGCCGGCCACCAGCAGTCCGATCGCGGTCGCCGCGGCCGGCTCGCCAGGACCCGCGTCGACGGCACCCATGTCACCCCGACCCGGCTCGAACGGCCCCGGCTCGGACGGACCCGGCGGGCGGCCAGTCACCGGCCCGTCCCGGCCGGGCTCCGGGCCGGCCTGGCGGCATCCCGCGACTGCCGCCGCAGCCGGAACGCGCGCAGCACGTAATCCGCCCCGGTCAGCACCGTTACGACCAGCGCGGCGCCCATCAGGACCGCGCGCACGATATCCGCGTGGATCGGCAGGATGTAGAGCCCGATCGCCACCATCAGCAGTACGGTCTTGACCTTGCCGCCCCGGCTCGCGGCGATCACGCCATGCCGGATCACCCAGAACCTCAGCAGCGTGATGCCGACCTCGCGAGTCATGATCACCACCGTGACCCACCACGGCAGTTCCCCCAGCACCGACAGCGTGATCAGGGCCGACCCGGTCAGCGCCTTGTCGGCGATCGGGTCAGCGATCTTGCCGAAGTCGGTGATCTGGCCGCCCCGCCTGGCCAGTTCGCCGTCCAGCAGATCGGTGACCGAGGCAACCGCGAACACCACGAACGCGCCGATCCGCCAGCCGGTGCCGCCCGCCGCCAGGAACGCCACGAACACGGGCACCAGAAACAGCCGGAGCACCGTCAGCGCGTTCGGCAAGTTGACCAGGGCCGGGCCAGGCGCCGGCGGACCCGCCAGCGGCCCATTCGCCATCCCAGGCCGGTCGCCCGCTCCGGCCGGACCGCCGCCTGTGCCGGACGCGCCGCCCGCTCCGGACGTACTGCCCGTCCCGGCCGCACAGCCGGGTCCGGAAGCCGCCGCGCTGGCCGGCGGCGAGCTACTCAACGGCCCCGGGTGCCTCCGGGCGGCCGCGTCGCGGCTCATCGATCAGATCCGCCACCAGATCCACCCCCTCGCTTCCTGATACCCGCGCCAGCACCAGGTCACCGGGGGCCAGCGACCGGTTCGCCACGACCTCGATCGCCCCGTCCACCTCGGGTGCCTGATGCTCGGCGCGCCCGCCGTACCGCAGGCCGGCCTCGTCGAGCACCTCCTCGATCAGCACCTCGCGGATCTCGCCGATCCGGTCCGCGGCCCGCTGCGCCATCAGTTCATCGGCAAGCCCGGCGACCTGCTCGACCCGGGCAGCCACCTCCTCCTCCGCAAGCCGGCCGGGCAGCGTAGCCGCCTCGGTGCCGTCTTCGTCGGAGTAGCCGAACACGCCGATCGCGTCCAGGCCGGCGTCGGAAAGGAAGTCCTCGAGCACGGCCAGGTCGTCCGGCGTCTCGCCGGGGAACCCGACGATGAAGTTCGACCGGATGCCGGCCTCCGGGGCCAGCTTCCTGATCTGCTCGATCAGCGCGAGGAACCGCTCGGCGTCGCCGAACCGGCGCATCGACCGCAGCACCGGACCGCTGGCGTGCTGGAACGACAGGTCGAAGTACGGCACTACGCCGGGCGTCGACGTCATCGCCTCGATCAGCCCGGGCCGAAGCTCGGCCGGCTGCAGGTAGCTGACCCTGACCCGGTCGATCCCCGGGATCGCGGCGAGCGCGGGCAGCACCGACTCCAGCAGCCGCAGATCCCCGAGGTCCTTGCCGTAGGAGGTCGAGTTCTCGCTGACCAGGAACAGTTCCCGGACACCGTGGTCGGCCAGCCAGCCGGCCTCGGCCAGCAGGTCCTGCGGCGGCCTGGACAGGAAGGCGCCGCGGAACGCCGGGATCGCGCAGAAACTGCACCGCCGGTCACAGCCGGAGGCGATCTTCAGCGGCGCCACCACGCTGCCGCCCAGCCGGCGGCGCACCACCCGCGGGCCGGACGCCGGGGCGATCCCGTCCGGCAGATCCTCGATCGTGGCCCGCCTCCGGGCCGCCGCGCCTGTGGGCCCGGCGCCGTTCGTGGCGGCCGCCCCGACCACCGGGCCAGCGCCACCCGCGCCGGCCGCCGAGCCATGTCCCGGAACGGCCGCGGCCGGGGCCGTGCCCCGCTCGGCCGGCGAGATCGGCAGCAACTGCCGCCGGTCCCTCGGCTCGTGCGCCGTCCACCGGCGGCCGGCCAGGACGTCGTCCAGTCGGGCCGCGATCTGCCCGTAGTCGTCGAAGCTGAGCACCTGGGCCTCGGGCAGGGCCTCGCCCAGGCCCTTGCCGTACCGCTCGGCGAGGCAGCCGGCCGCCACCACGGTGGCACCGGAGTCGGCGGCGGACAGGAGTTCCTCGATCGACTCCTGCTTGGCCGCCTGGATGAAGCCGCAGGTATTGACCAGGACGACGGCGGCGTCGTCGCCGTCGGTCAGCGCCCAGCCGCCGGCCTCAAGTCGGCCGGCGAGTTCCTCGGAGTCGACCTCGTTCCTGGCGCAGCCGAGAGTGACCAGGCGCACCGAGCGCCTGGCGTCGGGATGGTCTGAACCACTCGATGACACACCGGCAGACTACGGTAACCGCGGACCCGGGATGGCCGCCGGAGGCCGACGACGCGACGTGCCCCGGCCCGAACCGCCCGATCAGGCCTTTCCGGCCCGCAAATTGAGGGTGACCGCGCTGACCGAGCCAGGCGGCACCGGGTTCTTGCCGTTGACCGACACCCGCACCCCGGACGGGTTGCCGAGCAGCAGATTGACGGCCTGCTTCTCGGTCCAGTGCATCGAACTGCCCGCGTACAGCATGCCGCTGAAGATCGTCTGGCCGTTGACCGAGGTCAGCTGGACCCAGCAGTTCTGGCTCGCGGTCACGCTGATGTTCAGCCGGTGCGACTTCTTCTTATGCGTGGCCGGCGGGGTTGGTGCCGAGGTCTTCGCCACCGCCTTCGTGGTCGGCCGGGTCTTCACCTGCGCCTTGGCAGCGGTGACCGACGAGCCACCGGCGAAGTGCTGGTAGGCGAACACGCCAACCACCACGATCAGCGCCAGGGCCAGCACGAGCGTCCAGTTCGGCCGCCGGCGCTCCTTCAGCCGAACCGGGGTGACCGGCTGGAAGACGTCGGCGGCGCTGATCGCCGGTGACTCCCCGAGGGTCGCGTCATACTCGTCGATCAGCGGCTCAGGGTCGACGCCGACAACGCCCGCGATGCTGCGAATGTGTCCGCGCGCGTAAAAATCGCCCCCGCAGGCGGAGAAATCGCCACGTTCAATGCCGCGGATGATCGTCTCCCGGATGCAGGTGCGCTGGCTCACCTGGGTAATCGTCAGTCCGGCCTGGCGGCGTCCTTCTGCCAGCGCGTCACCGATGCTCACGCCGCGCCTCCACGGTTTCTGTGAATGGCTATCGACCCGACCGAATCGGGCATATAGCCGAAAGTTCTTTCCCCCGTCACCCTATATACCAGGGCTGCGGAACCAGTGTAGACACCGAGTCAGCGTCCGGCGAGAACCCGAGCGGATGTCGGCCGGCCAATACCGGCTCGCGATTTCGGCAACGCAATCCCTACCCGCTCATGCCCCGGGTCTGGCCGGCCGACACCACCGCTGACCAGATCTTTTCCAGTTGCGGCGAGTCGCGTGCCGGGCGCCGCGAGTAGCGGCCGGGACGCGCAGGTTACCTGCCCCGGAGCGAGTCGAGCAGCCCGGCCAGGTCGTCCGGCCGGATCAGCACCTCACGGGCCTTGGAGCCCTCGCTCGGCCCGACCACACCGCGGCTCTCCAGCAGGTCCATCAGCCGTCCGGCCTTGGCGAACCCGACCCGCAGCTTGCGCTGCAGCATGGAGGTCGACCCGAACTGCGTGCTCACCACCAGTTCCGCCGCCTGGAGCAGCAGTTCGAGGTCATCGCCGATATCGGCGTCGATCTCCCGCTGCTTGCCCTCGGCGACGGTCACGTCCTCGCGGTAGTCCGGCTCGGCCTGCCGGGTGCAGTGCGCGACGACCTCGCGGATCTCCTTCTCGGTGACGAACGCGTTCTGCAGCCGGATCGGCTTGCTCGCGCCCATCGGCAGGAACAGCGCGTCGCCCTGCCCGACCAGTTTCTCGGCGCCAGGCTGATCGAGGATGACCCGGCTGTCGGTCAGGCTGGAGGTCGCGAACGCGAGCCGGGACGGGACGTTGGCCTTGATCAGGCCGGTCACCACGTCGACGCTCGGCCGCTGGGTGGCCAGCACCAGATGGATGCCCGCGGCCCGGGCAAGCTGGGTGATCCGGACGACCGAGTCCTCGACGTCCCGGGGGGCGACCATCATCAGGTCGGCAAGCTCGTCGACGATGACGACCAGGTACGGATACGGCACGTACTCGCGCTCGCTGCCCGGCAGCGGCGTGATCTTGCCGGCCCGGACCGCCTTGTTGAAGTCGTCGATGTGCCGGAAGCCGGACGCCGCCAGGTCGTCGTACCGGCGGTCCATCTCGCCCACCACCCACTGCAGGGCGTCGGCGGCGCGCTTGGGGTTGGTGATGATCTGCGTGATCAGGTGCGGGATCCCCTGGTACGCCGTCAGCTCAACGCGCTTCGGGTCGATCAGGATCAGCCGGACCTCGTCCGGCGTCGAGCGCAGCAGCAGCGAGGTGATCAGCCCGTTGATGCAGGTCGACTTGCCCGCCCCGGTCGCCCCGGCGATCAGGATGTGCGGCATCTTGGCCAGGTTGGCGACGACGGTCCGTCCCTCGACGTCCTTGCCGAGCCCAACCACCATCGGGTGATGGTCGGATTCGGCGACCGGCGAGCGGAGCACGTCACCGAGGCTGACGATCTCCCGGTCGGCGTTCGGGATCTCGATGCCGATCGCCGACTTGCCCGGGATCGGCGACAAGATCCGCACGTCGGCGCTCTTCACCGCGTACGCGATGTTCTTCGACAGCGCGGTGACCCGCTCGACCTTGACCGCCGGGCCAAGCTCGATCGAGTACCTGGTGACCGTCGGGCCGCGAGTGAACCCGGTGACCCTGGCGTCCACATCGAACTGGTCAAGCACCATGGTCAGCGCCTCGACCACCGCGTCGTTCGCCCGCGTCCTGGTCTTCGGCGCGGTCCCCGGCTTCAGCAGTGCGGACGGCGGCAGGGTGTAGGAGGACGAACTCGACCCGCTCAGGGTGAGTTGCTCTCCCGGCCTGGCCGTGGCAGCGCTCTCCCGCCGCGCGGGCTCGGCCGGGGCCGGGGTCTCGGCCGGCCCGGACGAGCCGGCCTCCGGCTCGCCGAACCAGGATTTCCGCCAGGACGCCTCGGCGGCCGAGCCGGCGCCGTGCACGCCGGGCGCGTCGTCCTCGGCCGATCCGAACAGCAGCGCCTCGGCGAGCACCTCGTCGTCGGCGGCGCGGGCCCGCGCCGCCCGCTCGGCCCGGCGCTGCTCGGCCCGGTCCTGCTCGACGGCATGCTGATCGTCATCCTGCTGCCCGGCCGGGTCGTCGCCGCCCGGGCCGACCGCCTTCCCGCGCCCGGCGGGCAGCGACGCCCCGGCCCGGCCCGCCGACCCGCGCGGCACCAGGCCGCCGAGCAGCGGCGTGTCGTAGGGCCGGTGATGCTCCCCGGCCTCGATCGCACCGGTGTTCTTGCGCCGGCCGAGCCGCCCGGGCACCGCCGCGTCGGCGCCCACGCCCGCCGTCGACTCGTCCTCAGCGGCCGGGCCGCGCCGCCGGAGCAGGAACGTGATCTCGGCGAACCGCTCCGGGATCCGGTGCAGCGGCGTCCCGGTCACCACCAGCACGCCGAATCCCGCGATCAGGGCCAGCACAGGAACAGCCGCCCAGGGACTGAGCAGGGCGCGCAGCGGCGCGGAGATCGCGTAGCCGATCATGCCGCCGGATGACCACATGGCGGTGCTGCCCTGCGACGGCGTCGGGCTGCCGAGGCAGATGTGCACGATACCGAGAGCGCCGATCAGCAGCGCCGTCCAGCCGATCACCATCCGGCCGGTGTGAGCGTTCTTGTCCGGGTGCCGCAGCAGCCGCCAGGCGAGCAGCCCGAGCAGGACCGGCAGGGCGTAGCCGCCCATCCCGAACGCGCCCCGGATCACGCCCGTCAGCACCCGCCCTGCGGTGGTGCCCAGGTGCCACCAGGTCGCGGCGGCCACCACGATCGCGGCGGCCAGCACGGCCAGGCCGGCGCCGTCCCTGCGATGCGCCGGGTCCAGGCCGCGCGCGCTGTCGCCGAAAAGCCTGGCCAGGTAGCCGACCGCACCGGCGATCTCCATCCAGACCGACGCGATCAGCCGGAAGATCCAGCTGAACAGGATCAGGAACGGGTTGTGCGAGGGCCGCATGGCGCTGGCCGCCCCGCGCCGGGTCGCGGCCGGCGTCCGGCCGCGGTACTGCCGGGTGCCGGACTTGCTCGCGGCCGGCGTCCGGCGGGCGGCGGTGCTCCGGCCCCGGCCGGATGAGCCGGAGGCGGTGCGCGGGCGGGCCTGACCGCCCGACGGGCGGTTCCGCCCGGCGGTGCCGCCGGAAGGGCGCGCTCCACCCTTGGGCGCACGAGTCGCCATGTTTCACACCGTAGTCGAGCATCCCCGCTACCTGCCAGAACCGGCGCGGCGTGTCTGCCGATCATTGACGAACGGCGGGCGGCGACCTTAGCTTCGGCTCGTCCGGCCATTCCCGAACGGCCTGCCCGGCCCGCGGAGGTGACATCGAGTGCGGATCGCGGTCATCGGCGGCGGACCCGGCGGGCTGTACTTCGCCGCGCTGGCCAGGCAACTGGACCCGGCTCGCGAGATCACGGTGTGGGAGCGGAACTCCGCCGACGACACCTTCGGGTTCGGCGTCGTGTTCTCCGACGAGACGCTGGGCGGAATCGAGCACGCCGACCCGGTGATCTACGCGGCGATGGAGCGCGAGTTCGCCCGCTGGGACGACATCGACGTGCACTACCGCGGCCAGGTGATCACCAGCGGCGGGCACGGGTTCGCCGCACTCAGCCGGCGGCGCCTGCTGCGCATCCTCCAGAACCGGTGCGCCGAACTCGGCGTGACCGTCCGGTTCCGGGCCGAGGCACCCGACCCGGCGGAACTGGCGGCGAGCCACGACCTGGTGCTCGCCGCCGACGGCGCCAACTCGGCTACCAGGGCGGCGTTCGCCGGGGCGTTCGGCCCGCAGGTCGAGCAGCGCAGGTGCAAGTACATCTGGCTCGGCACCGACCTGGTCTTCGACGCGTTCAAGTTCTACATCGTGCGGACGCCGCACGGCGTCATCCAGGTGCACGGCTATCCCTACGACGCGACCGGCAGCACGCTGATCGTGGAAATGCACGCCGACGTCTGGGAGCGGGCCGGTTTCGCCGCCCTCGCCCCGGCCGGCCTGCCGCCCGGCCAATCGGATCAAGCGTCCATCGAACGGATCGCCGGCCTGCTCGCTGACGTGCTCGACGGGCACAAGATCGCGGCCAACAACTCGCGCTGGATCAGCTTCGGGACGCTGCGCTGCCGGTCCTGGCGGCACGGCAACATCGTGCTGCTCGGCGACGCGGCGCACACCGCGCACTTCTCGATCG
>JAJYTW010000051.1 GCA_021792855.1 Actinomycetes bacterium
GGCGAGCATCTGCCGTGGCCGCCAGGCGATGAAGTAGGCGGTCTGCCCGGTGCGGGTCGTGACCCGGACCCTGCGCCGCCATGAGCCGTCCCAGATCGTCCGGCCGCGCGGCGCCAGGCCGATCTCCGTGACTTCCTTGAACCTGGTCTCGAACCGCGTCGCGCCACGGGACTGGCCGTACGGGTTCGGCACGAAGATCAGCCGCTTGCTCGTGACATACAGATGCCCGCCGAACGTGCGGTCGTGCTGCACGGCGTTCACGGCGACCCGGTCCCGGATCTCCTCTCCGGGGCGCAGTCGCGGGCTCCCGTTCGCCGGCCGGGTGGCCTCGCCATCGGACTTCATGGCGCATCCTCCTGCGGTACCTCTGCGCCGTCTGCCCGGGCGCCTGCGGACAGGGAAAGAGTACGCCGCGCCGCCGGGAACGAATCCCCGGCCGGTTCGCTCGCCGCCCGCCGCCCGCCGATTCGACCGACCAGAACCGGTCCATCGGCTCCGTGCCGTGGTTCAATGCGATTGCTGTCCGGTAACCCCGAGAGGCAATGCCGATGCGCGGTGGCGGATTTCTCGTTGTCCTGGCCGGTATCGCCGTCGCCGCCGCTGGGTGCGGCCCTCAGCCTGCCTCGCCTGGCCAGGGGGTACTGGCAGCGGTAACCACGACCGCGCGCCAGAGCACCCGGTTCACCGAGACGACGCAGATTCAGAATCAGTCCGTGGTGGTGTCGCTGACCGAAACGGGCATGCTCGATCTCGCGAATTTCCGTGGCGAGATTCGCGTGCATGGCCCGGCGAACTCGACGGCAGAGGAACTCTTCGTACCGCCGAAGTTGTATGTCCGGCTTAACGATCAGCCGCGCTGGCTCCCGGTCGCGGCACCGGTGCCAGGCATGTTCGGAGGACCGGTGCTCGACGCGTTCGGCGGCATGACCCCGGCCGATCTGCTGTCGGTTCTGCGGGCGGACTCGCGGACTGTGGCCAGGCTCGGGACTGCCACCGTCGGAGGCGTCCGGGTGACCGGATACCGGGTGAGCGTCGACCTGGCGAAGGCGGCGGCCCGGCTTCCGGCCGCCCAGAGCTCGTACGTCCGGGCGTTCGCCACCCTGCTGCACGTTACCGCGCTCTCGGCCGACGTCTGGGTTGACCGGAGCAACCGGGTACGGCAGGTGCGCTTCTCGCTGCTGCCCCCCGGGTCCCCGGGCACGCCGACAGGCTCGCGAGTGACGCAGACGGTGACGTTCTACGACTTCGGCGTGCCGGTGCACGTCACCGCTCCGCCCGCATCGGAGGTCGCCAGCACGTCCGGCCGGGTCGGCCCGCCGACTGTGTCGGGAACGCTCTCACCTGCCCAGGCGGCGGCTGCCGAGCAGACGGTCCGCCGGTTCTGGTCCGCCGTGGCCAGCCACGACGCGCGCGTTTTCGCCTCGACTGTGCTCCCCAGCCAGCGGGCCTGCCTGCGCGCGGGGCCGGGAGTCCCGCGGGGGCGGGTCCGGGCGCTGCGGATCGTTTCCGCCCGCCCGGCCGGCCCGGCCAGCGCCACCGTCCGGTTCACCGTGCAGGTTCGGTTCACGCTCGCCGGGCGCACCTACACGCTCTTCCGCCCTGGCTCCGGCCGGGACTGGCTGGTAGTCACCAGGTCCGGCGGCCGCTGGTACGTCAACGCCGGGCGCAGCACGGCGATACCCTTCGCCCCACTCTGCATCTCAGGCACCGGCGGCAGCGGCGCGGGCGGCGGCTGACGCCGACGGCCCGGCCGACCACCAGGGCCGGGCCGTCAGCGGCCGGAACTAGCGGGCCAGGTCGAACCGGTCCAGGTTCATCACCTTGTCCCACGCGGCGACGAAGTCACGCACGAACTTGGGCTGCGAGTCACTGCTCGCGTACACCTCGCAGATCGCCCTGAGCTGGGAGTTGGACCCGAAGACCAGGTCGAACCGGCTGCCGGTCCACTTCAGCTCGCCGGTCGCCCGGTCCCGGCCCTCGAAGGTGTCCTCGGCCTCCGACGTAGCCGACCACGCCGTGCCCATGTCGAGCAGGTTCACGAAGAAGTCGTTGGTCAGCGCCTGCGGCCGGTCGGTGAACACCCCGGCCCCGGACCGGTCGTAGTTGGTGCCGAGCACCCGCAGGCCGCCCACCAGGACGGTCATCTCGGGCGCGGTCAGCGTGAGCAGGCTGGCCCGGTCGACCAGGGTGTGCTCGGCGACCCGGGCGTCCACCTTGCCCAGGTAGTTACGGAACCCGTCGGCCTCAGGCTCGAGCACGGCGAACGACTCCACGTCGGTCTGCTCCTGCGTGGCGTCGGCGCGGCCCGGCGTGAACGGGACCTGCACGTCGAACCCGGCGCTCCTGGCCGCCTGCTCCACGCCCGCGCAGCCGCCGAGCACGATCAGGTCGGCAAGCGAAACCTGCTTGCCGCCCGGGCGCGAGCCGTTGAACTGCTGCTGGATTCCCTCCAGGGTCCGCAGCACCTGAGCTAGCTCGGCCGGGTTGTTGACCTCCCAGCCGCTCTGCGGGGCGAGTCGGACCCTGGCGCCGTTCGCGCCGCCGCGCTTGTCCGTACCGCGGAACGTCGACGCCGACGCCCAGGCAGCCGAGACAAGCTGGGAGACGGTCAGCCCGGAGCCGAGGATCTCGGCCTTGAGCACCGCGATGTCCTCGGCGCCGATTAGTTCGTGGCTGACCGGCGGCACCGGGTCCTGCCAGATCTGCGGCTCGGCCGGCACCAGCGGGCCGAGATACCGGGAGACCGGGCCCATGTCGCGATGGGTCAGCTTGAACCACGCCCGGGCGAACGCGTCGGCGAACTCCTGCGGGTTCTCATAGAACCGGCGCGAGATCGGCGCGTAGACCGGGTCCATCCGGAGCGCGAGGTCGGTGGTGAGCATCACCGGCGCGTGCCGCCTGGCCGGGTCCTGCGGGTCGGGCACCGCGCCGGCGGCCGCCGGGTCCGTCGGGGTCCACTGCCACGCTCCGCCCGGGCTCTTGACCAGTTCCCACTCGTACCCGAACAGGGTCTCGAAGAAGCTGTTGTCCCAGGTGGTCGGCGTCGGCGTCCAGGCGCCCTCCAGGCCGCTGGTGATCGCGTCATCGCCCGCGCCGGTGCCGAACCGGTTGGCCCAGCCCAGCCCCATCTCCTGCAGCGGCGCGCCCTCTGGCTCGCGGCCGACGTTCTCGGGCCCCGGCGCCGCGCCGTGGGTCTTGCCGAAGGTGTGGCCGCCGGCGATCAGGGCGACCGTCTCCTCGTCGTTCATCGCCATCCGGCGGAACGTCTCCCGGATGTCCCTGGCCGCGGCCAGCGGGTCCGGGTTACCGTTCGGGCCCTCCGGGTTCACGTAGATCAGGCCCATCTGCACGGCGCCGAACGGGTTGGCGAGTTCCCGGTCGCCGCTGTACCGCTCGTCGCCGAGCCAGGTGCCCTCCGAGCCCCAGTTGATGTCCTCGGGCTCGAACACGTCCTCGCGGCCGCCGCCGAAGCCGAAGGTCGTGAATCCCATCGACTCCAGCGCGCAGTTGCCGGCGAAGATCATCAGATCGCCCCAGGACAGCCTGCGGCCGTACTTCTGCTTGACCGGCCACAGCAGCCTGCGCGCCTTGTCCAGGTTCGCGTTGTCCGGCCAACTGTTCAGCGGGGCGAATCGCTGGGTGCCCGCGCCCGCGCCGCCGCGGCCGTCGGAGATCCGGTAGGTGCCGGCGGCGTGCCAGGCCATCCGGATCAGCAGTGGCCCGTAGTGCCCGTAGTCGGCCGGCCACCACTCCTGCGAGGTGGTGAGCACCTCCTCGATGTCCCGCTTCAGGGCGTCGAGGTCGATGGTCTTGAACTCCTCGGCGTAGTTGAAGTCCGGGTCCATCGGGCTGGCCAGCGGCGAGTTCCGCGCCAGCACCTTCAGGTCAAGCTGGTCGGGCCACCAGTCGCGGTTGCGCTGGCCGGCGATCGGGTGTACGACCGGGCACTTGCTCTCGTCGGTCATGGTCTAGTCCCCTCTTCGGCTGTTGTGCTGGTGCGGTTCGCGCCGTCTGCTGCGGCGCGCTGACAGTGCGGGCAGATCCCCCAGTAATTGACCTCGGCCTCGTCGATCACGTACCCCATGTCGTCGAACGGCGTGAGGCACGGCGCCGACCCGACCGCGCAGTCCACGTCCGCCGTGCTGCCGCAGACGCGGCAGATCACGTGGTGGTGGTTGTCGCTCACCCGGGCCTCGAACCGGGCCGCCGACCCGGCGGGCTGGATCCGTCGGATCAGCCCGACCTCGACCAGCACCCCGAGCACGTCGTAGACCGCCTGCAGCGAGATCGCGCCAAGCTCGGCACGAACCGCGTCGGCAACCGCGTCGGCCGTCAGGTGCGGCCGGGCGGACACCACCCGCAACACGGCCAGGCGCTGACCTGTGACGCGATAGCCGCGCTGGCGCAGCAGTTCGGCGGGGTCGGCAGGCACAGTCCGGACTCTATCCAATCTGGAGCTGCTAATGGAATAGAGTCACTCAAGTTTTCTGACGCGCCGACCGGGCCGGAGTGCCGCGCGGACCGGGTCCGCACCTGCCGCGGACAGCAGTCGCCGCAGGCAGCACACGGTGCGGGCCGCACGGGCAGGGGCAGCAGAGGGCGTAACGGACCGAGACCGAGCACCCTGGCTCGGAAAAGTTCGGACAACCTCGGACAGCGATTCGGTTGCCCGGCACCCGTGATGGTTTGTGTCCTAGAAGTCTCTTAACCGGCCATCGGGCGGAAGCCGCCCTAGTGCCGCCGTACGAGCGAATTGCCGAGGTTGTCGTGCCATGATCCAAGCGGTTCCAGCCATGGCCGGCCCGCCGGACGCACCGGAGCACGCGCCGGAAGGCGACTCGGGCCCGCCGGAACGCGACTCGGGCCCGCCGGAACCCGCGCTTGCCGACTGGGAGCAGGTGGCCGAGTTCATCGGGTCGGCCTACCGGGTGGAGCGCGAGTTGCCCGGCCAGGGCCTCGTCTTCTGGGTGACCCTGGCCAGTGGCGCCCGGCAGTTCATCCTGGCCAGGAGCTTCCCGGCCCGGGGCGGCGTCGAGCACGTGACCCTGCGGGCGGTGCTCGGCCACGTCCGGCAGGTCGACCTGACCGCCGCGGCCCGCTGGGCGAGTCCACTGCTCGGCGGAGTGACCTGCGACGACGACCTGGTGTCGCTACGGGACAGTCGGTGCCTGTCGACCCTGACGGCGAGCCATCTGCGGTCCGTGATCGGCCAGATGGCCGAGATGCTTGACGGCTACCTCACGACCGCGGGCGCGGGCCGCGACCGGACGCACCGGCGGCGCGGACGGCGAGGATCCCGGCGCGCGTAACGGGCCGGCCGATCGACCGGATTTGATCGACGGACGTCACCCGGTCGTACTGGACCGGCGTAAACTGCCGCGCGATGCGGCCCCCCTCCGGCGGGCCCCAGACGGAGCCCGAAGGAGGAGCGAGCGATGAGACCGATGCGGCAGCGCGCGGCAACGCTGGCCGGCGGGGTAATTCTCGGGGCACTGGCGCTGGCGGCCGCCCCGGCCGGACTGGCCCTCGGGGCCGCCACGGCGGGCACCACCCCGGCCGGCACCGCGGCCGCGCGAGTCAGCCTGCCGCTGGAGATCCCCGGAACCGCGGCGCTCAACAAGGGCGGCGCGGCGGTCGCCGGGACGATGCAGTGCACCTCCCCGGGCAACTGCACCACCGACGGCATCTACGCCACCGCCGAGGTCCAGTCGTACCAGTACCACTACTCGGTGTTCATCGACCAGCAGGTCCGCGGCAGGTGGGGCAGGGCCTTCGAGCTTCCCGGCATGACGACCCTGAACCGCGGCCGCAACGCGTCCCCCGGCGGGCTCTCCTGCCCCGCGCCCGGCTACTGCACCGAGGTCGGCTACTACACCAACGCAGCCGGCAACGAGGTGCCCTACACCGCCATCGAGGTCCGCGGCCGCTGGCACCAGGCTGGCCCCATCTCCAGCGTCGCGGCCTTCGGCAGCGGCGGTTACGCTGCCGCTGGCAAGGTGTCGTGCACACGGCCCGGCGACTGCACCGTGGTCGGCAATTACAGCGACAAGTCCGGTCATATGCAGGTCTTTGCCGTGAACGAATACAACGGTAGATGGCGCAAGGCGATCGCCATCGCCAGCGTGGCGAAGCTGAACACCGGCGGCTACGCCCTGCCCAGCGCAGTCTCCTGCACCGCGCCTGGTGACTGCACTGTCGGCGGGTCCTACAAGACCTCCGGCTCGAGCAACCGTCAGGCGTTCATCGTCACCGAGACGAACGGCGGCTGGGGCACGGCGATGCAGGTGCCGGGCCTGGCCGCGCTCAGTTCCGGGAACGGGTCCGAGGTGCAGGCACTGTCTTGCCCGGCCGCGGGCGACTGCACCGCGGTGGGCTTCTACGGCGACTCCGCGAGCAACAACCACCCGTTCGTCGTCGACGAGACCAATGGCAAGTGGGGCACCGCCGCGCCGCTCGCCGGGATGAGCGCGCTGAACAAGGCCGGCGCCGGCGAACTCGATTACCTGTCCTGCGCGTCGGCGGGCAACTGCACCGCCGGCGGGATCGAGGGCATCAACGACGGCTACAACGAGCGGGGCGGCGGCCAGCCGCTGGTCGCGACCGAGACCGCCGGACACTGGGGCAGCGCGCAGCTCATCCCCGGCATGGCCAGGCTGAACGCCGGCCCGGACGGCTGGGTCACCTCGCTGTCCTGCGCCGCGCCGGGCGACTGCGCGGCCGGCGGCACATTCGGGATCGGCCAGAACGGCCAGCGGATCTACAGCTACGGCGCGTTCCTGGTGTTCCAGGTGCACGGGAAGTGGCAGACCGTCGGCTACCTGCCCGGCCTGCACGCGCTCAACAGGGGCCTGAACGCCGAGATCACGTCGGTGTCCTGCCCGGCCGTGGGCCGGTGCAGCGCCGGCGGCTCCTACGCCGACGCCCGTAACCGCGTCCAGGCGTTCGTAGTCAGCCGGCCCTAGCCCGCCCGGCGCCCCGGGTGCCGGGCGGGCCGCAAGTCAGCCCGGCACCCGGGGACTTCCGCCCCTGCCCCGCCGCGCGACGGCCGGGGCAGAATCGTCCCGTGCGTCGAGGGGGCCGGGGCACCGCGTCGGCAGCGGACGCCGCTGCCGACGCGAGCCTGCTCGATCACTCCCAGCGGCGGCTGCTGCTCGGGGTATGCCTGGTCACGGGCGCCGCGACGACCATCCCGGCCAGCTACAACTACGTGCTGGTCCCGATGCTGGCCGGGCTCGGCGCTACCGAGTCGCAGAGTTCGCTGCTCCGCCAGCTTCCTGGCATGGCCGGGCTGCTGGTCATCTTCCTGTCCGGGATCCTCGGCCACCGGTGGGGCGAGCGCCGGTTCATCATGCGGTGCGCGATCTTGTTCACGGCCGGCAACGCGACCGTCGCCGCGGCGCCGGGAATGGCGGTCGCCGCGCTCGGCCTGATCCTGGAGAGCATCGGGGCGTCCGGCTTCATCGTGGTCGCGCTGGCGCTGCTCAGCGCGCGGGTGTCGAACGACCAGGCCCGGGCATCGGCGTTCGCGACCTACGCGATCGCGGGTCCGGTCGTATACCTCACCGTGCCGCTGCTGGCCGGCCTCATCGTGGACCACGCAAGCTGGCGGCTGATGGTGGCGATCTGGGCCGCCAGCGGAGTCGTCATCTGGCTGTCGGCCTGGATCTTCCTGCCCGCAAGGGATTCCCGCCGCGATGGCCGGGAGTTCCTCACCCCGGCTCTGGCCGGGGTCGTGCTGGCGGCGACCGTGCAGACCATCAGCGCCGCCGACCGGGACGGATTCTGGACGGCATCGACCCTGGTGCGCCTGGGCATCGCCCTGGTCGCGTTCGTCGCCCTGCTCTGGGTCCGCCGCCGGATCGCGGATCCGACGCTGTCCCTGGCCGCGCTCCGGCACGGCGGGATGTCGCTGCTGCTGATCATCGTCATCCTGATGTCGTTCGCGAACCTGTGGTTCTACCTGACCATCGGGTTCGAGTACATCTACGGCCTGGACGCCCTGCAGACAGCGGTCGCGATGCTGCCCGCCCAGGCCGCCGGGATCGGGGGCGCCGTCCTCACCCGCGCGCTGCTGCGCCGTCTGGGGATCACGACCACCGGGCTGATCATGCTGCTGGCCCTCGCGCTCGCCCTGCTGGCCAGCGCGACGATCACCGCGGACGCGCCGATCTGGATTCCGATCGTCATCATGAGCGGCTACGCCGCGGCCTCGGTGGGGGCCGGGATTCCGCTCACCAACGCGGTGATGAACCTCGCCCCGCCCGGCGAGGACGGCAGCACCTCGGCGTTCCGCAGCGCGGCGGGCAACATCGGCTCGGCCGTCGGCGTCGTCGTGATGTCCACGATCGTCTTCGGGGTCTTCTCCGCGTCGCTGGCCAGCGGGCTGCGAAGCCACGGCCTGGAGTCCCGGCAGTCGACGCAGATCGCTCAGAAGCTCCTCGACGGCGCGACCTCGGAAGAGGTGTCGGCGAACTACTCGGTACCGCTCCAGCGGGTCAGCACGATCGCGAACATCCAGCGCGAAGCGATGGCCGACGGCCTGCGCGCGCACGGTCTGAGCGGCGCCGCCTTCACCGGCGTCTGCCTGGTGATCTTCTACTTCTCCCGGCGCCGGGAACCTGACTCGTCCCGGCGCCGGGATCGGCCTCGCCGGTAACGTGACCGGCTATCCGCTGATCGAGAATCCGGTGATCTGGAGCTGGCCCACGGCGACCGGCATGACACGTCGATCGGCAGTTACTCGGCCTGCACCGGGCGCTACCCCGACTGCGGGACGATGGCCGGATCCCCGGCTATCTCCGGGTATGTGTCGTGAACGGCTGCCGGTCGGCGAGGACCGGCGCGCGGTGATCAATGCGCTGGCCAGGCTCCCGGTCCGCACCCGCGAGGTGATCGTGCTCCGCTACTACCTGGACCTGCCGCAGGCCGAGATCGCAGCAGTGCTGGGCATCAGCCGCGGCACCGTGTCGTCCACCATCTCCCGTGCCCTGGACCGGCTCGGGCACGAGCTTGAGGAGCCGATGTGAGGCGGGCAGCAGAACCCGGAGGCGCGCGATGAACGACGAGGCAGGGAACCGCACGGCACTGGAGGGCAGACTGCGATCCGCACTGCGCAGCGCCGCCGAATCGGTGCCGCCCGAGGTGCCGCCGGACCTGGCAGAACGAATCCGTAGCGGACGTCGCGGCCCCCGCCCGGGCCCGCACCGGCGCTGGCGGTTCGCCGCGCCGATCCTGGCCGCCGCCGCCGTCGCTGCGGTCGTGAGCGTGATCGCCGTGCTGGCGCCGATACCCGGCCACCGCCCGAACGGGTCGGCGGCACCCTCAGGCGGCGAGCCGAGGTACCTGATCATCAATTCGTCTCGGTGGCCACGGCCAACGGGCGCACCTACGTCATCGGGCTCTACCGGGCCAAGCCGTGCCAGTCCCGGCTATACCAGTTCACCGTCCGCCATGGCGGCCGGCCGGGGCCGCTGACGCCGTTCGCGCCGCTGCCCGCCCTACACGGCGCCGGCATTGTCGGCCTGGCCTTCAGCGCCAACGGGCGGCACCTGGCCTTCAGCACCATCTCCGGCGGTCCCGCCTGCGCCTACCGAATAACCGCCAGGCACATCGGCGTTGTCGATCTGGCCACCGGAAGAGTCCGGCAATGGTCCGGCGTGACCGGGCAAGTGTCCCTGACCTCGGCCGGGACGACGCTGGCCTATTACACGCCGACGCGCGTCATGGCGATCCCGACCAGCGCCCCGGCCGGTCCGGCCGACCGGTACAGCAGGACGCTCTTCAGCGTTGCCCGGAACGGGCGCGAGCAGCAGATCTTCTTCGCAGCGATCACACCGGACGGCAGGCAGGTCGTATTCACGATCAGCCAGGTGCCGATCAGCAGGGCCGGCTCCGGCCAGGTCCGCGTCGCGGCTGTCGGCTCCCGCCGCTCCCGCGTCCTCGCCGGCCACGTCAGCTATCCCGCCCTCGCCACTGCGGATCCGCCCCTTCGCCATCTGCTGCTCTACCGGTGGCTGGGTACCCACAGCGAACTAGTCAACCTCAATCTGCGCGACGGGCAGATCAGTCCCGGTCCCGCGCCATTGCGGCGGTATATCGGCGAACTCTTCTGGGGATCGGATCATGGCTGACCAGGATCTGGAGAGCCACTTACGCCGACTGTTCGGCCGGCCAGAAGCGGAATACCATCGAAAGGGCACGCGGCGCGGACCCGACCAGGGAGGCTGCGATGAGATTCCGGGCGCACCGGCGCAGCCTGCTACCGCGGATGCTGGCCGATCGGACCGGGGAGGCGATCCTCGCGCGGCCCGTGCGGTCCCCGCGGATCCGCAGGACCATCCGCACCGGCACGCTGCTCGCGATCATCGGCGTGATCCGCCTCACGCGCGCCGCTGCCCTGTACTGGCGGGCCCTGGCCGGGTGCGCCCTCACCGTGGCAGGCTGCTCGCTGCGCAGCGGAGGCTGGGGCGCGCTTGTGCTCCCCGGACTGCTCCTGATCTACTCCGCGTTGCTCGTGCCGGCCCGGCCCCGCGCGGCGCGCGGGCGCCTGTCTGACCTCGAGCGCGGGCTCAGCGGCTACCTGACGCCCGCCCAGCGATGCGATCTCGAGGCGACCTTCGACCTGTATCCGGACGCCGCCACGCACGAGATGCGGGAAGCCCTGGTCAAACGGGCCATGGTCACGTGTGACAACGGATTCACGAGCCTTTCGCGCTGAAGCGGACGCCCGGCGCGACGACGGATTGACTGTTAGGGAAGCGCCCCAGCCGACGCCTCGGGCGCCGGCTGGCGGACCGGGCAGGACCGCTCCCCGGAGAGCCTGCGCCGCAGCGCCCAGGCGAGCATCCCGACCGAGGCCACCCCGAGCACCGGCTGGATCGGCGCCCAGAGGTTCAGGGCCCCGGACATTCCGAGCAGGATCACCGCGATCTTGTTGCAGGCCGGGCAGCCCACCGCGAACATCGACAGCATGCCGCCGCCCAGGCTGAGCCGGGTCTGCCGCCTGGTGGGCTCCGCGCTGGTTCGGACGTAGGTGGCGAAGATCAGCCCGCTCAGCACCGCGGTAACCCCGAGCACCGGATAGCTCCACCACTGCACCGGCACGCTGCGCCCGAACACCGGGTTCGGGATCAGGACGGTCGGGATGCCGATGATCAGCGTGGTGGCGATGGCGGCCAGCGCCGCCGCCACCCAGCGCCGGGCCGGCCAGGTCCTGATCGTCACGTGCCCTCCCGGATCAGCCGCGGGCGACCGGTCGTCCGCGTGAATGCCCGCATAATACCCGCCTGGGTATGTGCCCCGGCGCGTGGCGGACCCACCCGGCAGGCGGCGCCCGGCGCGCTAGTGCGCCCCGGCGCGATTCGGTTACTGTGTCCGGATGCGCAGCGTCTTGTACCGTGATGCCGCGCTGGCGGACGGACGCGGCCCTGAGCTGCGGGTCGGCGTCAGCGTGCTGGTGACCGACGACCGGATCCGCTGGATCCGGCCGACAGCGGATGAGGGCGAGTTCCCCGCCGACAGCGAGATCGTCGACGCCGGCGGCTCGACGATCATCCCCGGCATGGTGGACGGGCACAGCCACCTGACCCTGCCCGGCGGCTCGCACTGGATCGACCGGGCCGCCGACCCGACCCAGACCCTGCTCGCGGTGGCCGAAGCCAACGGCGAGCTTCAGCACCGGTCCGGCGTGCGCTGGGCCCGCGATGTCGGCTCGCCCCGGCGGGAGCACGATGGCCGCGAGCGCGCGCTGGCGCTCGGCGTGCGGGACGCCTGGCGCGGCCGGCGGGACCGCCCATACGTTCGCGCGGCGGGCACCTGGGTCACCCAGGCCGGAACGCTGCCCGAGGGACTCGCGGTCGAGGCCCGGGACGGCGACGAACTGCTCGCCCTCGCGCTCGGCCAACTGGACGACGGCGCGGACCTGGTGAAGCTGTACCTCGACGGACCGGACCCGGGGATCGCCCCCTGGACGGCCGGCGAGGTCGGCCGGGTCGTCGAGGCGGTGCACGCGCGCGGGGCCCGGGTGGCCGCGCACTCCTCCCGGGTGTCCGGCGCACGGGTGTGCGCCGAGGCCGGGGTCGACTCGATCGAGCACGGCTTCGACCTGGACGCCGATGTGGCCAGAATCATGGCCGAGCGGGGCGTGACGCTGGTCACGACGATGACCGTGCTGAAGTCCTGGCTGGGTTTCTCGACCACCACGGCGCTGCCGCGCTTCGCCGGGCCGGAGAACCGGAGCATGTTCTACGGCCGCCTGGAGCAGGCGCGGCACAGCGCCGGCCTGGCCCACGCGGCAGGCGTCGCCATCGTCGGCGGCACCGACTTCGGCGGCGGATCGGCGCGCGCGAACCAGTTGCCCTGGGAGGCCGAGTGCCTGGTGGAGGCCGGACTCGAGCCGTGGCAGGCACTCGGCGCGGTGACCTGGCGCGGCGGCGAACTGCTCGGTGAGCCGGACGCGGGCGTGATCAGGGAGGGCGGTCCAGCGGACTTCTCGCTGGTGCACGGCGACCCGCTGAGCGACCCGGCGGCGCTGTGGCGAGTCTGGCGGGTCGCCTGACCGGACCGCGGGCCGGATCTAGACGGATCTAGGTCGTGATTCACGGCGTGTCAGGCATGGTGAACTCTCAGCTACTCTGATCGCCTCTAACACTGTATGTCCTGCCTGATCGTCTGCCTGGCTGCCCGGCCGATCGACGCGGCGGGGAAGCGAGGCGCATGCATGAGCGAGTCTGCCCACCGGGATCCGCGCGTCATCTCCTACCTCACCCTGCGCAGGGCCGTCGGCTATCTGGGGATCGCGTTGCCGATCGCGCTGGCGGCCGGGAACACCCTGATCTTCTCCGGGCGCCTCCAGCAGTCGGTGAGCGACTACTTCTACACCGGGATGCGCGGCGTGCTGGTCGGCGGCCTGTGCGTGATCGGCGCCTTCCTGCTCGCGCACCACGCCGAGGACCGGTGGGAGCGGCTCTTCACCAGGGCGGCCGGCGTCGGCGCCATCGGCGTGGGCCTCTTCCCCACGCCGCCCGCGCACCCGTCGCTGCTTCAGGGAGTGGCCGGCGACCTGCACATCGCGTTCGGCGCGCTGGCGTTCACCGCCCTGCTCGCCCTGCCGCTGTGGCTGTTCCGCAGAAGTGACCCCGGCCGCAACCGGCCCGGCCTGCTCCGCAAGCGGATCTACCTGGCCTCCGGGATCGTGATGCTGCTGGCGCTGATGATGGCGGGCCTCAGTTCGCTGCCGCTGGCCGCGGCGCTCAGCCACCTCGACCCGGTCTTCTGGGCGGAGTCGGCCGCGATCGCCTCGTTCAGCGTGGCCTGGCTGGTGCGCGGCCAGGCATTCCTGCGGGACCGCCAGCCTCTTCCGGCGCGCGCGATCCGCTAGCCGGCGAACCGGACCTCCCGGCACCGCTCAGCCAGCCGCGGATCCGGCCCTGAGCCAGCGGCCGCAGGCCCCGAGCCAGGCCGCCGCCGCGGCCGCGAACCAGCCAGGCTCCTCAAGGGGAAGGTAGTGACCGGCATCCGCGAGGACTAGGTAGTCCGCCCGGTCATAGCTGGCCATCGCGGTGAAAGCAGCGGTGAAGCCGGCCACCCGATCTCGGCGACCCGCCAGGATCGATACCGGCGCGCCGCAACGGACCGGCACGTCCTCGTCTGACAGTGCAAATCCGCCCGCGCGCAACTCGGCCAGGTATGACTCTGCGGTCGGCCCGTTCCTGGCCAGCACGGCCGTGATCCGGCGGGCGGTCTCGGGAGTCTGGCAGCCCACCGCGTGGGCGAGGTGATCGCGCAGGCTGCCGGGGACGTCGCGGAGCCAGCCCGGCTCAGCCTGCGATGGCAGGACCCCGGTCAGGTCCCGGTCGGCGGGGCGGATCTTCGGCGCCGTGCACACCAGCAGCATCCCGCCGATACTGCCCGGCAGCCGCCGGGCCAGGCCAGCCGCGAGATAACCGCCGTACGACCAGCCGGCCACCAGGAACCGCTGGCCGCCCAGAACCGAGAGCACCGTAGCGGCCAGTTCGTCCAGGACGGCGTCCGAGCGCGGCTCGCCCGGCGGGGACGCTCCCGTGCCCGGCAGGTCGATGTACAGCCGCTGCCAGCCCGGGGAACCGGCGAGCGCCGGCTCGAACGCCATCGACATGGCGTTCCCGTCGAGGCTGAACGAGGGCAGCACGAGGATCGGCAGGCCATCGCCCCTGGCCCGCACCGCCAGCGTCACCGGCTCAGTCAATCACCTGCCGACCACCGGGATCACCGCCGGTCGGCCGGGGTCAGCCATTTGGCTGACCCGGCGGCACCGGACAGGCGACGCGCCGGAGCCGCGGCGGGGCCAGGCTGGACCCATGAACGAATCCGGCCCGGCGATCCGGGTGCGCAAGCTGCGCAAGAGCTACGGCGGCGTCGCCGCGGTCCGCGGCATCGACCTGGAGGTCGCGCCGGGCGAGATCTTCGCCATGCTCGGGCCGAACGGCGCCGGCAAGACCACGACGGTGGAGATCCTGGAGGGCTACCGTGACCGGGACGACGGCGAGGTCCGGGTGCTGGGCACCGACCCCGGCCGGGCCGGCCGATCCTGGCGGGCCAGGATCGGCATCGTCCTGCAGGGCGCGGCCGACCAGCCGGAACTGACCGTCGCCGAACTGGTCGGGCACTTCGCCAGCTTCTACCCGAGCCCGCGCCGGCCCGCCGAGGTGATCGACCTGGTCGGCCTGACCGGCAAGGCCAGCGCCCGGGTACGCACCCTGTCCGGCGGCCAGGAGCGACGCCTCGACGTCGCGCTTGGCCTGGTCGGGTCCCCCGACCTGCTCTTCCTGGACGAACCGACGACCGGCTTCGACCCGGGTGCCCGCCGCGACTTCTGGGCGGTGATCCGGGCGCTGTCCGGCAGTGGCGTGACCGTCCTGCTCACCACGCACTACCTGGACGAGGCCGCGGCATTGGCGGACCGGGTCGCGGTGCTCAGCGACGGGGTAATCGTCGCCGAGGGATCGCCGGCCGAACTCGGCGGCCGGGCGGCCGGCCAGGCGGTAGTGAGCTGGCAGGAATTCGGCGGGACCCGGTCGGAGCGGACCACCGAGCCGGCCCTGCTGGTGACCAGCCTGGTCAGCCGCTTCGGCGGCGAGGTTCCCGGGCTGACCGTCAGCCGCCCGTCGCTGGAAGACATCTACCTGGAACTGATCGGAGGCCGGCCATGACCAGCACTGCGCAGGCGAGCGCCGGAGCACCAGCCGCGACCGGCCAGGCGCGGGCCGCGCTGCCCGGCGCCTGGCGGATCGGGCTGTCCCGCGGCGCGGTCGAACTCAGGGCGTTCTTCCGCGAGCGGCAGTCGGTGGTCTTCATCCTGGCGATGCCAGCGGTGATGCTGGTGCTGCTCGGCGCGATCTTCAGCCGGCCGCACCAGTCGGCCCCGGCGATCAGTGTCAGCGACCTGTACGTCGCGGGCCTGATCGGCGGCGGGGTGATGGCCACCAGCTATCAGAACCTGGGCATGTCGATCGCGCTCGAGCGGGAGCGGTTCACCCTGAAGCGGCTGCGCGGCACGCCGATGCCCGCCGCCGCCTACTTCATCGGGAAGATCATCCAGGTCCTGGTCGCCGCGCTCGCCGAGGTCGCGATCCTGCTGGCCATCGGGGTCGCGTTCTACCACCTGCGGCTGCCCGCCGCGGTCTCCGCGTGGTGGACGTTCACGTGGGTGTTCGGGCTCGGCGTGGCCGCCTGCTCGCTGCTCGGCATCGCGGCGAGCAGCGTGCCCCGCTCGGCCGCGCGGAACGGGATCGCCGTGATCACCCTCCCGTTCATGGTGCTGCAGTTCATCTCCGGGGTGTACGTCCCGATCTTCCTGGTGCCGCGGTGGCTGCGGGACATCGCGGCGGTGTTCCCGCTGGAGTGGATGTGCCGCGGCATGCGGTCGGTGTTCGTGCCGCAGGCGGTCGTGCTCGAGCCCGGGCACTCCTTTCAGCTTGGCCAGACGGCGCTGGTGCTCGCGGCCTGGCTTGTCGCAGGATTGGTGCTATGCCTGACCACGTTCCGCTGGCAGAACCGGCAGGCGGGATGACCATGCCGCCGGCCGGCCAGACCGCCTGGTCGTGCCCTCCCCCGGTTATCGGCCCGGCTCGCCCGGACGGCCAGCAGCACGCCTGGGAGACCGGCGGCCGCGGCTGGAACGTCTTCTACGCGCTCGTCCTGATCGCGGTCCTGCTGATCACGCTGGCCGGCACGCCAGGGTCGAAGGCCGTGGCGGTCTCCGCGGTGGTCGCGCTGGTGCCGTGGTACCTGATCGTCGGCCGCCCGCTGTGGACCACCGGCCAGGGCAGCCGGACCCGGATCGTGATCTACGTTGCCGGGCTGTTCGCGCTGTTCGGCGTCGCGCAGAGCCAGAACCCGGAGGCCTGGTTCCTGGCGTTCGCGATCGCACCGCAGTTCTTCACCTTCCTGAACAACCGCGTGGCCACGCTGCTCGGCATCGGGCTGAACTTCCTCGCCGCCGGACTGCTCGTGTACCGGTATCCCAGCGCCGGAACCGCGGCGACGGCCTTCGGCATCGCCGCGGCAGGCGGCGGGTTCTCGCTCTTCTACGGCGGCTGGGTCTCCCGGATCATCAACCAGAGCGCCGAGCGCGCCGCGATCATCGACCAGCTTGCCGCCACCCGGGCCGAACTAGCTGCCGCGCAGCACGAGGCCGGCCGGATGGCCGAGCGGCAGCGCCTCGCCGCCGACATCCACGACACCCTGGCCCAGGGGTTCACCAGCATCCTGATGCTGATCCAGGCGGCACAGTCTGATCTCGGCGGGTCGCATCCGCAGGCGGCCGGTCACCTGGATCTCGCCGCCCGGACCGCACGGGAGAACCTGGCCGAGGCACGGGTCCTGGTCGCCGACCTGACACCCCGCCACCTGGACGGCAGCACGCTGGCCGCCGCGCTCGGCAGGCTGGCCGAGGCCCCGGGGATCGACGCGACGTTCGACCTGTCCGGCGCCCCGCGGGCGCTCCCGATGGCCACCGAGGTCGTGCTGCTGCGGGTGTGCCAGGAGGCCCTGGCCAACGTGCGCAACCATGCCCGGGCACGCTCGGCCGCCGTCCGGCTCGGCTACTGCCCGGACACTGTCAGCCTGGAGATCAGCGATGACGGCGCCGGCTTCGACCCGGCCCGGGCCGGGGCCGGCTTCGGGCTGAGCGGCATGCGCACCAGGGTCACCGAGGCCGGCGGCACGCTGACCGTGTCCAGTTCCCCCGGCGCCGGCACCACCGTCCGCGCCACGGTGCCGGCGTGACGCCCATCCGGGTCCTGCTGGCCGACGACCACCCGGTCGTCCGGGAGGGCCTGCGCGGGATGCTGGCCAGCGAACCGGACATCGAGGTGGTCGGCGAGGCCGGGTCCGGCCCCGAGGCGGTGGCACTGGCCGGCCGCCTGCGGCCGGACGTCGTCCTGATGGACCTGCGGATGCCGGGCGGCGACGGGGTGGACGCCACCAGGCAGCTTGCCGGGACCACGGTCGTGGTGCTGACCACCTACGACTCCGACGCCGACATCCTGCGGGCAGTCGAGGCAGGCGCGGCCGGCTACCTGCTCAAGGACACCCCCCGGGCGGCACTCGCCGACAGCGTTCGCGCTGCCGCGCGCGGCGAGACCGTCCTCACGCCCGCCGTGGCCGGCCGCCTGCTCGGCCGGATGCGCGCCGATCGCGCCGAACCCGCCGATCGGCTGACCGCCCGGGAGACCGAGGTCCTCGCCCTGGTGGCGCGCGGCCTGACCAACGCGGCCATCGCCCGCAGGCTCAGCCTCAGCGAGGCGACCGTCAAGACCCACCTGCTGCGGGCCTGCGGCAAGCTCGGCGTCTCCGGCCGGACCGCCGCCGTTACCAGGGCCATCGAGACCGGCGCCCTGCCCGCGCCGGGCCAGCAGAGGTAACCGGCGGCAGGCCCGGCCAATCGCCCGGCTTCCGCGCGCCGGGGATCAGCGAGCCAATCCCGTTAAATATGTATTGAATTTACTTGTGGGTAGATGTCCGATGTAAGGGAAGGGATACATCGGGAACCCGGGGCTAGGGGAAGCACAGTGGCTGACTTGCGGCGGGGCATATCCAAGACAGGCATGATGATCCTGGGAACGGGCGGGGTCATCGGCACCGGAGCACTTTTCGGCAGCACCGGAATGGCTGCCGACGCTGGCCCGGCGCTGGTGGTGTCCTGGCTGGTCGCCGGATTCATCTACGCGTGCATCGGGGTCAACTACATCGACCTCGGGATCCGGTACCCGGAGGCCGGCGGCCCGGCCAGGTACAGCCTGTACACCCACGGCCGCCTCACCAACCTGATCACCTCGGTGGCGAGCCTGGTGTGGTACGTGTTCATCCCGCCGATCGAGGCGGTGGCCGTGGTCGAGGGTCTCAGCCACTTCGATCCGGGCCTGCTCCACTCCGACGGCACGCCGTCGACGGCCGGCGCACTGGTCGCGTTCGGGCTCATCCTGCTGTTCGTGCCGCTGAACTACTTCGGGATCCAGGCGTTCCACCACCTGACCAACCTGATCGGCGGCCTGAAGATCGTGATCTACCTGGCGCTGGCCATCGGCGTCGCCGTCACGCTCGGCCATGCCGCGAACTTCACCGCCTACCACGGGTTCATGCCGCTGGGCGCGGCCGGCATCCTGGCCGCGGTCCCGATCGCGATGTTCGCCTTCGGCGGCATCCGGGTGATCCCCGACTTCGCCGAGGAGGCCAACAACCCGCGGGACCTGAGGATCTCCATCATCATCTCGCTGATCGGCCAGACCCTGATCTACACGCTGTTCGGCGTGGCCTTCGTGCTCGGACTGGACTGGAGCAGGCTCGGGGTCGGCACCGGCGCCTGGGGCAGCCTCGGGTCGGTGGCCGGCAACCCGTTCGTCCTGATCAGCACCAGTCGCGGAGTGGAGATCCTGCTGATCCTCGCCATCGTCGTGGCCATCATCGGGCCGTTCGGCGACGGCTACGTCTACCAGGGCGCGGGCGCGCGGGTGCTAATGGCGACCGGGCGGAGCGGGTTCGGTCCCGCGCGGCTGAAAGAGGTCAGCGAACGGCACGGCATCCCGCTGTGGAGCCTGCTGGCGCTGTCCGCCGTCGGCGCCGTGATCACCCTGCTCACCGCGCCGGTCCCGACGATCTACACCCTGATCAACGACGCCGTGGTGGCCGGCTACCTGGGCTTCGCCTCGGTGCCGGTGTCCATGCTGGTCGCCAAGGGGCGCGACCGCTCGGTCACGGCCACGGTGATCGGCGCGCTCGGGTTCGCCGGTGCTTCCCTGATCGTGTACTGGAGCGGCTGGCCGTCGGTGCCCTACGGACTGCTGGTGGTCGCGGTCGTCGCCGTCGTCATCGCCGTGTTCTCGAAGGTGACGGATGCCTCCAGGGCGCTCTGGTACATCGTCTACGCCGCCTTCCTCGCGCTGATGGCCTACATCGGCAGCGTCGGTGCCAGGGACGTGGTGAGCTTCGGCATCGGAACCGGCATCGTGATCGTCGTCTCGGTAGGGGTGTTCCTACCGTGGGCGTTCCGCTCCCGGCTCGCGACACCGGTCACCGAGGCACAGGTACCCGCGGGCAGCGCGGGATAACGGCCCTGCCTTGATCGGGCGGCTACCCGACGTGGCCGGCCGTCCCTCCGGTTCGGCGGCGAGGAAGGCGAGCAACCCCCGGAGCGCCGCGCGGAGCACTTCCTCGGGCTCGGTGGTGCCGGGCAGCGCCCTTGTCGCGGCGGTCACCGCATCGGCCATCAGCCTGCCGCCCTCCCTGGTCGCCGCCAGGAAGCACTCTTTCTTGCCCTCGGAATGGGCATAGAACGCCCCCTTGCCGCATTCCGTACATCATCCTAAAGTACGAAATTGTACCAGTGAATGCACCCGCAATCCTTCGCAAGCCATTCCGAGGCACGCGGAGCGGCGGTCTGCCCCTTCCGCCGGCGGGCGCACGCCCCCCCGGCCCCGGCCGGGAGGCCGGCCGGTTCGCACGCCCGCGAGTCGAAGGAGGCGGTCGCCATGACCGCAATTGCCCCGCCGGAATCTGTCCAGGCCCCCGCGCCCTGGGCGCGCGTGCTGTGGTACCGCCAGCTAGACCACTACCCGGGCACCGGCAGGCGCATGGTCTACCTGGGCATCGTCGTGGTTGCCACGATCGTCTTGTACTACGAGCTATACGCACCCGGCGCGGTCGCACCGGCGATCATCGCCCACTACGGCATGTCCTTCCCCTACTACGTGTACATCTCGGTGGTCGGCAACGCCGTGGGCGCGTTCTCCTCGATCCTGGCCGGCCTGGCCGACCGGTGGGGCCGGGCGAACCTGGTCGCCTACGGCCTCGGGGTCACCGGCGTGCTGGTGCTGTTCGGCATCCCCAACGCGCCGAACAAGCTGGTGTTCGGGATCCTGCTGGTGAGCGTCGCCTTCGTGGAGGGCATCATCCTGGTCGCCACGCCGGCCCTGGTGCGCGACTTCTCCCCGCAGCTTGGCCGCGCATCGGCGATGGGTTTCTGGACCCTCGGGCCGGTGGTCGGCAGCCTGGTGCTTTCCGAGGTGTCGAGCCACACGCTCACCAACCTGCCTGCCTGGCAGGACCAGTTCGTGATCTGCGGGATCGTCGGCCTGGCCGTGTTCGTGGTCGCCCTGGTCGGACTCCGTGAGCTGTCGCCCAGCCTGCGGGACCAGTTGATGGTGAGCCTGCGGGACCGGGCCCTGGTGGAGGCCCGCGCGAAGGGCATCGACATCGAGGCGAGCCTGCGCCGGCCGTGGCGGCAGATGCTGCACCTGGACATCGTCGGGTCGGCGTTCGCGATCTCGGTGTTCCTGATCATCTACTACACCGCGGTGGGCTTCTTCACGGTCTACTTCACCAGCCTGTTCGGCTACAGCCTGAGCGCTGCCAACGGGCTAGGGAACTGGTTCTGGGCCTTCGACGCCGGCGCGCTGATCCTGGTCGGGCTGCTCTCGGACAAGCTCGGGGTCCGCAAGCCGTTCATGGTCGCTGGCGCGATCGGCGGCATCGTCATGACCATCATCTTCGGCAGTCGGGCGCACGACCCGGCCACCACGTACTACACGTTCGTATGGATCATCAGCCTGATGGCGGTGTTCCTGGCCGTCGCCTACGCGCCGTGGATGGCGAGCTTCACCGAGACCGTCGAGCGCCGCAACCCAGCGCTGACCGCGACCGGGCTGGCGGTCTGGGGCTGGGTCATCCGGGCGGTGATCGCCATCTCCATCGCCCTGCTGCCGCTCGTGGTCACCTCCATGACGCCGCTGGTCGAGTACGGAGCACAGGTCCAGGCACTGGCCGCGAAGTACGCGCCAGAACTGCGGACCATCAGTGCGATCGACCCGGCGACACTCGCCGCGCTTAACGCCAACCCGGCGAACTCCGCCGCGGCCGCGAAGGCGGTCGGCGAGATCGCAGCCGCGGACCACGTCACGCCCGTCGTGGCGGTCGGCAGGCTGAAGGCTGTCGCCACCGTCCCGCGCGCCGACCTCGCCTACCTGCGGGCCCATGGCGCGCAGGTGAGCAGTGCGGCAGCATCGGCCCCCGGGCAGTGGCAGACCTGGTGGTGGGTGTCGGTCGGCGGGGAAGTCCTGTTCATCCCGCTGATCTTCGTGATGGCGGGCCGCTGGGACCCGCGGCGGGCGCGCGAGGACGCCGAGCAGCACGAGCGGGAGGTGGAGCGGGAACTCGCCGCCCTGCACGCCGACGCATGACGGACCGATGATCGTGTCCGGGGGCGCTACCCCCCGGACACGATCATCGGGCCGGAACTGGCGAGCAGGGCAAGACCAGGACGCGCGCGTGCCGCCGCTGGTCATACGCTAGTGCGCATGACGCTCCCTTCCGGCATTCCGACCGATGAACTCGATCCCGGCATCCGCCCCCAGGACGATCTGTTCCGGCACGTCAACGGCCGGTGGCTGGACCAGACCGAGATCCCCGCCGACCGGGCCAGGTACGGCACGTTCCTGGTGCTGGCCGAAGCCGCGGAGAAGGCCGTCCGCGAGATCGTGGAGGAGTCCGCGTCGGCGCCCGAGGGCACCGAGGAACGAAAGTTCGGCGACCTGTACGCCAGTTTCATGGACGCCGGCCGGGCCGAGCGACTGGGCGCCGAGCCGATCGGCGAGTTGCTCGCGGCCGCACGCGCCGTTGACTCCATCCCGGAACTGCTGCAGACCCTCGGCGCGCTGGAGCGCCACGGCATCGGCAGCCTGTACCAGCTATTCGTCGACACCGACCCTGGCAACCCGCAGCGTTACCTGGTGTTCTTCGAGCAGGCCGCGATCTCGCTGCCGGACGAGAGCTACTACCGCGAGGAGCGGTTCGCCGCCGTCCGGGACGCATACGCCGGCCACCTGCGGCGGATGTTCGAGCTTGCCGGACAGCCGGACGCGGAGCAGGCGGCCAAGCGGGTGTTCGAGCTGGAGACGGCGGTCGCCGGGCACCACTGGGACAACGTCGCGTGCCGCGACAGCGAGAAGACCTACAACCTCTTCACCTGGGACGATGCCCTGGCTGCCGGGCCGGATCTGCGCGGGTGGCTCGCGGCCATGGACCCGCCCGCGGGCGCGTTCGACGAGGTCGTGCTGCGCCAGCCGAGCTTCAGCGCCGGGCTGACCTCGCTGCTCACCGAGGAGCACCTGCCGGCGTGGCGGGACTGGCTGTGCTGGCAGGTCATCCACGGCGCCGCCCCGTACCTGTCCGAGGCGGTCGTAGCCGAGAACTTCGACTTCTACGGCCGCACCCTGA
>JAJYTW010000321.1 GCA_021792855.1 Actinomycetes bacterium
AGGTCCAGGTGCAGCCGGTTCTTGACGGCCTTGTTCTCGGGAACCCTGAGGAACAGCAGGTCCGGAGCGATGCCGTTCTCCGGGCTGCCCTCTGGCGGCTCCAGGCAGACCTCATCGGCCTCGTCGTGCGTGCGGCGCCAGCCCAGGGCGGACTCCCAGAAGGCGGCGATCGTGCCTGGGTCGGCGGAGTCGATGCACAGACACTGAATGCGGATGGCCATGTGCTGATCGTCGCCGGACGCGCGGGCAGCGTCCAGTGATTTTGCCCAGCGCCGCCAGGCTTCGGGCCCGGCACTGGCGATGATGCGCGAGCCGGGCATCTCGATGCCCGGTCAGAATGGCGGCATCTGATCCAGGACGCGTTCGCACTGGTTCTCCAGGATGGCGGTCAGAGCCTTGTAGCGAGCACAGCTTCGCCGTCCAGTGCGGCCGTGGTCGCTCGGATGACTTCGAGGGCCTTGATGAGTCTTCGGCGGTCGGCCTCGCCGAGATCTCTCATGACGGCCGCCTGCAGGGCGATCGCCTCGGGTTCGAACGCGCGCACCATCGCCGCTCCGTCGGCGGTGATCGTGACAACCTGGCGGCGGCGGTCCCGCGGGTCGCGGCTGCGGGTCACCAGGCCCCGCCCTTCCAGCGTGTCGATAAGCGAGGTGATCGACGGCGGCTTAGTGAGAAGCCGGGCGGTGATCTCCGTCTGGGAAAGAGCCCCGCCGGCCCCCTCGATGGTGGCGAGGGCCTGCCGCGCGGCAGGCGACAGGTCGTGGTGCCGCATCGCCTCGTTGGCGAAGCGGGTGATGGCGTCGTAGGTCTCGACGATGGCTCGAACCGCGGCGTTCGCGGACGCGCTCCCGCCGGGGAACTGCTGCTCGAACGCCCGCTCCGGCGGGGACCCAGAAGGCCCCGCCGGAGCGGACATTGGCTTCGCGGACACGCTCATAGGCTACTCAGTGGGCCAGGTCGGCCACCTCGCTGAGGATTCGGACCTGCGGCGGCGCCGGCACGCCGGCCATCCCCGCGCGCAACGCCGGGTCGGCGAGGAACGCCTTGGCGGCGGTCTCGTCCGGGAAGTCGATCAGCCCTACCACCCCCGAGCCGTCGTGCATCACTCGGGACACCCTCCCCCCGTGACGCTCACGCACCGGCGCGCCTGCCTCGAACGTGGCCCGCCAGGCCGGGTAGTCAGTGACCTCGTGAGTCACCAGAAGAGTTGTCATGGCCCCTCCTCAACAGAGTATGTCGAACTCTAATTATTCGAGTCCTAAATAATTTCTGTCAAGACCGTACGAGCCTGCGGTTGGTCAGCGAAGACTGCCGGTGGACAGCCCCCACGATCCGGCACAGTGGAGATGCACGAGGTCCCGGCCGCACCGCGCTTTCCGTGCAGTGGTTCTGGACGCGAGCCAGGCGGAGGTCGGGACCCGACGCTCACGCGGGCGCTGAGGCGGTCCGCGTCGCCGCCTGACCGCTCGTCAGTACGGCGACATCTGATCCAGGATGCGTGCGCTCAGGCTGAGGATCTCGGTGGCCTTGGGGATGTCCTCGCGGACATCCTCGGCCGTGAGCGGCGGTGCGCTGACGGGCGGGTACTCGGCGTCGTGACGCTGGCGGCGCATCCGGTCGAACGGCCGGAGGGTCTTGCCGAGCGGTGGATCAAGCTGGGCGCGGACCGCGTGATAGGCGGCGAGGTGGCCGCCCCGGGTGGTGGGCCGCAGGCCCTGGTTCTCCAGGACGGCGGTCAGTGCCTTGCGGGCGGCGTCGTAGACCAGGGCGTAGGCGCCCGGAGGGTCCTGGCCGCAGATCGAGGCGGCCGAGGCGAGATGGACCCTGGCCTGGGCGATCAGGCTGTCGGCCTGGTCGCGACTGGGCGGGACGCGCTGGAGTTCGGCGTCGGCGAGCATGCGGTCGATGTCGGCCCGGCCCTGGTCCCACCTCATGCGGTCGGGTCCTGGCTGCGGGTGGCCAGCGGAAGCTCGATCAGGGGACGCTGGCGGACGGAGGCCAGGAATGCGTTGCCGGGACCTGGCTCGGCCCAGGCGGCCGGGGTGATGCGGCGGATGTTGACCGGGCGGCCGAGTCGGTCCTGCGCGGCACGCGCGACGTCGTCGAGGTCATCGCGGTCGGCGGTGCCGACGACGAGCACGTCGACGTCGGCCGGAACCGGCCCGGGCTCTCCGGAGTACCGGGCGGCCCAGGAGCCGTAGATGTAGGCGGCGCGGATTCCCGGCTGCCCGGCGAGCAGGTCCGTGAGCACCGGCAGTGGCCCGTACGTCACGGCCAGCAGGTCGGTGAGCGGTCGGCTGACCGGCGTCCCGGTCTCGGCCCGCAGCAGCCGGACATTGCCCCGCCTGCTGTCGGCGGCGAACCCGGCCGCGACCAGGCGCGAAGCCTCGGAGTGCACCGTCTTGACGCTCACGCCGATCAGCCTGGCAGCTTCCGTCAGGCTGTACTCCCGTTCCGGGTGCAGGTACAGCAGGGCCAGCAGGTCCCCCTGCGCCTGAGAGCGCAGCAGTGGCAGGAGCGGCGGGGACGGAGTTCTCATAAGAGGTAACGTACATTACCTCTTAGGTAAACGAAGCTCTGCTTGCATCTTATTCAGCTGTGCCTCAGGTTGGGGCGGCTGGGGGTGGCGGTCAGGCCAGCAATGCGGTCTGCCAGCGGGCGGTCTGGCCGTCGATGAAGTCCGCGTGGCTGCGCCAGGCCTCGCCGTGGCCCTGATGCCACAGCCTCGCCCAGGGCTCGATCTTCTGCGCGGCGCGATCGGCCAGGAACTGATACATCGATCGGGCTCGCGGGCCGAGCATGAGGGCGAGCTGCTGCCGCTCGTGCCCGTCGGAGGGCGGCGCGAATCCCGTCACGGCATCGTGGAAGTCGCGGATGAGACGACCCGCCCTGGCAAGTTCGCTGGCAGGCTGCAAGAGCCGGAATCCTTCTCCCCAGGCGACGGTGCCCGGGATGAACCTGAGCACCTCGCGGCCCTTGTCGTCGAGGCCCAGTGGCTCTGGCGCACCGTCGAACCCGGCTGCCCGCAGATAGGTCAGCAGAGCGTGGACGGCCGGCGTCCACGGCCCGGCAGGCCTGCGGACCGTATCGCCCACGCGGACGACACCGGCACTGACGTTCCCGCCCGCAAGCGGCTCCTCATCCGGCATGGCCCGAGTCTGGCACCTTGCAGGATCTAGTGCCCGGTGGGCGGACTCGCATGGCCTAGAGGTATCTGCCTGCGGATCGCAGTCTGGCTCTTGACCGAGCCGTCGCGAGGCCTGCGACGGCCGGCGATCTGGTGGGCGGTACTGGGATTGAACCAGTGACCTCTTCCGTGTCAGAGGACACGGCAACCAGGCATTGGCCTGGCGCAACATGCTACCTGGCACCGCCCTGGGCACGCATCGGGCATGATGCGCCAGATCAGTATGCAACCGTGCGGTTGTGACCGACGTCTAAACGGAAAGCTAGGAGGCCACATGCATGCGCCGAAAGGCGGCCCGCCGGGCAGCGTGGGCATCGCTCCAAGGAGTCACCGGCTACCCGTGCCGGGGTGCGCCAACGAGGGCAGCGGTTTGCTGCGGACCTGGGACTCCCGTAACACCTCATGACATGTCAACGCTTTGGGAGAACAAATGATCCGAGGAGAACAAATGATCCGAATGGAGAGCCGAGCGGCAAGGGCGGCGGCTCTCGCTGGCATGCTCGTGATAGCCCTACTCGCCACGGCCTGCGGCACGCGAGCTGCGGGCCACGGTTATGGCACCCGTGCACGGACCGTGGCTGCAACCGTC
>JAJYTW010000322.1 GCA_021792855.1 Actinomycetes bacterium
CCGGGCCGGTCGGCCGAGGTGCCGGGCCGCCCAGGCCACCACGGCGTGCTCGGGATCGGCGCCGAACTTGGCGCCGAACGCGCCGCCCACGTCCGGGGTGATGACGCGCACCAGGTCCCGGTCCACCCCGAGCATCCTGGCCAGGCTGCCCTTGGTACCCTGCGCACCCTGGTTGGGCACCCAGGCGGTGAGGCGGCCATCGGCGTCCCAGGCCGCGGCCGCGGCCCGGGTCTCCATCGGCGCAGGGGCGACCCGCTGGTTGGTGAAGGTGCGGGTGACCACGACCTCGCAGCCGTCGAACAGGTCGGGGCGCAGGGCGGACCGGTCGCCGAACTCGCCGACGACGTTGCTGCCAGCCTCGGGGAACAGCAGCGTCGCGCCGGACAGGGCGTCGTCCAGGTCCAGCACTGTCGGCAGCGGCTCGTAGTCCACGTCGACAAGCTCGACCGCGTCCTCGCCCTGGTATTCGTGCTCGGTCACGACGGCGGCGACCGGGTCGCCGACGAAGCGCACCACGTCGGTGGCCAGCGGGCGCCGGAGCATCCGCATGTTCATCGTGTCCGGGTCCATCGGCTTGAGGTCCGGCAGGCCGGCCAGGTCCGCGCCGGTGATCACGGCGAGCACGCCGGGGGCGCGCAGCGCCGCGCTGGCGTCCACCTGGGCGATCCGGGCATGCGCGACCGGCGAGCGGACGAAGAACACGTGGCAGGCCCCGGTCAGCCGGTCGTCGGTCACATCCGCCGTGTACTCGCCGCCGGTGGTGAGGAACTTCGGGTCCTCGGTGCGCAGGACCCTGGTGCCAAGAATGCTCATCGGCGGATGGCCTCCAGTGCAGTTGTGCGGATCGGCGGGCGCCCGGGTCGGCCGGCCTGCGGCGCGACGGCGGACCAGGTGCCGCAGAGGTGACTCTATCGGGCACAGGCACCGGCATGGTGCCGCCGCCGGCAGATCGCCGGTGAAGCCTGCCCGGCAGCAGCGGCGGCACGGCGCGGGCCTGACCGGCGGGCGGCGCGCACGTCCGGAATGCCGCGGCCCGCCCGCCGGTTGAACTGTCAGTCAGTCGCTCGGAAAAACCATTTCTGTGCTCTGACCTGCCCCGATAACATGTATCCGGCCACCCCAGCCGGCCCAGATTGGATCCTTGTCATGTTCCCGCGCGCGCTCGTGCGCCGCTACCCCGTCCTGACCAACCGCGACTTCCGCCTGCTGCTCATCGACCGCCTGCTGGCCCCGATGGCCGCGTCGTTCTCCCTGGTCGGAGTCTCGTTCGCGGTGCTCGCGCTGACCCGGACCAGCGCCCACCCGGCCGGCTCGACCGCCGCCCTGTCCTACGTGCTGGCGGCGCAGATCGCGCCGTCGCTGGTGTTCCTGCTGATCGGCGGCGTGGTGGCGGACCGGATCCCGCCGCAGCGGGTGATCGTCGCCGCGAACCTGATGGTGGCCCTGGGCGAGGGCGCCTTCGGGATCCTGGTGCTGACCAGCCACCCCAGCCTCTGGCTGATGATCGGCCTCGAGGTGATCACCGGCACCGGCGTGGCGATCTTCTACCCGGCGTCGATGGCGCTGCTGCCCAGGCTGGTCCCCGCGGATCAGTTGCAGCAGGCGTCCGCGCTCAGCCGGCTGACGATGAACGCCGCCACCATGGCCGGCGCGGCGCTGGCCGGCCTGGTCGTCGCGCTGTTCGGGGCCGGCTGGGCGCTCGCGGCCTGCGGAGTGGGCATGCTCGGCACCGTGCCGCTGCTGCTCTCGATGCGGGTCGGGTCGCTCGGCGCGGAGCGCGAGCACGCCCCGGGCATGGTGCGCGAGCTTCGGGAGGGATGGTCGGAGTTCCGGTCGCACACCTGGCTGTGGGCCACCGTGCTGCAATTCACCGTGGCGCTGGCCGCCTGGTACGGCGGCTTCCAGGTGCTCGGGCCCGCGGTCGCCAAGGCACACCTGGGCGGCGCCGCCGCCTGGGGGCTGATCACCGCGGCGGACTCGGTCGGGCTGATCGTCGGCGGCCTGGTCTCGCTGCGGCTGACGCCGCGCCGGCCGATCCTGTTCGTCGCGCTGAGCGGCGGCGCGATCGCGGTCGCGCCGCTGTCGCTGGCGATGCTGCTCCCGCTCCCGCTCATCCTGCTGGCCTCGTTCGGCCTGGGCATCGCCATCGAGATGATGGCGGTGATCTGGAACGTCACGATGACCACCAAGATCCCGGCCGACAAGCTGGCCCGGGTGTCGGCCTACGACGGCCTCGGCTCGATGATGGGCATGCCGGTTGGCGCGCTGGTCGCCGGGCCGATCGCGGCGGCGATCGGCGTCTCGGCGACGCAGTACGGCGCCGCCCTGGTTACGCTGCTGGCCGCCGCGCTCGTGCTGACGTCGCGGGAGGTGCGCACCACCCGCGCGGCCGCCCCGGTCGGGGTCAGCCGGTCAGGCGGCCAGGATGCTCTCACCGGTGAACGCGGCCCACAGGCCGGCGTAGGTCCCGCCGGCGGCCAGGAGGTCGTCGTGGGTGCCTACCTCGGCGATCCGGCCGGCGTCTAGGACGACGATCCGGTCGGCCCGCGCCGCCGTGGTCAGCCGGTGCGCGACCAGCAGCGTGGTGCGCCGGGCGGCAAGCTGCTCGGTCGCCCGGATGACGGCCGCCTCGGCGGACAGGTCGAGCGCGGCGGTGGCCTCGTCAAGCAGCAGGATCGCGGGATCGACCAGGTAGGCGCGGGCCAGCGCGATGAGCTGGCGCTGCCCGGCGGACAGGTTGCGGCCGCGCTCGGCGACCTGGTGCCGGAACCCGCCGGGCAGCCGGGAGATCATCTCGATCGCCCCGACGCCGCGCGCGGCGGCCTCGACCTCGGCGTCGGTGGCGCCCGGCCTGCCGTAGGCGATGGCGTCCCGTAGCGTCCCGGCGAACAGGTACGGCTCCTGCGGCACCACGCCAAGCTGCCTGCGGTAGCTGGCCAGGTCGTAGTCGCGGATGTCGGTGCCGTCCACCAGGATCCGCCCGCCGGTGGCGTCATAGAACCTGGCCACGAGCTTGACCAGGGTGGACTTGCCGGCGCCCGTCTCGCCGACCAGGGCCACGGTCTCGCCGGGCTCGATGGTGAGGCTGACGCCGGCGATCGCCTCCCGTTCCACCCCTGAGTAATGGAAACGAACATCGGCCAGTTCGATCCGGCCCGTCAGGTGACCAGGCGCGGCCGGACGCTCCGCCTGCGGCGTGCTGGTCGGTGTGCGCAGCAGCGCGGAGATCCGGCGGAGGCCGACGGCCGCCTGCTGGTAGCCGTCGAATACCTGGGATAGCTGCTGGATCGGCGCGAACAGCATGTCGATGTAGAGCAGGTAGGCGATCAGGCCGCCCGCGGTGAGCAGGCCGCTGTGCACCTGGCCGGCCGCGGCGAACAGCACGATCGCCCCGGCCACGGTGGACAGGGCCTGGACGAACGGGAAGTAGGTCGCGATGTAGCGCTGGGCGCGCAGCCGGGTGTTCCGGTAGCTGTAGCTCAGCCCGGCGAATCGCTCGGTGTTCACCTGCTCGCGCCGGTAGGCCTGGGTGACCCTGAGCCCGGCCACGTTCTCCTGCAGGTCGGCGTTGACCGTGCTGACCTTCTCGCGGGCCTCGGCATAGGCGCGGGAGGACTTGGCCCGGAAGATCACGGTCGCCACGATCAGCACCGGCAGCACGCTGAACAGGGTCAGCCCGAGCCGCACGTTGATCAGCAGCAGCGCGACCATCACGCCGATGAACGTCAGCCCGGAGTTGACCATCGTGATCAGATCGGA
>JAJYTW010000052.1 GCA_021792855.1 Actinomycetes bacterium
GCTCGACGTCCAGGATCGAGGCCGCGTAGTCATAGCCGGTGGTGTCGATCCACAGGACTGTGCGGCGGCTGGTGACCTGGTGCCGGGATACGGCGTAGTTGCCGGTCGCGTAAGTGGCGACCGCGTGGTGCGCCGGGATCGCGCCCGGTGTCACCGAGTCGTAGATCGAGTACCACCTACCGGGCCGGGCATGGTGGCTGGCTCGGAGTGCCGAGGCGGCCCGGCCGGTCCGGGTTGCGGCGTGCGCGGCGACCCGCGCGGTGCCCGGGGCGGCGTGCCCGGCGGCGTGCCCGGTGGCGGGCTTGGCGGCGTGCCCGGTGGCGGGCTTGGTGGCAGGCTTGGCCGAGGACGTGCCTGCGGACGTGCCCGCAGGTTTAGCCGCGGTGGCCGCCCGCGTGGTGCCGGCCGGGCTTGCGGCGTGTGCCGCCGACCGGGCGGTTCCGGCAGCCGGCGCCTGCCCGGTGGCGCCCGGTGCGCCGGTCGGCCAGGTGCCCGGTTGCGGGGCGGCCGCGATGACCGGCAGCTTGCTCGCGCTGGCGGCCGCCGGCCCGGCGGACTGGAGTCCGCTCACGGCGAGGCGGGTCGTGTGGCTGGCCGCCCGGCCGGTCTGCGTGCTACCGGCGGCGCTGACCGCCGCGAGGCCGCTGAAGGCGGCCGGAGCGGGGCCCGGACTAGCGGAGACCGCGACGGCGATTCCGGCGGCGACCGCGACGGTAGCGGCGGCGGTCCCGAGCGTCAGCCGGGACGGTTTGGCATTGAAACTAGGGGTATGGGGGATAAATCGGCGTGAACGGGGGAAGCGAGGGGTCACGATGAACCTTGGGGTCGGGCGCGGGGGAGCGCTCGGCGATCACCCGGTGCGCTGCCGGCCAGCGACGGGGGAGTCGCCTGGCCTCGGCAGGGGTGCGCAGATGCGTCGCGGGTTCAGGGCGGCACGTGTGTTGCGGGGGGCAACCATCACGCACCCGGGTGCTTGCAGTTACCCACAGTGAACGACGGGATCAGCCTCAACTATGCCCGAGATATCCGAATCTGTGACGCAGATTACATTCGGCGACCGGGTTTAGCCGCAGGTCAGTGACTCCTCTGGCGGGACGCCGGGCGGCTCGGGGTCAGGATTCCTGGGTCAGTCCATGCGGCGATCGCGGTCCCCGCGGTGACGCTCCGTTGCCGTAGCGCGAACCCCTGGGGCGCGGACCCCGGGCCGCCGGGCCGGTCGGCGCTACGATGCGCTTGTGACGACTCCGCTGGCCAGGGACGAGCCCGCCGTGCTGCACGCGCCAACGCTCGGGCAGGCGTGGCTCGACGTCGCGGACGCGATCCTCGCGCGCGGCATCCCCAGCCGGTACGACGGGCTCGCGGTCCGGGAGATCTCACTGGTCACGCTGCTGGTGGAGCGGCCCGACCCGGACGATGAGATCATCGCCCGGCTGGCGGACCCGGAGCGGCTGGCCTGGATGCGGGCGAACTTCACCGACCATGCCGCGGTAGCCGAACTCGGCGGCGCGGACAGCTACGCGACGAGACTTTTCGATTACGAGCACACCGGCCGGGACCAGGTCGCCTGGGTGATCGACCGGCTTCGCCGGGATCCGTCCTCCCGGTCGGCGACGATCACCACGTTCCAGCCGCACACCGACGTCAGCTACATCCCGTGCGTCAGCATGCTGGACTTCTGGCTGCCGGCCGGCCGGGTGGAACTCGTCGTCTATGCGCACAGCATCGACTTCGGCGCGAAGGGCTACGGCAACCTGGTCGAGCTTGCCGCGTTGCAGCGCCACGTCGCCGCTGGTCTCGGCGTTCCGGCCGGCCGGCTGGTCATGACCGTCAAGTCGGCCCACGTGTACGACACCGACGACGCCTACCTTCGCGGCGTGCTGACGTCGCGCGGCCTCAGGTCCGCAGCACGTTAGCGAAGATCAGCCAGGCCAGCAGGGACTTGGCGACCAGCGACAGGGTGAGGTAGGCCCGCTCACCGGTCAGGTAGCTGCGCCACGGTCCGATCCGCAGGTACTGCAGCGCCATGTTCAGCCCGAACGCGGCGAACAGGATCAGCTGGGTGACCGTGATGGCCCAGACGAACCCGGGCACCCGCGGCGCGCCGCCGACGTACCAGAAGATGGCCACCCATGGCACGGCGCCGACCAGGCAGCCGAACCAGTAGGCGCTCCAGTCCGCCCGCCCGGTCTGCTGTTGGCGCTCCATCAGCAGGCCGAACAGGATCATCGCGGAGTTCGCGGCGAACAGGCCGAGCAGCGCGGCGATGTCCCTGATCCCGGTGAACATGGCGATCAGCACGATCATGATCGACGCCGAGACCGAATACTCGATCCAGCGCGCGTAGTTGGCCCGGCGCTCGAGCAGGCCCTCGTACCAGCGGTGCACCCCCGGCGCGGCGACCAGCAAGTGGTCGGCCATCGCCAGCAGCAGGAACACCGCGACCGCCGGGCCGATCGCGAGCCGGAACAGCACCTGACCGGCCACCGGTGCCTGCACCGCGACCGGGTCGTTGCGCAGGAAGCCGGCGGTGACCGGCAGCGACAGGCTGTTGGACAGCACCAGCATGAGCACGCCCTCGGCGCCGAGAATCGCACCCACGATCACGTTGACGATCCGGAGCCTGCGCCGCGCCGCCGCGCTGATCTGATCGGCCACGAACGGCCGCGCGCCCGCCCCCGTCCTCACGGCACTCATGATCACCGGCTTACCCCGTCGGCGGGTAGCCCTACCGCAGGTCGCGGGCGGCTTTACCGCAGGTCGCGAGCGGTTCCGGTGCTGATCGCGGCCTGCGCGTCGGCGTAGGCAGCCGGGGTCTGCCCGATCGCGGCCCGGAAATCCCTGATCAGGTGCGCCTGGTCGCTGTAGCCGAGGTCGGCGGCGAGCCCGGCCCAGGAGACCGGCCGGCCGTCGCGGACCGCCTCGGCGGCGTCGATCAGCCGGTACCGGCGGATCACCCAGGCCGGGGACACTCCCGCGAACCGCAGGAAGAGCCGCTGGAGCGTGCGCGGGCCGATCCCGGTCGCGGCGCACAGGTCGGCCAGTCCGCGGATCTTCCGGCTGGTCTCGGCGATCCGCGCCGCCGCGGTGACCTGGGCCGCCGCCGCCGCGCGCTCGGCGTCAAGAGCGCGCTCAAGAGCGGCGGCCAGCAGCGCGACCCCGGCGGCCTGGTCCGGGGCGGCCTGGTCCGGGGCGGCCTGGTCCCGAGCGGCGCTGATCGCCGCGACCAGCGCGTCTTCGTCGACCGCGACCGCGGCCCCGAGCGGGACCACCCGGTCGGTAAGGTCGGCCGCCGGGCCGTCTAGGAACGCCCCGAGCCCGCCCGGCCTGGTCATCGCCGCGACCGTCCAGCCGCGCCCGAGCAGGACCCGCGTGCTCAGGGTGCGCGCCACGCCGTACAGTCGGGCCTCCACCGGCCCTGGCGCACGGTCGCCGGGACGCGCGCTTGGGTGCCCGACGCTGATGTTCGCCCCCGGATGGGTGAGCACCTGCTGGCGGTGGACGACGCCGTCCGGCAGGTCCCAGGACACCGCCCAGAACCGATCGATCACCGGATCGAGGGCCGCGGTGGCCGGGAAGCGGATCAGTCGCACCCGCCGGCGGAGCAGGCCAGGATCGAGGATGCCGCGGCTATCCTGCTCGATCCGGTCGGGATCGGTGCTCATGACCGGACAGTAACCGACGGCTCTGACGCGAATGTTCAATCGCGCTGTCGGCGGCGGTCCCTAGTCTCGGGCACATGGCTACTTCCATCGACACGACCAACGGACTGCTCGACGCGGTCCTGGACGACCTGGCAACCGTCATCGGCGGGATCGAACCCGGCCAGCTAACCGGCCCGACGCCGTGCACGGAGTTCGACGTCGCGCTGCTCCGGGACCATGTCATCGGCTGGCTGACCACGTTCTCGGCCGGGTTCGCCGACTCCGGCGGCCAGGCGCCGCGAGCGAGCCTGGACGGCTACCACGCTCCCGAGGACGCCGCCGCCGCGGCCGCCGCCGTGCGGCAGGCGTCCGCCGACCTGACACGCGCGGTGCGCGCGGGCGCGGCCGAACGGCCGCTTCGAATCGGCGAGGCCGCCATGCCCGGCGACCTGGCGCTCGGCATGATCTTGTGGGAATACCTGATGCACGGCTGGGATCTGGCGCGCGCGACCGGCCAGCCCTGGGCGCCGCCGGCCGAGGCGGTTGCCGCGTCGCTGGAGTTCGCCCCGGCCATGCTGACCGAGGACTACCAGGGTGTCGGCAAGCCGTTCGGGCCGGCCGTGCCGGTGCCGGAATCGGCGCCGGCACTGGACCGACTGCTCGGGATGTCCGGCCGCGATCCGGCGTGGCGACCGGCACGATGAGCGGTGCGATGAGCGGTGCGGGCGGCTTAGCCGATTACGGCCGCCGGACCGGCGGCGCGGCGGATTCCCGGACGCCACATTCGCCTCTGTCGTACCGCGAGTTTACGGGCGCATTATTTATCGCTGTGGTCGCGCTTATTTCGCGCTATCGACAGTGTCATTCGCCGTGGTTAGCCTGATTGCTGGGCGCAAACGGGATGGTTTGCCCTCAGACGTCGGAAAGGAACTGCGAATGCATAAGCGGCCTGGGTTCAGCCGCTCAGCCGGCGTCATCACGGCGGCCGCGCTGGCCGGCGTGCTCGCGCTGCCCGCGGCCAGTGCGGCGGCGAGCAGCAGGGACCATCATGAGTCCGGCCGGTGGGTGGCGACCTGGGCGGCGAGTCCGATGCCGGCCACCCCGGTCAGCCTCGCCGCCAAGGACGACTTCTCGGCGAAGGGGTTCCGCGATCAGACGATCCGGAACATCGTCTGGACCAGCGTCGGCGGGCAGGCGGCGCGGATCCGGCTGTCGAACCGGTTCGGCCGCCGGCCGATCACGTTCCGCCAGGTCGACATCGGGATCGCCGGGGCCGGGGCCGCTGTCAGGGCCGGGACCAGCCACCTGGTGACCTTCGACGGACGCCGGTCGGTCACGATCGAGCCCGGCCAGGCCGTGGTCAGCGATCCGGTGACGATGCGCGTCCCGGCCGCGACGGATCTCGCCGTCAGCCTGTTCGTGCCGCGCAAGACCGGCCCGGCGACCTACCACAGCGATGCCCAGCAGGTGAACTACGTTTCCGGGCCCGGCGACTTCGCCGGCCAGACCTCGGGAGCGGCGTTCACCACGACCAGCCAGCACTTGTACTTCCTGGACGCCGTGGACGTGCTGGCCAGCAGCAGGGTCCGCGGCACCGTGGTCGCGTTCGGTGACTCGATCACCGACGGCTACCACTCGAACCTGAACGCCAACGCCCGGTGGCCGAACGACCTCGCGCGCCGGTTCCTGGCCGGCCCGCCCGGACAGGCCCTCGGCGTGGTGGACGAGGGCATCAGCGGCAACCGGGTGCTGAACAACTCGGCCTGCTTCGGCATCCGCGGCGTGACCAGGTTCCTGCGGGACGTGGCCGCCCGGACCGGGGCACGGTACGTGATCCTGCTCGAGGGCATCAACGACATCGGCTTCAGCGACCTGCCGAACACCGGATGCTTCGCGCCGAACACCAACGTGTCGGCCGCGCAGATCATCCACGGCTACAAGATCCTGATCGCCGCGGCGCACCGGGCCGGGCTGAAGATCTTCGGCGCCACCCTGACGCCGTTCCAGGGTTCGCTCTACTACACCGCCGCCGGCGAGGCCAAGCGAGAGGCGATCAACCACTGGATCCGCACCTCGCACGCGTTCAACGGGGTGATCGACTTCGCCAAGGCGGTGCAGGACCCGGCGAACCCGCTCCAGATCCTGCCCGCCTTCGACAGCGGCGACCACCTGCACCCGAACGACGCGGGCTACCAGGCCATGGCCAACGCCATCAACCTGGCCCTGTTCCGCGGCCACTCCGGGCGCTAGATCCGGCGGGCGGCGCCCGTCCCGGCCGGTGCCGGGCGGGCGCCGGCCGGGCGCGGTCCCGGAACGGTGGTGCGCCGGCGGGTCCCGGCGAGGACGCCGGGCCGGGCCGCCCTGGTGGCGGCACGCTCGTCGGCCGCGAGCGACCGGTGCGTGTGCACCACGGCGAGCGTCCATCCGCCGACGACGGTCGCGGCCCCGACGGCATTAATCACAATCGCGGAAATCATTCGATCCTCCCTGATATCGGCGGTTCCGGACCAGTGCCGGTTCCGCGTCATGTGCCTGTTCTTCAAGGGTGCGAATCGACCATGAAATGAACGTGAGCTAGTGATTGGAGCGCTCACATGTGCGGGCGGGCCGGGTTGGCCGCCGCAACCGCAACCGCAACCGCAACCGCCGGGCTTAACGGCCGGCGCCGGCGGGCACGGCGGGCCCGGCACCGCCCTCGGACCACGCACCGCGCCCGGCCGGGCACCGGCACATCACGGGCATATCTCACATGCGATTATTTGCGGGTGAATAGCGAACTCGACTGGCCGGATGTCGCCGCCCGACTGGCCCCGGCCCGGAACTACTGGCTGGTCACCGCGTCGGCGGCCGGAGCACCGCACACCGCCCCGGTCTGGGGCGCCGTACTCGACGGAGCACTGCACCTGTTCACGGCGCGGAGCACGGCAAAGGCCAGGAACATGGCGGTCAACCCGCACGTGATCGTGCACCTGCCGGATCCCGCGGACGTGCTGATCGTGCACGGCGCGGCGACGGACCTCGGCCACCCGACGCAGGTTCCGGCCGTGCTGGCGGCCCTGGAGGCGAAGTACCACGACCCGGCGGACCGGGCCTACCTGCCGAGCGCCGACCCGTTCTACGACGTGATCTACGCCATCCGGCCCACGACGGCCCTGGCCTGGCGACTCGACGACTTCACCGGATCGCAGCGCCGCTGGCGGGCCTGAAACCACCGGTCACCGGTCCACCCGGCCGCCCGGCGGCCGATCTGATGACCTTCGGCACTGCCTTTCCGGCTACCGGATCACCAAACTTGGTAGTGGCGGAACATGCCATTGCCGGTTTCCGGACCGAAAGAAGGCTCGCCATGCTCGGCTACGTGCTGCTCACTACGGTGGCGGCCATTCTCTTCTTCGGAGTGCTGTTCTTCTGGGCTGGCCAGCGCGGCCTGATCATCACGCAATCCTGGCGGCCGTCCGGCCGGCGCCGGATCCCGCTGCTGACCGAGTCGCTCGGCTACCTCGGTGTGCTCGTCGTGCTGGCGTCGATCGGCGCGGGACTGGGCGAACGCTGGAACGGCCTGGCGCCCTGGCAGCGGTCGGGTGCCCTCGCCGCGGTCGCGCTGGTCCTGCTGGCCGTCGGACTGCTGCTGCGCCGGTTCACCGACCGGGTGGCCGAGCGATTCACCGGATTCTGCTGGTTCGTCTCCACCGCCGCGGCCGCGTCGGCGGTCGGCGTCGGCGTCCATGACCTTGGCGGGCAGTCCGCGGCGGGCACCGCGATCGCCGTCGGGGCCACGGTCACCGCGTACTCGACCGTGCTCTGGCTGCTGCGGCGCAGGGAACTGCAGATGGCCACCTTCTTCGCCGGCCTGATCATCGTGATCTGCGCCGCCGTTCCGGCCGTCAGCGGAGCGGCGCTGCCCTGGCTGACCGTCCCGCTCGGGCTGTGGATGCTCGGCATCGCCTGGGCGATCCTCGGCTGGCAGTACCCCGACCCGCTCTGGACCAGCCTGCCGTTCGGCGCCACCGTCGCGCTGGTCGCGCCCGCCGCGGCGATCTGGCGGTATGACGCGATGTTCGCGACCGGTATCGCGACCGCCGCCGCCGTAATGGCAGCCTCCGTGCGGTTCCGGAGCCGGGTGCTGCTGGCGTTCGGCGCGGTCGCCGAGTTCGGCTACCTGACCGCCGCGCTGGTCTACTACTTCCGCGGACTGCTCGGCATCCCCGAGTCGCTGGCCATTACCGGAGCGGTCCTGCTGCTGCTCGCAGCCCTATCGGCCCGGTTGCGCCGGGTGATCGGCGGCGGCCAGGGGCAATTCGACGACCCGGTACATCTGGACGCCCCGACGCAACGGGACTGGCCGGCCACCGCGGGCGGGCAGCCGATGCCGGACCGGCCGGCGGATCTGGACGAGCCAGTGCCGCTGGAGACCCGGCGGCAGCACGCCGGGGCCAGCCGCGGGGACCTGCCGAAGGCGTCCTGAGGCTGGTGCTCAGGCTGACGCGCCGACGGCCGCAGCCCAGGCCTGGTTGAGCGCCTGCGTCATGACCTCGGCTGGCTGAGCGCCGGAGATGCCGTACCGGCGGTCGATCACGAACAGCGGGACGCCGGTGGCGCCGAGCACCCGGGCCATCTCCTCGTCGGTCTGCACCGCGTCGGCGTAATGGTCGCTCGCCAGCACCGCGAGCACCTCGTCGCGATCCAGCCCGACCTCGACGGCCAGTTCGGTCAGCGAGTCGCGGTCGAAGATGGAGGCCTGCTCGGTGAAGTAGGCGCGGAACAGCCGGTCGGCAAGCTCGGCCTGCAGGCCGCGATCGGCCGCGAGGTGGATCAGCCGGTGCGCGTCCCTGGTGTTGCCGCTGCGCAGGTCGGCCATCTTGAAGTCCAGGCCGTCGGCGGCCGCCCGCTGCTCCATCTGGCGCTGGGCGTCCTCCGCCTGCGCGGGGCTCATCCCGTACTTATCGGCCAGCACGTCGACGGTTCGCAGCGTCTGCGTGCTGTCGGCGAACGGGTCAAGCTCGAACGACCGGTAGGTGACCGTGACCTCTTCGCGGTGCTCGAACGACTCCAGGGCCCGCTGGAACCGGGTCTTGCCGAGGTAGCACCACGGGCATACGACATCGAACCAGATCTCCACATGCATGACGGCTGCAACACCGGTCCCGCGCGGTCTCTTCCTCGGCCGCCGGATCTCGTTGGCTACTTCCCCGCGCCCCGACCCGGATCGCCACGGAACCGCAGTTCCCGCTCGATCCGCTCGATCAGGTCCGGATGCGCACTCAGCCGGCGCAGGAACCCGGGCGGGAAGCCGAGTTGGCGTTCCGCGTCGTCGATCACGGGCTTGATCATGCCCAGCGCCTGCGCGAGGCCCTCGTCCCTGGCGAAGCCGGTCGGCAGGTCGGCGAGGTCAATGTCGGCCGGCCGCCGGAAGGTTCCGTCCGGGGCGGGCAGCCACGCGGCGCCGACCGCACTCTCGCCGATCGGCGACAGCAGGCTCGCCGCGGTCGCGTCGTCGAAGCTCTCCCGCGGCGAGCGCTCGACCACGCCGGCGACCAGATGCCTGGCGGGCACCAGCAGCGTGTTCCAGACGTACTCCGAGCGCTCGGTGCTCGGATTGGCCAGCGCGTGCTCCAGGCCATCCAGGCTGGCCGCCGGATCGAACCCGGCCAGCCCGCGCTCGTGCCGCGCGAACTCGTCCGTGACCGGCACGTAGCCGAGGTGGTCGGACTGGCGCGCCCGCGGGCAGACGGCGTCCCGGACGCCGATCTCGCGAAGCTGGGCCAGCCAGGGCCCGTAGCTGTCGGCGGACAGCCACGCAGCCGGATTCCCGTCGAAATACAACTCGAGATCCGCGGTCCGCAGATAGACGTCGCCGGGCCGGAGCAGGCGGACCTGGCCGGTCCCGGCGTTCTCGGCGAGCACGAACGCGGTGCGGCCGAGTTCGGTCAGCAGCCGTTCCCGCCCCGCGACGGACGCCTGCACCAGCGCACGCGCGATCAGTTCGAGATCGGCCTCGTGCCTGGCCAGGTCCAGGGATGCCGGGTCCAGAGGTGCCGGGTCCAGGGATGCCGGGTCCGGGCTCGCGTACCTGGGCAGAAGGTGGTCCAGCACCTCGGCAACGATGTCCGGCTCGGTCAGGCCGAGAGCCTCCAGGAACCTCCGTGCGCCGGGCTGATCGGCCACCGATCGCCGGACGGTCGGGAACACCGGAACACCTGCGTTCGGAGCGGGCGAGGGCAGGGGCAGGTAGGCGGCTGGGCGGCCGCGGGTGTCGACCGGCGGCACCTGAGCGCCGTTCTCCAGCCGCAGGATCGGGGCCGACCGGGCCGGGCCGGGCTTATCGCCGGGAGCGGACGGCTCGCGCCACAGCGCCTGGTTGCGATCCAGGAACCGGTAGAGGGCGCCGATCCACTCGTCGGACCTGGCCGCCAGGAACTCCGCTGTGCAGCCGTCCAGCACGGCCTCCGGAGTGACCTCGGCAACGCCGACCGCCTCGCGCAGGTAGCGCCAGAGCAGCGGGTCCCGCTCGGGCGTGACCGACTCGTCGGCGAACGCGACCGGGCCGGGTGCTCCGCAGATCTGGCCGAGCAGATCGGCGTCCAGCAGGTCGCCAAGGCCGGGGACGGCCGCCAGTCGGACTTGCGGCGCGGCAGCGTAGCCGCCACCGGCGACCGGAATCAGCGGCTGGGTGGCCAGCGCGCCTCGCGCCGCCTCGAACAGCGGGCGGAGCATGGCGTCGGCGCCGAACCTGCTCTCCTCCAGCGGGAGCGCCTGGAGCACGTCGGTGGTCAGCAGGCTCGTGTCGCGCAGGTCGGCAAGCACGTCGATCAGCAGCGCCGCGGTCTGCCCGGCCAGGTCCTGGTTCCAGGGATCGTGCTCGGGGACGTTGTCCCTGGCGGGGGTGGTCCGGTAAGGACCCTGGATCAGGAAGCCGAGGAACGTCTCCTTCTCGGTCGGGAACGAGACGATCAGGCGGGATGCCTGGCCCGGGGCGAGCCGTGTGCCGTCCGGCCCGGACCAGGCCGGCAGTGCGATCTCGGCCCGCAGTCCCGGCTCGCCAAGCGCGGTGAGTGGCCGCTGCCAGACCGCCCACTCCTGGTCGGTCCGCCGGCCAGCCTGGCGCCGGCTCACGATGACCTGGCGGCCGGTGCCCGGCCGGCTCGCCGACCGGCGTCGCAGCAGAGTGCCAGCGACCTGGTGCCCGCTGCTCTCGATCCGCTCCAGGTTGCGCAGGAACAGCAGCGTCTCGCCGCTCAGGGCATCCAGGCCGGCCGCGATCTCGGCCGCCGCGACCGCCGCGGGAACGTCCGCACGGTCGAACGGAAACACGAACAAGGTGGTGCTGGCGGCCAGGTCCTCACCGGCCAGGTCCTCACCGGCCAGGTCCTCACCGGCCAGGTGCCGGCCGGCCAGGTCCTCACCGGCCAGGTCCCCACCGGGCGGGTCCTCGCCGGGCGGGGCAACCGGATGCGGATGGACGTAGGCCTCGATCCGGAAGTGCACCTCCCCGCTATGGATCCGGGGGCTGTCGGTATAGGCGTAAACGGACTTGAAGCCGATGCCGAATTTCCCGATCTTGGTCAGGTCACCGGACTTGGTGCCGTGCCCGACGCCGCAGATCGCCCTAACGTCATCGGCCGTGAACGGCCGCCCGTCATGCCGTACTTGCAGCCGGTCGGCGAAAAGTTCGAACGACATCGCCGTGGCGCCAGCGTCCTCGGCGTTCTGGATCAGCTCGAACAGGAAATGCGAGCGGTCGCTGTACAACTGCCCGAGCAAGTCCAGCACAGCCGTGTCCCAGCCGTACCTGGCGACGTTCTCGGCCCGGATCGCCGCGTAGTCGGCCGCGACCTTGGCCGGGGCCTGATCAGCGGGCATTGGCGCCAGTCCGGACCAGGTCGAGCGCGGCCGGGATCGCGGCGGCGGCCTCGGCGATGCCGTCGACGACCCGCTCGATCGCGCCGTCCGGGGTCAGGAAGACCAGCACGCACCTGGGCAGCGGGCCGCCGACCGCGTCCCTGATGGCAAGGGCATAGGCGGCAAGCTGCGGCCGGTAGAACGCCACCTTGCGATCCAGGCCGGCGGCCGTTACCGAGTCGGTCTTGTAGTCCACGATCACCAGGCCATCATCGTCACGGTAGAGCAGGTCGATCACGCCTTCGAGGGTGATGGTGCCCGCGTCCGACCCGGTCGGCACGACCGTCCCGGCATAGGTCTCGCGCCAGTGCCGCCTCGCCGCCGCGCGGCGCACCACCGGGGCGTCCAGGGCGGCGCGGGCCAGTCGTGTCACCACCTGCGCGTGCTCGGCGACCCCCTCGGCCAGCACCTGCGCGGCGACCGCGTCGTCCAGTCCGAGCCCGGTCGCCAGGTCGACGGCCTGCAGCACGCCATGAACCGCGCGGCCGATGGCGGTCCCGTACCTGCCCTTGTTCCACGGGGGTAGCTCGAGGTCGCGCGCGTCCTTGGCGAGCCCGGGATCGGCCGGCTGGCCGGCCAGGTCGCTCGGGGCGGGACGCGCCTGCCCGGCCGGCCCGGAGCCTTCGAGCCGGGACGCGCCGACCGCCGACGGCTCGGCCGACCGCCGCCGGATCCGCTCCATCTGGGCCCGCCACTCCGGCAGCGGCGGCGGCGGGAGTGCCGGCGGCCGGGCAGCCACGGTCACCGTCGGCGCCGGCGCCGGAGCCGCGGGCAGCGGCAGCGCGGCCGGCCCGCTGTCGCTCGCCGCGGATAGCAGTTCCGCGCTGGTCATGGCGCTCTCGCCGGAGGCGGGGCGGGACCGCGCGCGGCGGTGCAGCGACACGATCAGATGATCCCGCGCCCTGGTACAGGCGACGTAGAGCAGCCGGAGCCGCTCATGGTGATCCATCTGCTCGTCGATCGGCTTGGCGTCGTTGTAACCGCGGGTGCGGACGTCGGCGGGTAGCCGAATGTCGAACCCGTCGTCGCGTGGCCAGAGCACGTCGGCGGCGGCCGGGCCGCCGCCGGGCTTGGCGGTCATCCCGGACAGGATCACCACCGGGAACTCCAGGCCCTTGGCCGCGTGGATGGTCATGATCCGGAGCGCGTCGACGTCGGTCTCCGGCAGGATCGCCTCGGCGACCCGGGCGGACTCCTCGGCCTGCCGCCGGGCCCAGGCCAGATAGGCGCGCAGTCCGCCGCCGGTGGTCTCGGCCCAGGCGCGGGCCTGGTCCACGACGAACCGCAGCCGCCGCCACACGTCCCTGGCCTGCCGGCCGCCCGCCGCGATCTCGAGCATCCGCCGGTCGGTGACCAGCCGGGCGAGCACCTCGCTGGGCGCGAGCCAGACCCGGTCGCGGTGCAGTCGCCGCAGATAGCGGACCGCGTCGAGAACCGGATGACCGTCCGGCACGCCGTCGGGGTCGGGCGCGGTGATGTTCCACCGGCCGCCTGCCCGGTACCAGGTCCACAGATCGTCGTCGCCGCAGCCGAACAGCGGGGAGCGCAACGCCGCGGTCAGCGCCAGCGCGTCGCTCGGGTCGTCCGCCGCCCGCGCGGCCATCAGCAGATCCCGCACCTCGCGGGTCCGGTACACCAGCGAGCTTGCCTCGGCGCGGTAGGCGATGGCGGCCTCGTCCAGCGCGGCCTGCAGGATCGGCAGGCTGGTCCGGGACGGCACCAGGATCGCGATGTCGCGCAACTCCACCGGCCGCCAGCGGGACCCCGGACCGTCCGGGCTGGTGCTGACCGTCCCGCTGCCGCCGTCTGGGCCGGCCGCCGGTTCCCGCTCGACCTGCCAGCCTTCCGACAGGGCAGTGCGGACCGCGCGGATCACGTCGGCCGCCTCCCGGCGGCGCAGTTCGTCGGCGTTCGGGGCGTCTGAGTGCTGGTCGGCGCCGAGCAGGAGCACGGCCGGGCCGCCCGGCGCCTCCGGCCGGTGTGCGCCGAGGCGGATGTACGGCGGCTGGGTATCCGCCTCGGCGCGGATCAGCCGCTCGAAGGTCCAATTGATCCACTCGAGCAGCGGGCCGGTGCTGCGGAAGTTGGTGTCCAGCACAACGCTGTCGCCGATCCGCCGCTGGGCCTCCAGATAGGTCGCGATGTCCGCGCGGCGGAACCGGTAGATCGACTGCTTCGGGTCCCCGACCACGAACAACCGCCCCGGCGGGACCGGCACATCGGCCCAGTTCGCGGCACCACCCGCGGCCCCGGCCGCGATCCGGACCGCGATCTCGATCTGGATCGGATCGGTGTCCTGGAACTCATCGAGCAGCAGTCGCTGGTACCGCTTGTGCAGCACGGCGCGGACGTCGGCGCCGTGGTCGGGGTTGGTCAGTAGTTCGCGGGCGAGCACCAGCAGGTCGTGGAACTCCAGCTCCCCGGTGGCCTGGCGGGCCCGCGCGGCATCTTGCGTGGCCCGTGCGATGTACCTGGCCAGGGCAGTGAGCGCTGCGTGCACCGCGGCCTCCCGGGTGGCTTTCGCGTCGGCGACCAGGCTCTGGCAGCGGCTCTTGATGTCCTCCAGCGAGCAGCCTTGCCAGTTAGCCTGGCGGCCGTGTCGGCCGCACAGCGGCTTCGTCTGGGCCAGTACGGCGATCCTGGCCGGGTCGTCGGCTGCCGCCCGCAGTCGGGCTGCCCACTCGGCCACGTTGCCCAGGACGGGCAGGTACTTGTCGTCGTCGGTCACGCAGTGGCCGCGGAGCGCGGCTAGTTCCTCCGCCCGGGCGATCAGATCGTCCACAGCCAGGACGGGCGGCGCCGCGGCTGGAACGTCCAGCACCCGGGACTGGAGCAGGTCCCAGTTCTCGTTGAAGATCCTGGCCAGGTCCCTGAGGTGATCCAGGCGAATGCCCGCGGAGAGCAGGAGCAGCAGCGGGTCGGACATTCCCGGATCATCGAGCAGCCGGGACCGCAGCACCGTCCACCGGTCGTCGAAGGCGACCCCGGAGGCGACGTCGTCCTGCACTTCGAGCAGCGGCGGGATGCCGGCCTCGATCGGATGCTCGCGCAGGATGCGCTCGGCGAACGAGTGCAGCGTGCCGATCGCCGCCGCGTCCAGGTCATCCAGCGCCGCCCGGGCACGGATGGCCCGCCGCGAGTCGGCCGGCGCGTTTCGCAGCACGGCCTCGAATTTCGCGCGCAGCCGGTCAGTCAGTTCCGCTCCGGCCTTCTCGGTGAAGGTCACCACCGCGATCGCGCGCAGCGGCACGGCCGCGCCGTCCGCCAGCACGGTGGCCACCACCCGCCCGACCAGCGAGCGGGTCTTGCCCGAGCCGGCGCCGGCGTCCACGAACAGGGTGCTCCCGAGATCCGTGCGGATCCGAGCGCGGGCGGCCGCGTCCAGGAGCGCGGCATCGGCATCCGGGCCGGTGCCCGCGTCGCGGTCGGCGTCGGCGTCGGCGGCGTGTCCGGTGCCGGTCAGCGGATCGCTCACGGGGCCTCCGTCTCATCGTCCGGGCCGGCATCATCAGCGGCGGACCCGATCAGCCGGAGGTAGCGTTCCAGCGCGGGATCCTGCTGCTTGCGCTGCCACGCGACCCGGTACTCGGCCGCCCCGAGTCCGTCCGGATCGCAGTACGGGCACGGCGTGTAGCCGCCCCAGCCGTCGTTGTCCGGCGGACGGTGCGGGAACAGTCCCGCGCCGATGCCGTCGGCGATCGTCGCGACGGCCGCGCCGAACGCCTCGTTGACCTCGGAAGTGAGCGGCAGCGCGGTGCGAGTGCCGCGGTCCCGGCGGAGGAACCAGTACTCGGCGGAGACCGGCGCGTCGTCGGGCAGGCCGAGGGCGTCCCTGGCGGCGTGCGCGTACAGCGGAAGTTGGAGCTTGCTGCCGCCCAGGGTGGGATCGGAATCGCCGATCTTCGCGAACGAGCGCGCCGAGCCGGTCTTGTAGTCCACGATCACGATCGCGTCTTCGGCTCGGTCAACCCGGTCGGCGCTGCCGCGGAACTCGACCGCGCGGCCGTCCGGCAGCGGGAGCCGGAGCGGCCGGGCGCCGCGCATCCCGAACGCTAGCTCGGACCGGATCTGGCGCCGGCCGGATGCGGCGCGCACCATCTCGTCCTGGTCCAGCAGGGCATCGAGGTCGGCGAGGATCCCGGTGAACTCGCGCTGCCAGAGCACCGGGTGCCCGGTGACACCCCGGCTCGCGTACTCCGCGGCGGTCTGGATCGCGATCTGTGCGAGTTCCGCCCGCTGGTCCTCGGTCCACCGGTCGGCTGGCCCGGGCACCGCGTCCGCCTGCTGCTGCCGGGCGAAGAACCGGTCGAGCACCTCGTGGACCAGAGCGCCGGACTCGAGCGGGCTGATCTCGATCAGTTCCTCGGGCGATTCGACCGGCTCGACCCGGAGCAGGTAGTGCATGAAGTACGCGTGCGGGCAGCCGGTCCACGTCTCCAGCGCGGTCGCCGAGACGATCTGCCCGGCGCCCGCTGGGTCCGGCACGCCCTGGCCGGACAGGTTCCCGTCGAACCTGGTCAGCCCGCCGCTGGCGCGGGCCGCGATCAGATCCGAGGCCCGGCGGGTCACCGCGTCGCCGGGCAGGGCCCGGGCCGCATTCAGGCCGGCGTCGAGGCCGGCCAGCACCGCCCGGACCCGCCACTCCTGCTCGGTCGCCAGCACGAGGGAGCGGGTCAGGCCCGAGGCGAACGAGGCCGAGCCGGTCAGCCAGGGACCCCTGGCCGAGTCCCACTCGCTGGCCGCCAGGTCCGGCCGTCCGGACAGCGAGCGCAGCGAGTCGAGTAGCCAGCGGGACGGCAGCCGGGTGCGGCTCTGCCGCAGGTCGCCGCGCGGGAAGCTGGCCCGGGACCGCGGCGCCGCGAGGGCCGCGAGCAGGTGCCGGTGCTGCCGGTCCAGCCGGGCGCGCGTGCCGGCCAGGCGACCGGCCGATCGCTCCCTGGCCGCCTCGGGCAGCAGGGCGTCCTCGCCGACCCTGGCGGGCACGATCCCCTCAGCTAGCCCGACCGTGAACACCACGTCCGCGTCCAGGCCGATCGCCCAGCCCAGCGGCGCGACCAGCACGCCGGTGCCGAGCCGGCCGTGCCGGGGCAGGTCGGCAGCCAGTTCGAGCTCCAGCGTCAGCCGGAGCGCGTCCAAGTTGGCTGTCGGCTCGATGCCGCCGAGGCCGGCCATTCCGGCGATGATCTGCCGGACCCGGATCGCAGCCCTGGCCTCCTCCTCCGGCAGCCAGGGCTCGTCCTCGACGTCCCCGAGCAGATCACGGAGCGCTCGCTCGGCCCAGGCCGACAGGTCCGGCCAGGAGCCAAGATCGGCGGCCTCGGCTAGCCGGCCCATCCAGCCGGTGACGAAAGCCGACAGCTCATCGGCGGCCTCCGCGTCCCGCTCGCACCGCTCGATCAGTCCCTGCCGTGGCGACTCCGCAGCCCGCTCCTGCTCGGCCGCGGCCCGCTCGGCGACGGCGTAGGCGCCAAGCCGGGTGCCCCAGTCCTGGCCCGCCACCACACCGGCGGCCCGGGAGATCCGCTCCCACCGCGCGGCCGGCACCCGGCGCCCGGACAGGTCCCTGACCGGAGCGCCGGTCACCAGCGCCAGTACCTCGTCCCGGCGCCAGCCGTGTTTCGGCAGATCGAGCAGGCCGAGCAGCGCACGGGGCAGCGCACGCGAGACCGCCGGCCGCACCGAGGTCCCGCAGGTCGTAATGCCGGCGGCGGTCAGATGCTCGGCGAGCAGCCGGGCGTAGGGCTCGGCGGCGCCATACAGGATGGCCACCCGATCGGCGGGGACCTCGGCCAGCGCGGCCGTGACCGCCCGGACCACGCCGGTGATCTCGTCGTCGGCGTCGCTGGCGTGCGCGATCTCGGTCGCCGTCGGCACTGGAACCGGGGGCGCGGGCGGGTCCGCGTCGATGCCGAGCGCCGCGGCGGACGCCAGCGGACCCGCGTCGGCCCGCTGGTCGCCGGTCAGGCCGACCACGACGGTGAGCGTGCCGGCCGGCAGGGCGCGCAGCATCGCGGCCGCGCTGGCCGGCAGGTCCTGCGGCAGGAAGCAGATCACCGCGCCAAGCTCGTGGGCCAGCCTCGGCTGGGAACCGAGCAGCGTCGCGCTGGTTCGGCGCAGGTCGGTCTGGTCGTACCAGCCGGCGGACAGCAGGCCGGTCACCGAGCGATGCAGCCGGATCAGGTCCGCGGTAACGGCCGTCCCGGCCCCGGCAATGGCCGTCCCGGCCTCGGCAACGGCCGTCAGCGACTCGTCATCGAGTTCGCGCAGTTCGCGGTGCCGGTCCGCGAGTGCGGTGACGGTGGCCGGGTGCGTGGCCACCGGCGCGAAGATGCCCGGGTCTTTGGCCAGCGCCTGCCGCCACGCCGCCGCGAGCACGGCGCTGGTGATCGGCCGCCGGCCCATCCCGGTCAGCGTCGGGGCGGCGATCTGCTCGGCCAGTCGGTCCACGGTCAGCACGGCGATCCCGGCGATCCCGGGCCCGCCCGTTCCGGCCTCCGCGCCCGTTCCGGCCTCCGCGCCTGTTTCCGCACCCGCCAGGGCGCCCGGGGGACCGGTACGGGCGAGCGCCCGCCGCGCGGCCACCCCGCAAGGGTTGGTGGGCACCAGCACGGTTACCGGCGCAAGCGGGTCGCCGGACTTGGCCCGCGCGACGGCGGCTCGCAGGGCCGTGAACGCGGGTGCCCCGTAGGGGGTGAACTCGACCGCCACCGTGCCTCCTCCCGCGCGCTGATCCCGCCCGGACGACTGGTCCGAGAAGGAAGCTAGCAGCCGCCTCGGACGGCGGGCGGCCGCACAAGTCGTAATGGCCTGGCAGACTGCGTCTGGTCGTTTCGGTGACTCACCGGGGCGATTCAGCGACTCACTCAGGGGATTCAAGTCATTTATGGGGAGGAAAGCCGCATGAAGCTTGGTCTGCATCTGCCGGACTTCACCTGGCCAGGCGGGCCGCAGACGCTGGGCGCGGATCTGGCCCGGGTCGCGAGGGCGGCCGAGGACGCCGGGTTCGACAAGCTCAGCGTCATGGACCACGTCTGGCAGATCGGCGTGATCGGACCGCCGGAGCACGAGATGCTCGAGGCTTACACCACGCTCGGTTTCCTGGCCGCTCACACCACCAAGATCGACCTGCTGTCCTGGGTCACCGCGGTCGTGTACCGCGAGCCCGGCCTGCTCGCCAAGCTGGTGACCACGCTCGACGTGATCTCCGGCGGCCGGGCCTGGCTGGGCATCGGGGCGGCGTGGAACGAGGACGAGGCACGCGGCCTCGGGCTGCCGTTCCCGCCCACCGCCGAGCGGTTCGAGCGGCTTGAGGAGGCGCTCCAGATCTGCCTGCAGATGTGGAGCGAGGACGAGAGCCCGTACTCCGGCAAGCACTACCAGCTGGCCAGGACGCTGTCCTCGCCGCAGCCGCTGCGGCGGCCGCACCCGCCGATCCTGATCGGCGGCGGCGGGGAGAAGAAGACGCTGCGCCTGGTCGCGCAGTACGCGCAGGCGTGCAACCTGTTCGGCGGCCCGGACGTGGCACGCAAGCTCGAGGTGCTCCGCGCGCACTGCGCGGACGTCGGGCGGGACTACGACGAGATCGAGAAGACCGTGATGGTGCCGCTGGACCCGGGCGCCGACGGCGAGAACGTGGAGGCGATCCTGGAGCAGTTGCGTGGGCTGGCCGACCTTGGCGTGCACCACGCCCACGGACGGGTCTCGGACGTGTGGTCGGTGCGGCCGCTCGAACTGCTCGGCGAGAAGGTCATTCCGGTCGTCGCCGACTGGTGACCTTGGGCCGGTAACCCGCGGGCGGCCGGGCAGTTTGCCCGGCCGCCCGCGGGGGAGCAACCCGGCAGGGGCCGTTGCGGCCGTCGCGGCGTCCCGCCGGGGAGGTCAGCGGGTTGAAGACGAAGCAGATCAGGCGGATCGCCGAGTTCATCGAGCCGCTCCGGGTGCCGCCGGGTTCGCGGGTGGACCTGGCGAAGGACTTCGACCCCGGGTACAAGGCCGACTTCCTGACCAAGAAGGACGGCAAGAAGGTCCTGCGGAACGGGATCGCCGCGCTGGCGGATGTCCAGGCCAGGCTGGCGGCGCAGGACACCTACGGCGTGCTGCTGTGTCTGCAGGGCCTGGACGCCGGGGGCAAGGACGGCACCATCCGGCACGTCATGAGCGGCGTGAACCCGCAGGGCGTGCACGTGCGCAGCTTCAAGGTGCCCTCCGCCGAGGAACTCGGCCACGACTTCCTGTGGCGGTACAACCGGCATCTGCCATCCCGCGGCGAGATCGGGATCTTCAACCGGTCGCACTATGAGGAGGTGCTGGTCGTCCGGGTCCATCCGGAGAACCTGGACCGCCAGCGGCTGCCGCGGCCGTCCAGGGGCGCCGGCGTCTGGGAGCGCAGGTACCGGGAGATCAACGACTGGGAGCACTATCTCGCCGATAACGGCATTATCCCGGTGAAGATGTTCCTGAACCTGTCTAAGGAGGAGCAGCGGACCCGGTTCCTGAAGCGAATCGACCGGCCGGAGAAGAACTGGAAGTTCTCCTCGGCCGATGCGCGGGAACGCCAGTACTGGGATGACTATCAGAGGGCCATCTCGCAGATGCTGTCCGCGACGAGCACGCCCTGGGCCCCGTGGTACGTGATCCCGGCGGATCACAAGTGGTTCGCCAGGATCTGCGCGGCCGCCGTGCTCGGTCACACGCTGATCGGGCTGGACCCGCAGTTCCCGCAGGTCAGCGACGAGGAGAAGCAGGAGTTGAGGACGGTCAAGAAGGAGCTTGAGGCCGAGGCGCCGAAGGGCGCGCCCGCGGACCCCTACGCGGCGGCGCACAAGTCGTAACGGTTGCCGCGGGCCGGACTTGCGACCCGCGGACTCGCAGCGGCGGTCATGATCGGGGGTACGGGGATGGCCGTTCAGGTGAGCGATAGCCGGGATCAGAAGGTCCCGGAGCAGCGGCACTGGTTCGCGGTGCCACCGGAGCAGGTGCCGGGCGAACTCGGCGTCGATCCGGCCAGCGGGCTATCCGCCGGCCGGGCGGCGGAACTGCTGGCGGCCAACGGGCCGAACGCGCTGCCGGAGGAGACGACCAAGCCGCGCTGGCGGCGGTTCATCGACGAGTACCGCAGCTACATGCAGATCATCCTGGTCGCCGCCGCGGTCGTCTCGCTGCTGATCCAGCAGTGGAGCACCGGCGTGCTGCTGCTGCTGCTGACCGTGCTGAACGCGGCGGTCGGGATGCGCCAGGAGGGCAAGGCCGAGAGCGCGATGAACGCGCTGAAGTCGATGATGGAGGCGACGGCGCGGGTCCGCCGCGACGGGGTCGAGACCGAGATCCCGGCGGAGCAGGTGGTCGTGGGCGACGTGGTGCTGATCGCCGCCGGCGACCAGGTTCCCGCCGACGGCCGGATCATCGCGGCGTCGTCGCTGCAGATCGACGAGTCGGCTCTGACCGGTGAGAGCCTGCCGTCGTCGAAGGGCCCGGCGGCGATCGACGACGGCGACGTCGGCCCGGGTCAGCAGTCGGACATGGCGTTCATGAACACTCCGGTGACCCACGGCAGCGCCACCATGATCGTGACCGCCACCGGATCCGACACCGAACTCGGCAAGATCTCCGGGATGCTGACCACGACGGCCAGGGAGAAGTCGCCGCTGACCAAGGAACTGAACACGCTGACGCTGTGGATCGCCGGCGCCGCCGGGATCACCATGATCGCGATGTTCGCCCTTGGCCGGGCCCGCGGCCACGCCTGGGACGCCCTGTTCATCAGCGCGGTGTCGCTGGCCATCGCGGCGATCCCCGAGGCGCTGCCCACGGTCTCCCAGACCATCCTGTCGCTCGGCGGCGTGGACCTGGCCAAGCGGAACGCGATCGTCAAGGACCTGCCGTCGGTGGAGGCGCTTGGCTACACCTCGGCGATCAACACCGACAAGACCGGCACGCTGACCATGAACCAGATGACGGTCGTGGAGGTGGTGGACGCCTACGACCGGTACACGGTCTCCGGGATCGGCTATGGCCTGGAGGGCACCGTCCAGCATGACGTCGGCAAGTCGGCCAGCATCGAGAACGCGATCCTGCCCTTCATCGTCGCCAACGACGCGAAACTGACCGGCGGAGAGGTGGTCGGCGATCCGACCGAGGGCGCACTGCTGGTCCTCGGCCGCAAGGCGGGCCTGGACGTGGATCAGACCAGGGAGCACCTGCCCCGGCTGGCGACGCTGCCGTTCGATCCCTCCTACAAGCTGATGGCCACGTTCCACCAGGTCACCGACGAGGCGGGCAAGAAGGTCGTGCGCTGCTACGTGAAGGGCGCCGCGCCCGCGGTGGCCGAGCGTGCCGGGAGCGCCATGGCGGACGGCAAGGCGATCCCATGGGACAAGGACTTCCGCAGCCGGGCCGCCGAGCAACGGCAGCGACTGGAGGGCATGGGCCTGCGGGTGATGGCCGCGGCGACCAGGGACCTGGACCCGGCCTCGTTCGACGCCGGTGGCGATCTGCTCGGGTACATGACCGACCTGAAGCTCACCTCGATGGTCGGGATGGTCGACCCGCCCAGGGCGGAGTCGAAGGACGCGGTCGCCAGCGCCCAGGCGGCGCACATCCGGGTCCGGATGGTGACCGGCGACGGCGCGATGACCGGCGCGGCGATCGCCAAGCAGGTCGGCATCGACGGCGACGTGATGCTTGGCGCGGAGTTCGCGGCGCTGCCGGAGTCCGAGCGCCTGGACCGGATCGACGACATCGGCGTGATCGGCCAGGTCGCGCCGGAGCACAAGGTGCTGCTGGCCGAGACCCTGCGGAAGAAGGGCGAGGTCGTCGCGATGACCGGCGACGGCGTCAACGATGCCCCGGCGATCAAGGCCGCTGACATCGGGATCGCGATGGGCACCGGCACCGAGGTCGCCAAGGACGCGGGCCGGCTGATCCTGTCCGACGACAACTTCGCGACCATCGTCTTCGCGGTCGAGCAGGGCCGGAAGATCTACGACAACCTGACCAAGTACGTGCGTCTCGTGCTGGTCCTGCTGGTGACCTTCGTGCTCACCTTCCTGGGCGCGACGCTGTTCAACATCGCGGGCGGTGAGCCGTTCAGTCCGG
>JAJYTW010000323.1 GCA_021792855.1 Actinomycetes bacterium
CTACCAGATCACCGCCAGGTACCTCGGCAACAACACCCTCACCCCGTCGGTCTCCCCCGCCCGGACCCTCCGCGTCCGGGCCGCCGCCGCGCCGCGGCCGGGACCTCGGCGCTAAGGTCGGCGATGCCGCGGTTGATGCCATCGATGAAGGTCCGCAGATCCGCCGGGGAGATCTGGCGGTACTCGGCGGTGATCCCGAAATAGAAGGTGTCCAGGTAGGAGAAGATCGCGACGCCGAGCAGCAGCCGGTCGGCGATCGGCACGTACGGGTAGGCCTGCACCATCTTGCGTCCGAGCAGGTACAGCGGGAACCCTGGCCCGGGCACGTTCGTGGTGATGGTCTGCACCAGTGGTTGCGGCAGCCGGAACGCGGCGCGGGCCCCGCGGGCGAGCACCGGGGCGGCGGCCAGTCCGACCAGGTCGGTGAGGATCTCGGGTCCGACCGCCTGCCGGGTGGCCTTGAGGTCGGCCATCTGGTCGTGCAGCAGTTCCAGCCGGCGTACCGGGTCGGGTTCGCCGACCGGCAGGTTGGCCAGCATCGCCGAGAGCTTGTTGCTGGACAGTTGCCGGTCGTCCGCCCCGCGCAGGGAGACCGGGATCAGGGACCGGACCACCAGGCCCTGGCTGAGTTCGCCCCGCTCGGCGAGCAGGTCACGGAAGCCGGCGGTGATCGCCGCGAGCACGACGTCGTTCACGGTCCCGCCGAGGCCGTTCTTGATCGCCTTGACCTCGGTCAGGCTGGCGGTCGTCCAGGCCCACCGGCGGTGCGGGCCGATCGGCCCGTTCAGCGACCTCGCGGACCGCGCGGTCAGCCGACCCGCCGCCCGGGTCAGGCCCGCTGCGTAGGACAGCGTCTGCCCGGCCGTGCCCAGCCGCCTGCGCGCCAGGCGGGGCAGGCTGACTAGCTGGCGGACCGGCGCGACCACGTCGTCGAGGACGCCGCTGGCAACCACCGTGGCCACGGACGGGCCGCGTTCCGGGGTCCACGGCACCGGCTGTGGCGGCTCGCCGTCCGGTCCGATGTCGAACAGGGCAGCCATCAGATCCGAGCCGCCGATCCCGTCGACCATGCAGTGGTGCACCTTGGAGATGATCGCCCACCGGCCGCCGTCCAGCCCCTCAAGGAACCATGCCTCCCAGAGCGGCCTGGCCCGGTCCAGTTTCTGCGCGAGCACCCGCGCCGCCATCGCCATGAGCTGGGCCGGGCCGCCGGGCGGCGGCACCGCCGAGTGCCGCAGGTGATAGCCGATCTCGAACTCCGGATCGTCGGCCCAGTACGGCCGGAACATGCCGCCCGGCGTGGTCCGCACCACCTGCCGGTACCGCGGCACCGCCGCGAGCTTCGCCGAGTACAGCGCGAGCAGGTCGTCGTAGCTCGGCGCGGGGCCCTCGAACACGGTCAGCGTGCCGATGTGCATCGGGACGTTCTCGTGCTCGACGAAGTAGAAGCCGGCGTCGAGCGTGCTCATCCGCTCCACGGCATGCCTCCCCCTTCGGCCCGGATGCCCCGGATGCCATCATGCCCCGTTCCGCCGCCCGCCATCGCCGTGCGGGCCGGCGCCGGGCGAGCCAGCACTGTGCTCACATCTTTGCCAGCTACATTCCGTTATAACTAATCATTTTGTCTAGCTCACAGAGGGATAGTTGCGCAGCTTGCAGCGACTGTCGGAACCTGTTGTCATATCTGGCCAGTCCGACGAGGAGGGGAACATGACCACACGACACCCGGAGACGACGGGCCGCCAGCTAGGCCGCCGGTCGTGGGCCGAACCGTGGAAGATCAAGATGGTCGAGCCGCTCCGGATCACCACCCCCGAGGAGCGGGAACGGGCGCTCGCACAGGCCGGCTACAACACCTTCCTGCTCCGCTCCGAGGATGTCTACATCGACCTGCTGACCGACTCGGGCACCAGCGCGATGAGCGACCGGCAGTGGGCCGGGATGATGCTCGGCGACGAGGCCTATGCCGGGTCCCGCAACTTCTACGCCCTCGAAGAGGCGGTCCGGGAGTATTACGGCTACCGGCACGTGCTGCCGACCCACCAGGGACGCGGGGCCGAGCACCTGATCAGCCAGGTCGCGATCAAGCCCGGCCAGTACGTGCCGGGCAACATGTACTTCACCACCACCCGCGAGCACCAGGAGCGGGCCGGCGGCACGTTCGTCGACGTGATCATCGACGAGGCGCACGACCCGGCCAGCGAGCACCCGTTCAAGGGCAACATCGACCTCGCCAAGCTGGCGGATCTGATCGCGCGCGCGGGCGCGGACCAGATCGCCTACGTGAGCCTGGCCGGGACGGTCAACATGGCCGGCGGCCAGCCGGTCGCCATGGCCAACGTCAGGGCCGTGCGGGAACTGTGCGACCAGCACGGGATCAAGGTCTTCCTCGACGCCACCCGGATGGTCGAGAACGCCTTCTTCATCGCCGAGCGCGAGCCAGGCTACGAGGGCCGTCCGGTCGCCGAGATCCTGCGCGAGTTCTGCTCCTACACCGACGGCGCCTGGATGTCGGCGAAAAAGGACTCGCTGGTCAACATCGGCGGCTGGCTGGCGCTGAACGACGAGACGCTGTTCGAGGAGGCCAGCAACCTGGTGATCGTATTCGAGGGCCTGCACACCTACGGCGGCCTGGCCGGCCGGGATATGCAGGCGCTCGCCATCGGCATCGCCGAGTCGGTCAGCGACGATCACATCAGGTCCAGGATCGGCCAGATCCGCTACCTGGGCGACCTGCTGGACGGGGCGGGCATCCCGTTCGTCAAGCCGGTCGGCGGGCACGCCATCTTCCTGGACGCCCGGCGGTTCTACCCGCACCTGGAGCAGGACCAGTTCCCGGCCCAGACCCTGGCCGCTGAGCTGTACCTGGACTCCGGCATCCGGAGCATGGAGCGCGGCATCGTCTCGGCCGGGCGGAATCCCAAGACCGGCGACCACAACCGGCCGAAGCTGGAACTGACCAGGCTGACCATCCCCCGCCGGGTGTACACCCAGGCGCACATGGACATCGTCGCCGAGGCGGTCGAGGCGGTCTACGCCAGCCGCGAGTCCGCCAAGGGGCTCGTCATGACGTTCGAGCCACGCTACCTGCGGTTCTTCCAGGCCCGGTTCGACCGGCTGTAGGCCAGGCGGCGATCCGGCCGGCCGCGGCCACGTCACGCGGCGCGGCCGGCCGGACCCATGGGAGACTTGCGGGCAGATCCGTCACCGGGGAGGGTGAGTCATGCGGGTGCTGCGCACGCCGGAGGACAGGTTCGCCGGGCTGCCCGACTTCGACTATCAGCCGCGGTACGCCGACGTCGGCGGACTGCGGATGGCCTACGTGCAGGCCGGGCCGGACGACGGTGAGCCGGTGCTGCTGCTGCACGGCGAGCCAAGCTGGTCGTTTCTGTACCGCACGCTGCTCCCGGTGCTGGCCGACGCCGGCCTGCGCGCGATCGCACCGGACCTGATCGGGTTCGGCCGGTCCGACAAGCCTGCCGAGATCGCCGACCACAGCTACGCCAGGCACGTCGAATGGACCGGCAGGCTGGTGTTCGACGCCCTCGACCTGCACGGGGCCACCCTGGTCGGCCAGGACTGGGGCGGTCTGATCGGGCTGCGCCTAGTCGCCGAGCGGCCGGACCGGTTCGCCCGGGTGGTCGCGGCCAACACCGGCCTGCCGACCGGTGACCACCCGATGCCGGACGTCTGGCTGCGGTTCAGGGACGTGGTCGCGACCGCGCCGGAGCTGAGCATCTCCCGGCTGGTCGCG
>JAJYTW010000324.1 GCA_021792855.1 Actinomycetes bacterium
GACGCCGAACGCCGCGCGGTCAAATCGCCAGCCCTCGATCAGGGCCGCCCGGGTGCTGTAGGTCGCGTCGGGAGTGCCCGGGGTCGCGCTGTAGTAGTCGGCCAGGTCAACCCTGCACGGCGGGATCCGGCGGAACGCCCGCCTGCCGGTCGTGATCAGGTCGAGCAGGCTGGCCGGATCGTCGGCATCGGCAAACCGGCAGGCCAGACCGACGATCGCGATCCGGCGCGGCTCATAGGCGACGTCCGTGCCGCCGATGCCGGCCAGCACGGCCGGGCCGCTCACGGTGCCGGCGCCGGGGCCGCCGTCCGGACCGTCCGGCCGATCGGCCAGGCCGGTCGCGTCGTCGCGGTCGCTGCCGTGGGTCCGCTTCATCGTGCGGCCCCGAGCCCGCCGGACCGGCGGCGCCGGCATTGGCCGCCGGCCAGTTCCCCGCATTCCCGGCAACGTCGACTAATCATCAGTCCCCCGAACATGAAATGTCTTATGCGCTCCCGGCCAGGCCGGAGCTGCTCACGAACATGCCGCTTGACCAGCTATGACTGCGTTACACATGCGGCGGGGGACCGTCATGGCCGATCGAGAAGCCATTATCCGCAGGCGCGACGTAGAAGGTCAAGGAACATTCTCGGCGTGGCCACGTCTAGCTAATGTTCAGGAAATTCAATGCGCTTTTCGCATTATCAATCCGCACTTGCAAGGGTGCGGGTGCTCTCGTCATCGGGTGTCGGCCGCCCGGCGAACGGCCCGGGTGCGGTGCCTTGTCTGATGGCGCCGCGTCCGGCCGGTGCGATACCCTTGGTGGCGTGCGTCGCACCGTGCTGCTTCTTACCTAGCCGCGCCGACCCTCTGGATCGTTGGCGCGGCTGCCCCTCGTGGATCGGGGGGCATTTTGTTTACCAGCCCAGGCCCACACCGGATGCTGACCGTCCTACTGACATCGCGAGGAAGCAATGACAGCCGTTGAGAACGCGGAGGCGGCGGGTCCCGGTCACCCGCAGGCCGCCGCGACCGATCAGGCCCAGGACAAGTGGGATCCCCGCACGGTCCAGGACAAGTGGCTGGCCCGGTGGGAGTCGATGGACCTGTTCCGGGCCAGCGACGATCCGGCGGACACCCGGCCGCGCACCTACGTGCTCGATATGTTCCCGTACCCATCCGGCGACCTGCACATGGGGCACGCGGAGGCGTACGCGGTCGCCGATGCCATGGCGCGGTACTACTTCCTGCGTGGTCACAACGTGCTGCACCCGATCGGCTGGGACGCGTTCGGCCTGCCAGCGGAGAACGCGGCTATCCGCGGCAACTCGCACCCCGCCGACTGGACCTACCGGAACATCGAGACCCAGGCGGCGTCGTTCCGGCGTTACGCCACGTCATTCGACTGGTCCAGGCGGCTGCATACCTGCGACGCCGAGTACTACCGGTGGACCCAGTGGCTGTTCCTGCGACTGTACGAGCGCGGCCTGGCGTATCGCGGCGAGGGGCACGTGAACTGGTGCCCGAAGGACCAGACCGTCCTGGCGAACGAGCAGGTCGTGGCCGGCAAGTGCGAGCGCTGCGGCACCGAGGTGGTGCGCCGCGTGCTGACCCAGTGGTATTTCCGGATCACCGACTACGCCGACCGGTTGCTGGCCGACATGGGCGACCTGGAGGGCAAGTGGCCGGACCGGGTGCTGCTGATGCAGCGCAACTGGATCGGCCGCAGCGAGGGCGCCGAGGTCCGGTTCGAGATCGAGGACTTCGACGAGCCGGTGACCGTGTTCACCACCCGCCCGGACACGCTGTACGGCGCGACGTTCTTCGTGGTAGCGGCCGACTCCCCGCTGGCCGCCCGGCTGTGCCTGCCCGAGCGCAGGGCGGACTTCGAGCAGTACCTGGATCAGGTCCGCAAGCTGTCCGACATCGAGCGGCAGTCGGCCGAGCGGCCGAAGACCGGCGTGTTCCTGGGGCGGCACGCGATCAACCCGGTGAACGGGGAGCGCATCCCGGTCTGGGCGGCCGACTATGTGCTGCCCGACTACGGAACCGGCGCGATCATGGCGGTTCCGGCGCACGACCAGCGCGACCTGGACTTCGCCCGGGTCTTTGACCTGCCGGTCCGGGTGGTCGTGCAGACCGATCTGCCCGACCCGGCGCAGACCGGCGAGGCCACGCCGGGCGACGGCGTCCTGGTCAACTCCGGCCCGCTGGACGGCATGACCAAGGGCGAGGCGATCGCCTCGATTACCGACATCCTGGCGGGCAAGGGCCTGGGCCGGGCGGCCGTCAGCTACCGCCTGCGGGACTGGCTGGTGTCGCGGCAGCGGTTCTGGGGCGCGCCGATCCCGATCGTGTACTGCGACGCCTGCGGCGAGGTCCCGGTGCCGGACGAGCAACTGCCGGTGCTGCTGCCCGACCTGCGCGGCGCCGACCTGGCGCCGAAGGGGACCTCGCCGCTGGCCGCCGCCAGCGACTGGGTAGACACCACATGCCCCAAGTGCGCGGGACCCGCCAGGCGGGACACCGACACGATGGACACCTTCGTGGACTCGTCGTGGTACTTCCTGCGGTACTGCTCGCCGGGGTTCGAGCACGGCCCGTTCGACGTGGATGCGGTTCGGCGCTGGTGCCCGATCGATCTGTACGTGGGTGGCGTCGAGCACGCGATCCTGCACCTGCTGTACAGCAGGTTCTTCACCAAGGTCCTGCACGACATGGGCATGGTGGACTTCACCGAGCCGTTCACCCGGCTGGTGAACCAGGGCCAGGTGATCAACCAGGGCAAGGCGATGTCGAAGTCCCTGGGCAATGGCGTGGACCTGGGCAAGCAGCTAGCCGCGCACGGCGTGGACGCGATCCGGCTGACGATGCTGTTCGCGAGCCCGCCTGAGGACGACATCGACTGGGCCGACGTGCGGCCCGAGGCGTCGGTTAAGTTCCTGGGCCGGGTGGTGCGGGTCGTGGCCGAGGCGGGCGCCGCCCCGCCGGCCGCCGGTGCTGCCCTGGTCGCCGGCGCGGCGGGCGGTGGTGACATCGCGCTGCGGCGGGTGACGCACCGGACGATCGACGAGGTTACCCGGCTGATCGAGGCGGCCCGGCTGAACGTCGCGGTAGCCCGGCTGATGGAGCTGACCACCGCCGCGAGGCGCACGATCGACTCCGGCGCCGGTGCCGCGGACCCCGCGGTCCGCGAGGCGGCAGAGACGCTGGCCATCCTGCTGTCGCCATTCGCGCCGTACACGGCCGAGGAGTGCTGGGAGTTGCTGGGCAAGGAGCCGTCGGTGGCGGCGGCTAGCTGGCCGGTGCCTGACCCGGCGCTGCTGGTCGAGGATCAGGTGACCTGCGTCGTGCAGGTGTCCGGCAAGGTCCGGGACCGGCTGGAGGTCGCTCCGGACATCAGCGAGGACGAGTTGCGCGCGCTGGCCCTGGCCGCTCCCGGCGTCGAGCGCGCCCTGGCGGGCCGCGGGGTCAGCAAGGTGATCGTTCGCGCGCCGAAGCTGGTCAGCATCGTCCCGGACTAGTCGCCGGGCCGCCTAGACCCGGCGCAGCACGGCCACGACCTTGCCGAGCACCTCGGCCTCGTCCCCGGGAATCGGGTCGTAGGCGGGGTTGTGCGGCATTAGCCAGACGTGGTCGGCCGAGCGCTTGAACGTCTTTACCGTCGCCTCGCCGTCAATCATCGCCGCGATGATGTCGCCGTTCTCGGCGACCGGCTGCTGACGCACCGCAACCCAGTCACCGTCGACGATTCCGGCGTTCAAGATCG
>JAJYTW010000325.1 GCA_021792855.1 Actinomycetes bacterium
TGGATCCTGGCGATCAGCGACGACCGGATCGAGACGGTCGCCCAGCGGACCGGCGCCGGCGTGCCGAGCACCGGCTTCGCCGGCTGGTACGGCCTGGAGTCCTACCGCATCCAGCAACGGATCATCCAGTTGTCCAGGCAGCACTTCCGCGACACGATGGCGATCCTGCGTGGCCCGGACGGCGGGACACCGCGCCCGCTGCTGATCGGCGGCCAGGACAGCGAGGTCAGGCAGTTCCTCGCGATCGCCGCGCGTCCGGTCACCGATGCGGTGATCGGCACGTTCAGCGTCGATCTGCAGACCGCGACCCCGGCACGGGTGCGCGAACTGGCCGAGCCCGCGGTGGCGGAGTGGGCCAGGGCCGCCGAGGCCGGCCTGGTGCGCGAGGTGCTGAGCGAGCCACCGGACACGACGGTCACCACCGAACTGGCCGGCTGCCTGGCCGCGATCCGCACCGGCGCCGTCGGCGAGCTGATCCTGGCCGACGAGAAGGTGGTCCCGGGGTTCGCCTGCGAGGCCTGCGGGGCGCTGAGCCGGGAGGCAGGCGACTGCGACTGCCCGGAGCCGGGGAGCGCTCAGGCGCCGGTTCCCGACCTGCTTGAGGTGATGGCCGGACGGGCGCTGGACGCCGGCGGCCAGGTGACCGCGGTGCGGGAGGCGCCGTTCACCGCCGCGGCGCGGCTGCGCTTCCCGGTCACCACCGGCGCCAGGTAGCCCCCGGCGGTTTCGCTCAGGAACGGGCCGCCACCGGCTCGCCCGGCCCTGGAGTGAGCCGGAACCCGGTGACCACGTCGGTGCTGATCGCGACCAGCCGCTCGGCCCGGCCGCCGGCCGCCAGCAGCGCCCGCAGGCTCCGCTGCTCGGCCTCGCCGGTGACCGGCCTGGCCCGGCCGATCACGACGACGCTCCAGCCGACCCGGCCGGTCGAGTCAAGCTGGTCGGCCTCGTAGGCGACCACGGTCTGGCCGCCGGGCACCGGCGGGCCGAGCACAAGCTCGGGGCCGATCGAGATCACGATCTGGTTCCCCGCCAGGACATGCCGCACCGGCCGGACGCTGGGCATCGCCCGGCTGGTGAAGACCACCCGGCCGAATCGCACCTCGCCGAGCAGCCTCAGCGCCTCCGCGGCGGACAACTCGTCCGACTCCGACATCACGGCCATGGCTCCCCCTCACGACCTCACTGTTCTCACTCTTGTCCACAGCCGCGCTGGCTACCCAGAGCAGGCCGGCCCGGGTGCCGGGGACCTTGGTCAGATCGGCCCGGCCAGCGGGCATCAGCCAGCGCCCGCCGGGTAGGCCGGTCAGTGTGCGTGCCGGGCGAAGATCCCGGCGGCCGGTGCCGTTCGCCCCTGGCGGGCGCGACAGGCCGGTGCTGGACTGGCATGCGGAGCGATCGCTGCAAACGCGGAGGGGGGTCCGCTTTCGATGAGCACGCTGACACGCAAGGAGAACCGGCCGTTCCTGGACCTGTTTGACTGGATGGACTCGCCGATGACGATGTTCCGTCCGTTCTCGGGCCAGGCGATGCGGCTTGAGGACTTCGTCAAGGACGGGCACTACATCGTCCGGGCCGAGTTGCCGGGCATCGACCCGGACAGCGAGGTCGACATCTCGGTGAACGAGGGAGTCCTGACGATCCGCGCCGAGCGGAGCGAGGAGGAGGTCGACAAGTCGCACTCGGAGTTCCGGTACGGCGTCTTCACCCGCCGGGTGGTGCTGCCGGCCGGCGCCGACGAGGACCACATCTCGGCCAGCTACGACAAGGGCATCCTCCAGGTGGACGTGAGCCTGAGGGAGAAGGAGGCCGAGAAGGCCGAGAAGCACATCCCGATCACGAGGCCCAGGGCGGCCAAGTAGCGGCCGCCTCCCCCGGCCGCCAGCGCCGGGAGGAACGCAGCGGGCCCCGGCCGGTCACCCGGCCGGGGCCCGCTGCGCTGCCCGGCGAGATCCGGGCTGGCCGGCCAGATCCGGTTACCGCCGGACCGGGTAGCTCAGCCGGTCCCGCACGTCCACCACGCCGGCCACCTCCCAGATCGCCTCCAGCAGGCTGAGCGCGACCGCGTGCCGTTCCACCCGGCCGGAGATGGTCACCACGCCGCCGGAGACGCCCACCGTGAACTCCCGGGGATCGAGCACGAAGTCACCGGCGATCACCCGCTCGGTGATCTCCGCGGCGATCGCCGCGTCCGGGCGGTCGTAGACGCCGAGCAGGTCTACCCGGCTCACGATCCCGATCAGCTTGCCGTCGTCGCCGACCACCGGGAGCCGCTTGATCTGGTGGCCCTGCATCACCCGCGCGGCCTGCGAGACCGTGGCCCGGGCCTGGATCGTGATCGCCGGGCTGGTCATCAGCTCACCGGCGGTCAGCGCCCCCGCCTTGACCGGGACCTTGCGGCGCGGGTCGTGCCGGACGGCCGAGGGCCGGGCCGGGTAGGCCTGCCTGGGCAGCAGGTCAGCCTCGGAGACCACGCCGACCACGTTGTCGTGGTCATCGAGCACCGGGAAGGCACTCAGCCGCCGCCGGTGCATGACCTCGACGATCTCCTTGAACTCGGCGTCGCGGCGCACCGCGACCACGTTGAATGTCATGACGTCAGCCACGAGGCTCGGCATCTCAGCCCCCTTCGGTCCTGGCCCTCCTGCCTATGACGGTGACATCGACCGCGGTGACCGGTTAGGGGCAAAGGCCCCCGGACGGTCGGGCCGACCGGCGCGCGTCGCGGGCCTTCGGCCCCGGACTGGGCCGGTCCGCGGCGGGCAGACTTGGTGGCACCGGCGCACGCGACCAGCGCCAGGGTCCCCGGCCCGCGGCGCCAGGAGGCTCTCATGCGCTACCGCGGATTCCCGGTTCGCCTGCTCGCTCCGATCGCCGTCCTCGCGGGGATAACCGCCTGCGGGACCGCGACCACCCCGGCGGGCCCGTCCTCGCCGGCCCCGGCCAGTTCCCCGGCCAGTTCCCCGGCCAGCCCCGCCCCGGCCACCTCGTCGGCGACGCCCACCGCGACGCCGGCCAGTTGCCCGGGTGGCTGGCGCTCCGCCCCGCTCACCGTGACCAGGGACATCGCCGTCCCGCCGGTGCCGGTGGCCACCGGGATCCGGACCGGATCCCACCCCGACTGCCGGTTCGACCGACTGGTCATCGACATCAGCGGGACCCTTCCCGGATACTCGGTCAGCTTCGTCACGAGTGTCACCCGGGATGCCTCCGGTCAGCTTGTCCGGCTGCCCGGCGCCGCCTTCCTGGTGATCAGGCTGACCCCGGCCCAGGGGCACGGCTCCAGCGCCGCCACCGACCTGCCGCAGCACATCCAGGTCGTTGGCTACCCGATGCTCCGGGCCTACGCGGTGACCGGCGACTTCGAGGGCGTGCTGTCGATCGGCCTCGGCCTGGCGGGACCGACCAGGTACCGGGTCGGCGAGCTGCCTGGCCGGATCTACCTCGACGTGGCCTGGTGACCCGTCCGGCCGGTTAGGTCGGCACCGGCTCCTCCTCGGCCAGGGACAGGTAGCTCTCGTCCTCCTGGGCGGTGTGCAGCCGCAGGATCGCGTGCAGCCCGTACAGCAGCGCGCGCAGGTCGGCGAGGTCCACCTGATCCGGCGGGCCGTCCCCGATGTCGTCCACAAGCTGGCCGAGCCGGCGGATCTGGTGGCCGATCTCGGCGTGTGCCCGGCTCATCGTGGCGGTCGCGTCGCTGCCGCCGAGCAGCCGGTTCAGCGCCGGGTACAGCTCGCGCTGCTCGGCCTCC
>JAJYTW010000326.1 GCA_021792855.1 Actinomycetes bacterium
GCCTCGCCCCTGGGTGCCGGTAATGCCGGGTCCTGGCTTCCCCATACCGACGCGATCAATCGGGTGCCGACTAGCCTTTAAGACCATGAGCGGTGAGCGCAGTGTCGTCGTGCGGCGAGGCGAGGACCAGGTGACCGAGATCTTCCTGAACCGCCCGGCGGCGATGAACGCGCTGGACACCGCCACGCTGGTGCTGCTCGACCGGTACTGCACCGAGGTTGGCGCCGATCCCGGGGTCCGCGCGGTGGTGCTGTGGGCGGCCGGCGAGCGCGCGTTCTGTGCCGGGGCCGACCTGAAGGAACGCGCGGCGATGAGCGACGAGCAGATCCTGGCGCAGCGACCGGCGTTCCGGTCCGCGTTCGGCGCGCTGCTTGGAATGCCGCAGCCGGTGATCGCGGCCGTGCACGGATTCGCCCTGGGCGGCGGCTGCGAGCTCGCGCTGAACTGCGATGTGATCGTGGCCGACGAGACCGCGGTGCTCGGCCTGCCCGAAACCGGCGTCGGCCTGGTGCCGGGCTGCGGCGGCACGCAACTGCTCGGCCGCCGGATCGGCCCGGGCCGGGCCGCTGAGCTGATCTTCACCGGCCGCAAGGTCGGCGTCGAGGAGGCCGAGGCGATCGGGCTGGTCGACCGCCGGGTGCCTGCCGGTACCGCGCGGGAGCACGCCCTGGACCTGGCCCGGCGGATCGCGGCGAACTCGCCGGTCGCGGTGCGGGCGGCCAAGCGCGCGCTGCGCAACGGGGCGGCGCTGCCGCTCGGCCCGGCGCTGGACGTGGAGGACGCGGCCTGGCGGACCGCGGCGACGTCGGCCGACCGGCGCGAGGGCATCGCGGCGTTCGTGCAGAAGCGCCGGCCGTCCTGGCCGTCGGCCTGGTCCGGCCGCGAGACCGCGGCGAGTGGCCCCGCGGCGAGTGGCCCCGCGGCGAGTGGCCCCGCGGCGAGTGGAAGCACCGGCGGCGGCCCGTCCGCCGCCGAGCACGAGGGGAGCAGCGCCGATGTCTGATCTGCCCAGCCGCATCTCGGTCCGCGAGGTCGGCCCGCGAGATGGCCTGCAGAACGAGGCCCCGGTGCCGACCGAGGCGAAGATCGAGCTCATCGACCGGCTGTCGGGCACCGGCGTGCGCCGGATCGAGGCGGTCTCGTTCGTCCGTCCGGAGGCGATCCCGCAGATGGCCGACGCCGACGAGGTCTGGCGTCGGATCGAGCGCTCCGAGCGGGTGCGCTACTCGGCGCTGGTCCCCAATCTGCGCGGCGCGGCGCGGGCCCTGGCCGCCGGACTGACCGAGATCGAGGTGGTGGTGTCCGCCTCGGACACCCACAACCGCAAGAACGTGAACCGATCGACGGCGGAGTCCCTGGACGACATCGCCGCGATCATCGACGCGGCGCACCAGCAGGGCGCCACCTGCCAGGTGATCATCTCTACCGCGTGGGGCTGCCCGTACGAGGGCGATGTGCCGGAGAGCCGGGTGCTCGGGGTGGCCGGCCGGGCGATCGCCGACGGCGCGGACTCGATCTCGTTCGGCGACACGACCGGGATGGCGACGCCCACCCGGGTTTGGTCGCTGGTCGGCGGTTTCCGCTCGGCCTACCCCGACGCCGCGCTTAACCTGCACTTCCACAACACCCGGGGGACCGGCCTGGCTAACGTGCTGGCCGCGCTCGAACTCGGGGTGGCCGACTTCGACGCCTCGGTCGGCGGCCTCGGCGGCTGCCCGTACGCACCGGGCGCGACCGGCAACATCGCCACCGAGGAACTCGTGCACATGGTGGCGGACATGGGCATCGGAACTGGCATCGATCTCGAGGCGATGATCGACGCGGCGGCCGACGCGGAGCGGATCATCGGCCGGACGCTGCCCTCGCAGGTGCTCCGGGCCGGGCCGCGAACCCGGACAATCCCGGCCTGACCCGCTGGCGGCCGTCCGCCGGCCGCCTGCCGTGCCGGGAACGCGGAGAGTTGGTGGCAGCCGTGGCGACTTTCTCTTCGTGCTGAGCGATAGCGGGGTTGCGGCGGTCGGTACGCTCACGATCGTGAGTGCCGCGAAGAATGAGCCGTCAGCAGCCGCCCACGCCGGCCCCGCGGAGGTCACCGCCGGCCAGCACGCCGCGCACGCCGATCTGCCGGAGGTCCGGGCGCGGATCGCGGCCGGCGGTGCGCCGAAGTATCACGAGTCGGCGGCCGCGGCCGGCAAGCTGTTCGCCAGGGACCGGATCGCCCTGCTGGTGGACGCCGGCAGCTTCGCCGAGGACGGGATCTTCGCCAACGCGCTTGCGGACGGACTGCCCGCGGACGGCGTGATCACCGGGACGGCGACCGTCGACGGGCGCCCGGTCGCGCTGATGGCCAACGACTCCACCGTCAAGGCCGGGTCCTGGGGCGCCCGGACGGTGGAGAAGATCATCAGGATCATCGAGAAGGCGTACGGCGCGGGCATCCCGATGATCTACCTGGTCGACTCGGCCGGGGCCCGGATCACCGACCAGGTGGAGATGTTCCCCGGCCGCCGCGGGGCGGGCAAGATCTTCCACACCCAGGTGCGCGCCTCCGGGTCGATCCCCCAGGCCTGCGCGCTGTTCGGCCCGTCGGCGGCCGGCGGTGCCTACATCCCGGCGTTCTGCGACTACGTGGCGATGGTGGACGGCAACGCCTCGATGTACCTGGGCAGCCCCCGGATGGTCGAGATGGTGGTCGGCGAGCGGACCACGCTGGAGGACATGGGCGGCGCCCGGATGCACTGCACGGTCTCCGGTTGCGGGCACTACCTGGCCGCCGACGAGCCCGACGCGATCGGCGCGGTCCGGTCCTACCTGTCCTATCTCCCGGGCAACTGGCAGGCCGCGCCGCCGGCCGCCGCGCCGACCGACCCGGATCCGATCAGCCTGCGCGACCTGGTCCCGACCAGCGAGCGCCGGGCCTTCGACATGCGGCGGTTCGTCCGCGGCATCGTCGACGCCGGCTCGCTCTTCGAGATCCACGCGCTGTGGGCGCGGGAGGTCGTGGTCGGGTTCGCCCGGCTGAACGGCCAGGTGATCGGCGTGGTCGCGAACAACCCGATGTTCAAGGGCGGCGTGCTGTTCGTGGACTCCGCGGACAAGGCCGCGCGATTCATCCAGCTGTGCGACGCCTTCGGCGTGCCGCTGCTGTTCCTCGCCGACGTGCCCGGGTTCATGGTCGGCACGGCGGTCGAGAAGCAGGGCATCATCCGGCACGGCGCGAAGATGATCAGCGCGGTCTCCGAGGCGACGGTGCCCAAGATCAGCGTCATCGTCCGCAAGGCCTACGGGGCCGGCCTGTACGCGATGGCCGGGCCGGGCTTCGACCCGGATGCCACACTCGCGCTGCCGACCGCGAAGATCGCCGTGATGGGCGCCGAGGCCGCCGTCAACGCGGTGTATTTCAACAAGCTCGCGGCCATCGCCGACCCTGCGGAGAAGGACCAGGAGACGCAACGGCTCCGGGACGCTTATGAGGAGGACATTGACGTGCTGCGGCTGGCCGGGGAACTGGTCATCGACGACATCGTCGAGCCAGAGGGCCTGCGCTCGGAATTGATCCGCAGGTTCGCCGCGGCGGCCGGCAAGGATCGCGGGTTCTCCCGGCGCAGGCACGGGGTCACCCCGGTCTGAGCCCGGATTCCGGCGTTCCCTGACCAGTCGGTGAATGTCCAGAATTACCGTCTGGCGGCATTTATTTTCTTGACCAAATGATTGCGTTAGCGCCGGT
>JAJYTW010000327.1 GCA_021792855.1 Actinomycetes bacterium
CGCCGCGTAGACCGGCCGCATCCGCGGATCGGCGACCTCGAAGCGCTGCAGTACCGGGTGGATCTTAATGCCCCGGGCGCCGCGTTCGGCCATCTCGCGGAGGTGGGCGACGTTCCGGTCCGGCGGCAGCGCCCACGGATCGGCGGCCGGGAACCCGGTGATCTCCGGGCGTCCGGCCACCGCGTCCATCAGCCACCGGTTGTGGCCGACGTAGCGGTCGCCAACGGAGTGCTCGAACTCAGCCAGTGCCGCTGCCCGGCCCGCCGGATCGGTCTGCGGTGGCAGCGACGCCTCGAACTGGCGCCGCTGCATGTCGATCACGAACAGGTTGAGCGCGACGGCGTGCGCGAACCCGCCCCTGGCCAGCGCGGCCGACGCCTGCTCGGCCGTCCCGTCATCCGGGCTGCCGGCCACCTCCTGATGCGGCCCGTACTCCCAGATCTCGTAGCCGGTCTTCCAGTGCCTGCCGTCCGCCGCCCTGGGATACATGTGCAGGTGCACGTCGATTCGCAGCATGTCGCTCACCCAGTCGGTCTCGTAGCCAGTCGACGTACTCCGCCAGGCCATCCCGTTGCCGGTCCCAGCCCGCGATGTGCCCAGGCCCGATGCTGATGTCCGCGCCGGGCACGACGGCCGAGCAGGCGCGGGCGGTAAAGTCCCGGTTGTAGCTGACCACCCGGTGGCCGGACGCTGCCAGTCGGTCGACAAGGTGCCTGCCGACGAAGCCGGTGCCGCCGGTGACAAGAATGTTCATGGTGCGCCGCCGCCCATCCCGCACGTCACGGTGTGCTCGCCGCCGGTAACGGATCGCACGGGTATAATCCTGTGATCCTAGGATTGTCCGTTTCGTGGGTCAATAGCCGCGACAGCTCCGTTTCGACGGCTGTACGCCACGCCCGGCGGGCCAGCAGGACGCTCGGGCCAGGTCACGGGAGGTGGGCTCGCTGTCCGAGGGGGAGTTCCGGCGGATCGATCGGGGCAGCCCGATCCCGCTCTACTACCAGCTCCAGGGAATCCTGAAAGAGGAGATCGAGCGGGGGACCTGGCGCCCCGGCGACCTCCTGCCATCCGAGGCCGACCTGGAGCAGCGGTTCGGGGTGAGCCGCACGGTGATCCGCCAGGCCCTCGACGTGCTCGAGGCCGATGGCCAGATCTCCCGGGCCAAGGGACGCCGGAGCATGGTCGCCGAGCCCAAGTTCCGGTGGGAGGCGACGATCGGCGCCAGGAACTGGGCCGAGCCGAACCGGCCCGGCCCGGTCGTGCTCGGCCGCCTGGTCGACGAGCGTCAGGTCCCGGCCGGCGGCAGCGTCGCCCGCCTGCTGGGCATCGGTCCGGCCACCGCCGTCGTCGAGCTCACCTACACCCAGGAGGTGGACGGGCGGCCGGTGGCGGTCAGCCAGATGTACCTGCGCGCGGACGCCAGCCCCGACCTCGCCCGGGCCTGCGAGGCCGGCCTGCCGGAACTGGCCGTGCGCGGGCCGGACGTGCCCGACCAGCTAGCCAGCGGCTACGGCGTCCAGGTCGCCAGTTCGGCCGTGACCATCGAGCTGACCAGGCTGAACGAGTTCGAGGCCGACCTGCTCGGGCTGCGCGGGGACAGCCAGGCCTTCCTGCTGAGCGTGCTGGATCTCGGGCCGGGGGAGGTGCCGGTCTCGTTCACCAGGACCGCCATCCGCGGCGAGATCTTCCGGTTCTCGATGGTCCTGCGGCACCAGGAGGGCGACGGCGGGGCGCGCGGCCTGATGGCGTACCTGGCCTGACCCGGGCCGGCGCCGGCCGGCCGGCGGCCTAGCGGAAGATCGCGCGCAGGCCAGCTTCGTCGGCGCCCTCGGCGAGCAGCACCACCTCGTCACCGACCTGCACCTGGGTGTCGCCCCGAGCCGGTTCCAGCCGGCCCGCCCGGATGACGAAGCTCACCCAGGCGTCCTCTGGCAGCGGCAGATCGGCCACCAGCGCGCCGTCCGCCCGGGATCCGGCCTCGACCACGCACCGGAACAGGTTCTCCGGTTCCTCGGCGAACCGGATGCCGAGGCTCCACGGCTCGGGCTCGACGGTCCGCAGCGGCAGCTTCAGCCAGCGCGCCAGCACCGGGATGGTGCCGCCCTGCACGATCACCGAGAACGCGACCACCGCGAAGATGATCTCGTAGACGCGGGTTGACTGGCTCACCCCGGCCTGCACGATGTAGGCGCCGAGCAGAATCGGCACCGCGCCCTTCAGTCCGCCCCACAGCACGAAGATCCGCTCGCCTGGACGCAGCCTTATCGGCCACAGCAGCAGCCCGACCAGCACCGGCCGGATCACGAACGCGAGCAACGCGGCCAGCGCCAGGCCGATCAGCCAGGCGTCGCCGACCGGCAGGTCGCGGAGCCTGATCGTCAGGCCGAGCAGCACGAACGCCACCACCTCGGCCAGGCTGGCAAGCGAGGAATGGAAGTGCGCGATCTCGCCCTTGTACGGCGCGTGCTCGTCGCCGATCACGATCCCGGCCAGGTACACGGCCAGGAAGCCGGAGCCGTGCGCCACGGTCGCCAGGCCGTAGATCGCCAGCGCGCCGGCCAGCACCCGGATCGTGTACATCCCCTCGTCCGGCAGCGGCACCCGGCGCATGAACGCCAGCAGCACCCGGCCGCCGACCACCCCGACCAGCGTGCCGACCACCATTTCGAGCAGGAAGCTCCAGGTCACCAGGCCGACCGCGGCGGGCCCGTGCGCGGTCACCGTGAGCAGAGCTAGCAGCAGCGCGATCCCGACCGGGTCGTTGGCGCCGGATTCGCCCTCCAGCAGCACCCCGCTCCGGCCGGCCACCTCCCGGCGGCCGAGCACCGAGAACACCACCGCCGGGTCGGTCGGCGCGAGCGCGGTCCCGATCAGCAGCGCGACGTGCCAGCCGAAGCCGAACAGCAGGTGCGCCGCGACCGCGAGGGCCAGCGCGGTCGCCACGGTGCCGGCCACCCCGATCCAGGTGGTCGCGACCGCGGCGGCCCGGAACCGCCGCCACCCGGTGCGCAGGCCGCCGTCGAACAGGATCACGGCCAGCGCGATCGTCACGGCCTCCTCGACCGTGCCGAACGACAGTCCGCCAAGCCGCGGCCAGATGTCCGAGGCGATCGCAGCCCCGATCAGGAAGAACGCTGGCGCGGGGATCCGTACCCGCTCGCTCAGCCTGCTGGACAGCACCGCGGCGATGCCGACGCCGGCGGCCAGCAGCACCGCAAGGCCGAACGACTCGATCTGCGTCATCGAAGATCAGCGTAGCCCCGGGGCGAGCGCGGGCCGGGTACCGTTCAGGCCGGACCCGACCGCGCGCCGGCGCCGGGGACCGCGTCCCCGGCTAGGGCAGCCACCAGACCTGGTCCTTGGCATTGGTGCAGGATGCCGCGAGCACCTGGGTGCCGGCGGTCAGGCTGCCGCCCGGGTCGGTCAGGCACCGTCCGGCCGCCGCGTCGCGAAGCTCGTCCCGGCCCTGCCGCTGCCAGTCCTGCCACCGGGAGCCGTTGCAGTGCCGCAGCACCACCCCCGGGGTGCCGGAGGCCGTGGTGACCGCCGCGCACAGCCCGCCGGAGAGCAGCCGGCTGCCCCTGAGCGTCCACTGCTCGGCCGCCGCCCCGGTGCCGCAGTCACCGAGCACGACCGGGGCGTTCGCCGCCACCCGGCCCCTGGCCAGGCACTCGCCCAGCATCGCGCTGGTGATCGTGCCGGTCCTG
>JAJYTW010000053.1 GCA_021792855.1 Actinomycetes bacterium
GCCCGGGATCGTGCACCTGCCGCTGTGGCGCCCGGACGGGCCGGTGCCCGAGCGTCCAGAGCGAGCCTGGAGCTATGGCGGAGTCGGTCGCAAGCCCGGGGCCGCGCCGGACGCCCAGCCGGACGCCCGGCCGGGCGTCGGCGGCCGCGGCTAGCATGACCTCATGCCCGGCCGGAGCGCGATTACGTCCAGTCGCGGGAAGCCGACCCGCGAGCCCGCCGCCCCGTCACTCCCCGACGAGCTATCGGTGCCCGGGGACCCGGCCGCGGTCGGGGACGAGGCGAGCTACGTCGCCATGCTGCTCGCCGACCTCGACCTTTCCGGCCGTAGCTGCGCCAGTTCGGAACTCGACCAGTGCCGGTGCCGGAACGTCGACCTGAGCCGGTCCGCGCTGCGCCGCGTCACCGCTATCGACACCGCGTTCGAGCGCTGCGATCTGGCGAACCTGCGGGCCAGGGACTGCTCGCTGCGCCGGGTCAGCGTCCAGGCCAGCCGGATGACCGGCCTGGCCTGCCTCGACGGCAGGCTGCGGGACGTCTCCTTCACCGAGTGCCAGATCGACCTGGCGTCGTTCCGGGCCAGCAGGTTCACCGACGTGCTGTTCTCCGGCTGCCGGCTGCGGCAGGCTGACTTCGGTGACGCCGACCTGTCCGGCGCCCGGTTCGAGAATTGCGACCTGACCGGCGCCTCGTTCAACGGCGCGAAGATGACGGGCACCCGGCTGCGCGGCTGCGAACTGGCCGGTCTCAGCGGCGTGACCAGCCTCCGCGGCGCGATCCTGACCAGCGCCGACGCGGTCGCGCTGGCGCTCACCCTGGCCGGCGCACTCGGGATCAGGGTCGAGGACGAGGACATCTGAGCGCGATAACCAGTAGCGGGGACCTGGCCGGGCATGCCGATACTTGCTCGTGCGGCGGATCTGCGTGGTCGGGAACAGCGGCTCGGGGAAGACGACGATGGCGGCCGGCCTGGCCTCGGCGCTGAGCATTCCGCACCTCGAACTCGACTCGGTGTTCCACCAGTCAGGCTGGCAGCCGCTGGAGCGCGAGGAGTTCCGGCGCCGGGTCGCCGACTTCACCGCGGGCCCGGCCTGGGTGGTGGACGGGAACTACAGCACGGTCCGGGACATCGTCTGGAGCCGTGCCGACACCGTGATCTGGCTGGACCTGCCGAGGCACCAGGTGATGCGCCAGCTTGCCCGGCGCACCCTGCGCCGGATGGCGACCGGGGAAGAACTGTGGAACGGCAACCGGGAACGGTGGCAGAACCTGACCAGGTTCGACCCGGAACAGTCGATCCTGGTCTGGGCCTGGACCAGGCACCGGGTGTACCGGAGCCGGTACGAGGCCGCGCAGCATGACCCGGCCAACGCGCACCTGGCCTTCATCCGGGTTCGCTCGCCCGGGCAGGCCGCCGCGCTGCTGCGGGGCGCCCGGGCCGGTTAGTGCCAGACTGGGGCGATGACCGGCACCCGGATCGATCTGGCCAGCATGATCAGCGGATACGCCCGGATCTTCCACGAGACCGTCGGCGCCGGCCAGCACGTGCTCTCCCCGCTCGGCGCCTGGCTGCTGCTGGCGCTCGGCGCCCCGGCCGCCGGGCCGGGTAGCGCCGAACTGGCGGGGGTGCTGGGCTGCGAGGCCGCCCCGGCCGCGGCCAATGCGGGCAGCCTGCTCGCCGCCCCGCATCCACTGGTCTCCGCCGCGGCCGGGGTCTGGACCCGGCCGGGCGTCGGCGACGCCCGCTGGCTGGCCGGCCTGCCGTCCGCCGTGGCGCGCGGTGACATTCCCGGCCAGGACGCCCTGGACCGGTGGGCCCGCGAGCACACGCTCGGCCTGATCGAGCGGTTCCCGGTCCTGGTCGACGCGATGACCAGGCTGGTGCTGGCGACGGCGGTGGCCACCAGGGTCTCCTGGGACCAGCCATTCGACCTCGCGCCCGGCAGCGCGCTTGGCCAGGCAAGCCCGTGGGCGCGCGGTCTCGTGCGCGTCCTCCGCACTCCGGCGCGAGACGGCGGCGGGCACCAGGCGTTCATCGCCGTCACGCCGGAGGCGGGTGACGTGGCCGTGCACGCCGGACACGCCCAGGGCGGACTGCTGGTCGTCTCGGTCGCCGCCGATCCTGCGGTGCCCGCCGCCGGGGTGCTCGCTGCCGCGCACCGGATCGCGATCGCCCGGGCCACCGGGCGGGCGGTGCCGGTCCGGTCGCTATTCGACCTGCCGCTCGGGACCGGGCCGCTGTGGTCCATCACGGAGGACAGCCGGTCGGCCGGCCCGAACGAGCGATGCGACGCCGTGCTGCCTGCCTGGTCCGGCGAGACCAGCGTCGACCTGAGCGATCCGCGCCTCGGCTTCGGGTACCTGGCGGCCGGCCTCGCGGTGGGCGGCCCCTGGCGAGCGAGACAGGCGGCGATGGCCCGTTATAGCCGGGTGGGGTTCGAGGCAGCCGCCGTGACCGCATTCGCTGTGGCCGCCCGTCTGGCCCGGCCGGGGCGCTCCCGGGCCGCCGAACTGCGGTTCGGTCATCCGTTCGCCGTGGTCGCGGTGGCGATCGACGAGGACGACGCGGTCCCGGGGCCGTGGCACGGCGTGCCGGTGTTCTCCGCCTGGGTCACCGACCCCGAGGACGCCGACGCCGGCTAGCGCGCCGCGCGGGCGGTCGCCGCGCCGGCGCCGGTCACCCGGAGGTGCCGAGCAGGCGCAACTGGCCGGCCACGATCACGCCGTCCCGCACCACGTAGAACAGCGCGTAGGTCTGCACCGGGCCGGTGGACTCATAAGCCAGGATCCGGACGTGCACGACGTCCCCGCTGGACCTCAGGCTGAGGATGACAACCCGCGCCGTCAGCCGGAAGCCGGACACGAACGCGCGGTACGGCCGCCCCAGGTTGTCACCGCCCAGCCGCCAGGCTCGTGGCCAGTCACGCTGGTTGATGGCGGCGAGATAGGCCTCGACCACCGCACGCGGGCCGGCTACCCGGCGGCGCGCCGGGGCGGTCGTGGCAGCGGGTGCCGTCGGCTGGCCGCCGGATGCCGCGGTGCCTGCCGTTCCGGCCGCTGGCAGCAGCCGGCCGGCCAGGGCAGTCAGCCCGATGACGACGACCGCGAGCAGTGCGGCCGCGCCGGCGGCGAGCCAGGGCCAGCGGCGGGGCCGGTTACCTGGCTTGCCGGCAGCGGGTCTGTCAGCAGCGGGCCTGCCGGGAGCGGGCCGCCCGCCGTGCGGAGTGTCATGGCCGGATGACGCCGGCGCCGGAAGGGTGGGCTCGCCCGGATCCGGGATCAGCCGGACGGTCGGCCCGCCCGCCCGCACGGCGGTGGTCGGCTGTCGCCACCCGGCCCCGGCGGGCGGCACGCTGGCCAGGACCGATTCGGCGGTGGGCCGCGCTGCCGGATCCTTGGCCAGGCACCGCTCGATCAGCGCCCGCATCGGCGCGGGAATGCCGGCGGTGGCCGGCCGGGTGTGCACCACCCGGTACAGCAGGGTGGACGGCTGGCCCGAGCCGAACGGGCCCGCGCCGGTCGCGGCGAAGGTCAGCACGGCGCCGAGGCTGAAGATGTCGCTGGCCGGGCCGACCGGCCTGCCCTCGGCCTGTTCCGGGGACATGAACCCGGGCGAGCCGACGAGGGTGCCGCTATGGGTCAGGGCGGTGGCGTCCGAGGCGCGGGCGATCCCGAAGTCGATGATCCGCGGGCCGTCCGCGGCCAGCATCACGTTCGATGGCTTCAGGTCCCGGTGCACCACGCCGGCGGCGTGAATGGCGGCCAGTCCCTCGGCGAGGCCGGCCGCCAGCAGGACGAGCATGTCCGCTGGCAGCGGGCCGCTTTGCTCAACAGCGTCGGCCAGCGACGGGCCGTCCACGTAGGCGGTGACCAGCCACGGCCGGTCCGCGTCGGGGTCGGCGTCCACGACCGGCGCGGTGAAGATCCCGCTGACCCGCCGGGCGGCCGCGATCTCCCTGGCGAACCTGATGCGGAAGCCGGGATCGGCGGCCAGTGGCTCCCTGATCACCTTGACCGCGACCGACCGGCCGCCGGGGGACCGGGCCAGGTAGACCTGGCCCATCCCGCCTCCGCCGAGCCGGCCGACCAGCCGGTACCGGCCGATGAACTCCGGATCGGACGGCAGCAGAGCGTCCATGAGCCGATTACCTCGCAGCCGTTGCTGGCCCGCGGCGCCGTCGCGCCGACCGGGCCGGTGACCCGCCCTATCCCAGATCGCCCGGCTATCGCCGGGGCCGACCATAGCGTATCGGTCCGGCCGGCGACTGACCTGCGGCTAGCATCCGTACCGGCGGAAGGGAGCGATGGTGCTGCGGGACGATCAGGGGACTCCGGCCGGCTGCCCGGACCGGGTCGCCGCGGTGGTGTCGCTGGTGCCGTCGCTGACCGAGTCGGTCGCGGCGACCGCCAGGGGACTGCTGGTCGGGGCGACCGCCTGGTGCACGCATCCGGCGGACCTGGACGTCCAGCGGATCGGCGGCACCAAGAATCCCGACGTCGAGGCGATCATCGCGCTCCGGCCGGATCTGGTGCTGGCGAACGAGGAGGAGAACCGGGAACCGGACATCGCCGCGCTCCGGGCCGCCGGACTGGCGGTCTGGGTAACCCGGATCCGCACCTTGCCCGAGGCGCTCGCCTCACTGGACGCGATGCTGACCCGGGCCTGCGGGCTGCCCCGGCCGGCCTGGCTGGACGCCGCCGCGGCAGCCTGGGCGAATCCCGGCCCGGTGCCCGGCGGCCCGTTCGACGCGGTTATCCCGATCTGGCGACGGCCGTGGATGGTGCTCGGCGGCGACACCTTCGCCGGTGACCTGCTCGCCCGCCTCGGCGTGCGCAACCGGTTCGCCGGGCACCCCGAGCGGTACCCGAGGATCGGGCTGGACCGGTTGCGCGCGGCCGGGGCGAATCTGGTGGTGCTGCCCGACGAGCCGTACCGGTTCACCGCCGGGGACGGGCCCGAGGCGTTTCCCGGTCTAGCCACCGCACTGGTCAGCGGGCGGCACCTGACCTGGTACGGGCCATCACTGGCGGCGGCGCCGCGAGTCCTGGCCGCCCAGCTAGCGGCCGCCACCGTCCGCGGTTAGCCGGTCGGCCGCCCGCCGCCCGCCGCTAGCCGGTCGCCCGCCGCTAGCCGGTATCCCGGTGCCAGTGCGGCCGACCGAAGAACCTGCCGAGCACGTCATGCATGCTGTGACCGGAGTCGGCGAGGGCGTCCACGCTGTACACCGGCGGGCCGCCCGGCGGCTGTAGGTTCGCCACCGCCGCGTCGTCCAGGCCGCACCGGATGTGCGTCGTGGTGATCTCGGTGATGTCGGACGCGTCGACGAACCTGATGCCGTGCTGGGTGGCGATCACGATCCCGTCGAACAGGTCCAGTTCCTCGACCTCGAGCACGTGTTCCAGGGTGCCGATCTGGGCCCCCGAACTGCTCAGCACCGGTGTCCCGCGGGCCGCGGCCTGATAGGAGATCGGTGTTCCCTCGGTCATCGGCATTCCACCCCAGTCTCGTTCAGGCGGCGGCAGATCGTCCGGTCCTGGCCGTTGCTGCGACGCTACCACCGCCCGCCGTCCGGGCATCGCGCGGCGCGGCCCGCGGCAGCAGCAGGCAGCTGTCACCGAACTCGTGACCGAGATAACCGGCCCGGTCGGCCTCGTCGTACGCGGCCTGGACCAGTCGCCGGCCGGCGACCGCGTGCAGCAGGTGCAGGTGCGAGGCCTCGGGATCGTGCCAGCCGGTGATCAGGCCGGTGACCACGCGCGCCGGATGCCCGGCGCCCAGCACCAGATCGGTCCAGCCGCCGCTGGCGGCGACCGTGCCGTCCGGCCGGGCCGCGCTCTCCAGCGCCCTGGTGACGGTGGTTCCCACCGCGATCACGCGGTTGCCCCGGGCCGTGGCGAGGTTCACCAGGTCGGCGGTCACGGCCGAAACAGCGAACCGCTCGGGCAGCGGCGCCTCGCCGGTCTCCAGGGACGCGACCCCGGCGTGCAGCGTGATCGGCGCGATCACGACCCCGGCCGTGACCAGGGCGGTGACCAGTCGGTCGGTGAAAGGCCGCCCGGCGCTCGGCATCTCCGCGCTGCCCGGACTGGTGGCGAACACGGTCTGGTAGGCCGTCAGCGGCCATGGCTCGGGCACGTAGGAGTACCGGATCGGCGTGCCGTGCCGGGCGAGATAGCGCAGGAGGTCCGTCCCGTCAGGCCGGTCGGCTGCTGCCCGGCCAGTGCCGGTCCGGACCGCGGCCCGCCACATCCGCGCGGCGTCCTCGTCCGGATACCGGCCGGTCAGGGTGAGGCGGGCCCCGGCGGGCAGCGTGATGACCTGGCCCGGGGCCGCGTCGGTCACTCGCCGCAGGTCCGGTCCGCCGGTGCGCAGTTCGACCAGCCAGGTGTCCCCGTCGAGCGGGGTGGAGAAGTGCACGGCCACGGACTGCCCGTCGGGGCCGGCGCCGCCGACCGCGGCCGGGAACGTGGCCGAGGTGTTCACCACGAGCAGGTCTCCGGCCGACAGGAACCTGGGCAGGTCGCTGAAGCTGGCGTGGGCCAGTCCGTCCGGCGTCGCCACCAGCAGCCGGACTCCGTCCCTGGTCCGGCCGGCCTCCTCGGGCGGCCGGGTCGCCGCGCGCCTCATCACGCCACCGCCGTCCGGGGCTGGTCCGGGTGGCCCGGGGCGCTCAGGTCTGCCGCCCGGTAGCGCCCGCTGGGCGGCCGCTCGCCGATCAGCCGCAGGAAGGCGGGTACCACGGTCTCGGGTTCGGGCCGGTCGGAGATGTCCTCGCCGGGGAACGCGCGCTGGTGCATCGGCGTCCGCAGATCTCCGGGATCGAACGCGTAGCAGCGGATGCCCGGCAGTTCCGCGGCCAGCACCGCGGTCACCTGGTCCAGCGCGGCCTTCGCCGAGCCGTAACCGCCCCACCCGGGGTAGGGCTGGGTCGCGGCGTCCGAGGTGACGCTGACGATCGTGCCGCCGGCCGCGGCGAGCGGGCCGGCCAGGGCCTGGATCAGCGCCAACGGGGCGAGCACATTGGTCTCGTAGACCAGGCGCAGGTCATCGAGCGGATAGTTGAGCAGCGACGGCAGCGGGCTGGGGCCCAGGCTGCTCGCGTTGTTGACCAGCAGGTCCAGCTTCCCGGAGCCGGCCGCCGCGGCTGCTAGGCCGACGCGATGGATCCGTTCGGTGACGTCGCCGCTGATCGGCGTCACGCCGGGCAGGCCGCGGGTCGCTTCGGCGAGCGCGGCCGAGTCCCTGGCATCGGTGACGACCGACCAGCCGCGGGCGGCCAGCGCGGTGGTCAGGGCGCGGCCGAGGCCGCTGGACCCGCCGGTGATCAGTGCTGTTGGCATGGCTGCTCCTCGGGGAGGTGTCCGGCCCGCGACCCGGGCCGGACGGATGTCAGCCATACTGATAGTTGAAGTCAGCTTCAAGTCAAGGGGTCAGGATGCGGAGCGAACAGCCGGGGCCGCGCAGCACCGATCTGCTGACGGTCGGCGAGATCGCCCGGCGCAGCGGCTTCGCCGAATCGGCGGTGCGCTACTACGAGCGGCTTGGCCTGCTTCCCGCCAGTCGGACGGCCGGCGGCCAGCGCCGGTTCGCGCGGAGCACGCTCCGGCGCCTGGCGTTCATCCGGGCCGCCCGCACCGTCGGCCTCAGCCTGGACGAGGTCGCCGCCGCGCTGTCCTCCCTGCCGCAGGGCCGGACGCCGACCAGAAGCGACTGGGGCAGGCTGTCCCGGGGCTGGCGGACCCGGCTGGATGAGGAGATCGACGCGCTGATCGCGTTGCGTGACGGTCTTGATTCCTGCATCGGGTGCGGGTGCCTGTCGCTGGATCGGTGCGCCATGTCCAACCCCGGGGATACGGCGCGGTCCGGCGGACCGGGCGCCGCGTACCTGCCCGCGCGCCTGCGCCGGCCGGGCGGTGCGACAGGCGGGAACCGGGACGCTCCGGGCCCGCTGTGACCCCAAGCTTCATGAATCGCGCATGTGAGTAGTACCGTCCGAACATGACCCCGACGGTTTCCGAAGCCCGCCGGGCCGCAATCGCCGTTCGCAGCCGGCAGCTTGCTCGCGGCCTGGTTCACCCGATGGTTCTGGCGTTCTATATCGCCTCCTTTTTCTGTTACCTGGCCGGGGACTCGGTCCGGGCGGTCTATTTCCTCGGAATCGCGCTCGCGCTCGCCTGGGACCAGGCCCACCGTGCCGCCCGGTCCGATCCGGAGGCGCGGGCCGAGGTCGTCAAACCCGCGGCGGGGGGCCAGACGTCGTTCTCGACCGACTCGGCGGCCCGGCGCCAGAGCGCCATGAGCCGGTACCTGGTCGCCTTCGGCGTGCTCGGCCTGATCTACTCGGTCATCGTCGGCTGGTTCCAGCGCTACTCGATTCCCGCCACCATCTCGGTGACCGCGCTGGCGACGGTGGCGATCATCGTGGCCTGGAAGATCTCGGCAGGCTCGGCCGCCCAGCCCGAGCAACTCAGCATGACGGGCATGGCCGCCTGGGGCGTCGTCGCGGTGGGCGCGTCCGCGGTCGAGCTGACCTCGATGTTCCTGCAGCCGTCCCTGACCGTCAGCTCGTACGCCCACCCCACCCTGAGTTACCTGTCCAACAGCGTGCTCGGATCCTGGTCCGGCCGCTCGGTCGTGCTTTTCCTCTGGTTGGCACTCGGCTGGTACCTGGCGCGCCTGTGATTACCACGCTGCGTTTTGCCACGAATACAAAGAGGCGCCGGCCAGGGGAGCAGGAGTTCGCACATGAGTAGCCACGCGATTACCGTTGGCCTATATCTGCTGTTTCTCGCGATCGGCATCGGACTCAATATCCGGGCACACAACCCGAAATCCCGTATCCCCACCTTCAGTCAGATGCTGCGGCGGATCATGCACAGCCGGACCGGCCGGATCGCCCTGGTCGCCTGGTGGGCCTTCATCGGCCTGCACCTTTTCTCCAAATGATGACGCAGTGGGCTTGACCTGCGCTCATGCTGTTTCACCCGCTTCCCGGGCCGGCGGTGCTCGGTAGCGGGCTGATATCGCGACGAGGACGCGGGGTGCCGGCCGGTATGGGCTGACTGCGCGGCGGAGCGGCGCAGGCGCCGGCCGCAGGCCCGCAAGATCGACGCCGTTTACCGCCCGCAGACGGCACGGCCGTCTCATGAGGCGATCTGGGGGGCGAAGTAGACGGGCATGTGGGTGGCGAGGGTGAGGGCGGCGTGGCGGGCCCTCTCGGTGCCCTGGTCCCAGGTCAGCGAGCCGCGCATCTTGCCGGGCATGCACGGCACCACGGCCCTGAACGCCCGCGGCATCGGCCAGGCCATGCACACCGCCTCGCACAGTTCGAGCGCGAAGTTCAGCCCGGCGGTCGGGTCGGGTCGCTGGAAGTGTGCAACCTTTGGAAGTGCCTGATCCGGGGGTCCTTCTGCCCGTTCCCGCTGTTCAAGATGATCGGGATCCACTTGAGCTACCCCGGCAGCGGGCCGCTGCTGAGCGCGGCGGACCGGGCCGCCGCCGACACCCTCGCCGTGCACTACACCGGCAGTCCGCTCACGATCAGCGGCACCGTCCGGGACGCCCGTGTCTGCATCGGCCACCGTTATCGGCGGCGTGGGGACGCTCACCGCGTTCGCTCGCACCGACGCCTCCGGCCACCAGCGGGGGTTCACGGCCGATGAGATCAACGTCGGCGGCTACGCGCAGGTGCTCTCGGTATCGTGCGCCCCGGCCGGGAACTGCGCCGCCGCCGGCTACTACACCGACGCCTCCGGAGACAGCCAGGTATTCGTGGTCAGTAGGACTCCATCAGCCGGGGCATGAATTCAGGGCAGACCGACGGGTCCATCCGTACTGCGGCCTGCACCGCAGGCAGGACCGGACAGGCAGAATCAGCTCACGGACAGCACCCGCACGCGTGCTTCTACTGCCCGGCCGGTCACCTCGTGGCCCGGTGCGGCGAGCCGGACAGCATGATGACGCGGCCGGGCCTGTCACATGCTGCCCCGTGCTCCCGGGGGTTACCGGATGCGGAGGCGGAGCCGGGCGGTGTTGTTCGCGTCGGTTCCGGCGGGGGTGATGGTGCCGGTCACCGTCACCTGCGTGCCGGGCCGGGCCCGGGCCAGGACGTGCAGGGCCAGGGTCAGGGAGTGCCCGGCGGCGAGCCTGCCCGCATGGGCGCAGGCCACCAGGCGCCGGCCCCGCAGCACCCGGCACGCCCAGCCGTACGGCGGCAGCCCCCCGGCGGCGGCCAGCACCCCCCGGTACCGCACATGCACCGTCCCGGCCGGCAGCACCCCGGTGACCACCCGGACCTGCGGCCGGACCCGCACCGGGAACGACACCGACACCGGCACGTCCTCACCCGCCCCCGCCGAGCACGTCACCGTCGTCACCCCCACCGCGAACAGCGACCCCGGGCCCGGCACGCACGACGCGGCCGGCGCCGCCGGGTCATCGGGGTCGGTCACCGCCGGCAGCGGGAAGGACACCACCGCCCCCGCCGCACCCGTCGCATCCCGCGCGATCCCGCCCGGCTGCGCTATCGACAGATCCCCCGCCGCCGGCGACGCCGACACCACCAGCACCGCATTACCCCCCTCGGCGGCCGCGTACGCCGTGTCGGTATCCGGATTCACCGCCACCCCGAACGGGACGCTGCCGGAACCCAGGCCTATCGTGGCGGTCACCTTATTCGTGGCGCCGCTGATCACCGACACGCTGCCGCTGCCCGAGTCGGTCACGTAGACCGTGCCGGTGACCGGGTCGACCGCCACCCCGTCCGGGACGCTGCCGGAACCCAGGCCGATCGTGGTCACCTTGCCCGTGGCGCCGCTGATCACATACACGCTGCCAGTGCCGTTGTCGGCCGCGTACACCGTGTCCGTGACCGGGTTCACCGCCACCCCCTGCGGGAAGCTGGCGGCACCCAGGCCGATCGTGGCGGTGACCTTGCCCGTGGTGCCGCTGATCACCAACACGCTGCCGGCGTCGTCGGTCGCGTAGACCGTGTCCGTGGCCGGGTCCACCGCCACCCCGTACGGGCTGATGGCACCCAGGCCGATGGTGGCGGTGACCTTGTTCCTGGCGCCGCTGATCACCGACACGCTGCCGCTGCCGTAGTCGGCCACGTAGACGGTGTCCGTGACCGGGTCGACCGCCACCCCGTACGGGTAGCTGTTGACACCGGTGCCGATCGTGGCGGTCACCTTGCCCGTGGCGCCGCTGATCACCGACACGCTGTTATTGCCGTAGTTAACCGTGTAGACCATGCCGGTGACCGGGTTCACCGCCACCCCCTCCGGGCCGGTGCCGGCACCAGTGGTGATGGTGGCGGTCACCTTGCCCGTGGCGCCGCTGATCGCCGACACGCTGTGGCTGCCGTTGTCGGCCGTGTAGATCGTGTTGGTGACCGGGTCGACCGCCACCCCGTCCGGGCTGCTCCCGGCACCCAGGCCGATGGTGCCGGTCACCTGATAGGTCACCCCGGCGGCGGTCGCCGGGCGGGCAGCCGCGGCATTCGCCGCCGGGACGGCGGCCAGCACCGCCGTCACCACGACGCCGCACATCACGGCGCCAGTACGCGCCGCACGGCGCCGCAACAGGACACGGCCAGGCTCAGCAGGCACGGCAAACCCCCTCAGATAGCGCAGGCAGGACACGAACGCGGAACAGGGGAACCAGGCAACCCGGGCCAGCCAGCCGCCCGCCACGTCACTCAGGAAATGCTGACCGCATCCTAAACCGCCGCGTCCATTTCCCGCTATAAGCCATTCACATTTGCGAAAACGAAACATAAGACACATTGAGATGTCCCGCCATCCTGGGAACACTATCCAGGCGCCGGACGGAAACCGCAAAAGTGCTCTACTAGCCGCGCGGGGTAAGCACGGCTGCCGGGCTGGCAGGAGTCCCCGGCCCGGTGCCAGGCAGGGCGCCCATAATTGTGCCCGGGCCCTGGCCGACCGGCAGCGCGGCTCCGGGCACCTCTCCGCCGCCCCGGGTCCGTCTGGAGCTGGACGGCCGGGAACTTACACCGGGGTCCAGGAACAAGCCCTCCGGGTCAACCGGCGGAACCCGGCGAACAACCTGTCGCTCAACTCGGGCGCTGGCGGATGGCCTAGAAGCGGTGCCTGAGCCGTCTGTGAGCAGTCCCCGAGCAGCCGACGGCCATTGGTTGTAACTAGTGGTAGTTGGTGAATCCGCAGTTCAGAGGCAGTTTGTACGGAGCCGACCAGCGGGCCTGCCACTGGCACAGCAGTTGTTCTCCAAGCAGATCGTCCCGCGCGCCTGCCTGCCGGGCATCCGTCGCGGCACACCATGTCGCGGCCTCACCAGGTCGTCTGCGTGCCGGTCGGCAGGCCGCGCAGCACGGACTGCAGTCGGCGGTATCCCTTCGCGTGTGCCGGCAGCCGGGCGCCATTCGCGGTCGCGACTCCGCGCGGGGTCAGTACGGCCAGGTCGTTGCGGCCGTGACGTGGCTGAAGGAGCACCAGCGTCTGCCCGCCGGGATCGGACCAGAGAACGGTCTGGTAGGGAATAGGGAACGTCGTCCGGTCATGCCAGGAGTACGGTGCGACGGTGCGTACCAGGACGCCGGTCCGGGCCGAGTACACGACAACGGAACCTGTCCAGCGCACGCTGCCCGGCTTGAACGCGGTCGCCTCGACCGAGCCGATGAGTCTCGTGCCGTCCGGGGAGATCACCAGCCCGGCCGGTCCGCCGTCCCCCGCCGGCGCGCGCAGGACCACGGTCCTGGCGGCGGCCAGGCTCCCGGGTCCCGAAGCCGTGTCCAGTAGGCCCACCCGCACGGCAGCGAACGGGAAGTAGTGCGTCGCTGTGAAACGCCGGCGTGCCGCCGACCACCTGATCGACGGTGCCTGCGCGAACACGAGGACCCGGCCGGCCGCGGTCCAGGCACCGACGTGATTCAGGACCGGGTGCCACGAAGCGCGCGGCAGGGTCCACTGCCGTACCCGTCCGGTTGCGAGGGTGATTACCTGCACGACGGCGGTCTGGCCCGTGCGGCCGTAGGCGACCGCCAGCCTGCTGCCATCGGTTGACAGCGCGATGCTCGGGTTCTGGCCCGGGGTCAGCGTCTCCGGGAGCGACAGCATCGTCGTCGCCACCCGGCCGCCCGCCGAGATGCGCGCCGCCATGAAGGTCATGGGCGTGCGCAGGTCGCGCCGCGCCGCCAGCACAAGTGACCGCATCGACCAGGTCCGGTACATGCCGAAGACGAGCAGGCGCCCGGAGAAATTCGCGGTCAGCGGTCCGAACTCGTTATACGGGCGGGGCGGAGCCAGCCGGGCCAGCAGCCTTCCGGTCGCAGTGGCCCGGATGCTCAGATAGCTGGCCGGCAGCCAGGTCTCGTTCTGGTGGCCGGCGCCTGGCGTGCTGCGGTACACCGGCCCGGCGACTGTGTAGGCGTAGAACTCGGGGGTGCCAGAGCGGACCCGAGATGCGGCGCCGGGCTGGCTGAAGAACGAGCCGGCGCCGTGCCGCCCGCCGGGCAGCAGGTGGCCCAGCCACAGGCCGGCCACCCCGGCGAGCACCGCGATCGTGGTGCCGATCACCGCGTAGCGGCGGTGCTGGCGCCTGCGCGCCTCCCTGATCAGGGCCTCTGCCTGCGCCGGCGTGCCGGCGAGGTCGACCGGAGCCGCCTTCATCAGGACACCTCGGCCGATACCTGCGCGATGATCTCGGCCAGTTCCTGCGGCTGGTATCCGGATCGCCGGGCCAGCGCGACAAGTTCCCTGGCCTTGTCCACCACCGCGCTGCGCCGCGGCGCGATCCCGGTGACCGAGACTCCGCGCCCCCGGCGGAACTCCACCAGGCCCTCGTCGCGCAGCGTCCGCAGCGCGCGCAGGACGGTATTGGCGTTGACTCCCAGCACCGCCGCCAGGTCCCTGGCGGGCGGAAGGCGCTCGCCCGCCTCGGCCTCTCCCTCGGCGATCGCCCGCCGGATAGCCGACGCCACCTGCTCGTGCAGCGGCTGCGGGCTGGAGTGGTCGATCTCCAGCAAGCTCTTGGTGCTACTCACATTAGCACCATAGTCTGATCGTCCTGCGGCTGCAAGGCCCGCTCGCCGGAGGCCGGATGCGCAGACCCGTCTCCGGCATCCCCGCCATCCCCGGCATCCCCGGCGGTCGCGTCGGGAGCCATGGTCCATGAGTTGCGGTGATCCCTGATGTTCTGTCCCGATATGGTGAATCTCGGCAGGGCCGACCCACGGTCGCCCGGCCGACGGTCCCGCAACCGAGCGATCAACGGCGAGGAGTTCGGATGGCTGAGACGACGGTGGCAATCACAGGCGGGCGGATCGTGCCGGTCACGTCTGATCCGATCGAGCACGGCACGGTGCTGATCGAGGGCGGGAAGATCGTCGCGGTCGGACCGGACGTCGCCGTGCCGGACGGCGCCCGGGTGATCGACGCCGGCGGATCGTGGGTGCTGCCGGGGTTCATCGAGGCGCACGGGCACGTCGGCGTGCACGAGGAAGCCGAGGGCTGGGCCGGCCAGGACACCAACGAGATGACCGACCCGGTCACCGCCCACGTGCGGGCCCTGGACGCGATCAACCCCGCCGACCTGGGCTTCCGGGACGCGATCGGCGGCGGCGTGCTCGCCGTCAACGTCAACCCGGGCTCGGGCAACCCGATCGGCGGCCAGACCGTCGCGCTGAAGTGCTGGGGGCGGACGGTCGACGAGATGGTGCTGCGGCAGCCTTCCGGGCTGAAGTCGGCGCTCGGCGAGAACCCCAAGCGTGTCTACGGCGACAAGAAGCAGACGCCGAGCACCCGCCTCGGCACCGCCGCCGTGATCCGCGGCGCTTTCGTGGACGCCGCCAACTACCTGGCCAGGATCGAGGCCGAGGAGCGCAAGCCGGAGGCCGACCGCAAGCACATCGACCGGGACCTGAAGCTTGAGGCACTCGGCCGGGTGCTGCGCCGGGAGATCCCCTGGCGCCAGCACTGCCACCGGGCCGACGACATCGCCACCGCGCTTCGCATCGCCGAGGAGTTCGGCTTCGACCTGGTGATCGACCACGGCACCGAGGCGCATCTGCTGGCCGACATCATTGCCGCCAGGAATATCCCGGTCATCATCGGGCCGCTGTTCACCAGCAGGTCGAAGGTGGAACTCAGGAACCGTTCGCTGGCCAATCCCGGCCGCCTCGACCAGGCCGGCGTCACGATCGCGATCACCACAGATCACCCGGTCGTGCCGATCAATTTCCTGGTCCACCAGGCGTCGCTGGCGGTCAAGGAGGGCCTGGACCGCGAGACAGCACTGCGGGCGCTGACCATCAACCCGGCCAGGATCATCGGAGTCGATGACCGGCTTGGCTCGATCGAGCCGGGGAAGGACGCCGACCTGGCGATCTGGTCGGGCGATCCGCTTGACGTGCTCAGCCGGGTCCGGCGGGCGTTCATCAATGGCGTCCAGGTCTATAGCTACGACAGCGGACGCGAAATATTCGCGGACTTGTCAGCGGCTAATTAGGTAGACCTGTCACCTCCCGCTGCGATAATCACCGGGTGACAGAATCCATACTCGACGGCGACAGTTCCCGCCCGCAGGCGAGCGGCCCGATGGCCATCGACCTGCGGGCGATTCGCAAGAACTTCGGTGCCGTGCAGGCCGTCCGGGGCGTCGACCTGGCGATCGCGCCCGGTGAGATCGTCGCACTGCTAGGCCCCAACGGCGCTGGCAAGACCTCCACGATCGACATAGTCCTCGGCCTGTCGGCGCCGACCTCCGGCCAGGTCACCGTGTACGGAATGACGCCGCGCAAGGCGATCGAACGGGGCCTGGTCTCCGCCGTCTTGCAGACCGGCGGCCTGCTCAAGGACCTGACCGTTACCGAGACCGTGCAGTACACGGCGAGCCTGTTCGCGACCGCTAACCCGGTGCGGGACGTGCTGCACCGGGCCGGGATCGCCGCGATCGCGGACCGCAAGGTCGCCCAGTGCTCCGGCGGCGAGCAGCAGCGGCTGAGATTCGCGATGGCCCTGCTGCCCGACCCCGACCTGCTCATCCTGGACGAGCCGACCACCGGCATGGACGTCGAGGGCCGCCGGGCCTTCTGGGCCGCGATCCGCCAGGACGCCGCCCGCGGCCGCACCGTGCTGTTCGCCACTCACTACCTCGAGGAGGCCGACGCCTACGCCGACCGGATCGTCCTGCTCCGGCAGGGCACGGTGGTGGCCGACGGCACCGCGTCGGAGATCAAGGCCCTGGCCGCCGGGCGCACGGTGCGGGCGACCCTGGCCGACGCACGCGAGGCCGACCTGCTCGCCATCCCGGGCGCCGACAGCGTCGAGATCCGCGGCGATACCGTGCTGATCCACGCCAGCGACAGCGACGCCGTCGCCCGGCACCTGCTGACCAGCACGCCGGCCCGCGACCTCGAAGTGACCGCGCGCGGGATCGAAGACGCGTTCATCGCGCTAACCGGAGACGACGCCGAGTTCGGGCCGCCGCCCGGCAGTCCGGTCGGGGCCGGCCGGCCCGGCCCGGCCGGAAGGAGCGACCGATGAGCACCTCGCAGGCAAATGTGGTGGCACTGGAGGACCGCCGGGCACCGGCCCTGGGCGGCTTCAACCTGACCGTGATGCGGATCGAGGCCCGGCGGGTCCTGCGCAACCGCCGAGCCATGCTCGGCACTGTCGTGCTGCCGGTGGCGTTCTTCCTGCTCTTCGGCCTGAACAGCGCCTACGCCAGCGATAAGGCCGGGCACGGGAACGTGTCGGCGTTCATCATGATCAGCATGGCCCTGTACGGGGCGGTGATAGCGACCACCAGCGGTGGCGCGATGGTCTCGATCGAGCGCGCGCAGGGCTGGAGCCGGCAACTGCGGCTGACGCCGCTGTCCCCGATCGCCTACATCGTGATCCGGATGCTCAGCGCGCTGGTGCTCGGCCTGACCTCGCTGCTCGCCGTCTACATCGTCGGACTGGCGACCGGCAAGCCGAGCATGCCCGGGTACCTCTGGTTCGTCACCGGGCTGACGGTCTGGGTCGGCTCGCTGATCTTCGCGGCGTTCGGGCTGTTCATGGGCTACCTGATGCCCACCGAGAACGTCATGCAGGTGCTGAGCTTCGTGCTGGTGCTGCTGTCGTTCGCGGCCGGCCTGTTCGTGCCGCTCAGCCAGTTCCCGCACCTGTTCAGGGAGATCGCCGCCTACACGCCGCTGTACGGCCTCAACTACCTGGTGCACGCACCGCTGCTCGGCCAGGGCGTCCACCTGTCCTGGGTGATCAGCGCGGTAGTCTGGCTCGCCATCTTCGCCGGCGGCGCGGCCTGGCGGTTCCGGCTGGACACCAAGCGGGTCTGAATACCGCCGAGGCCACGCGGCCGCCGTGCCGCGGGAAGGGATGTTGCCTGGTGATCGACTTCGCCGCAGGCGCGCCGGTGCCCGGCCGCCTGGACGTCCGCTGGCAGCACGGTGACGCCGGGGAGCAGGCCATCCAGATCCACGCCTACGACCCGCACACCTACGTGCTCCGCCAGTCCAAGCTGACCAGCTACGAGGCCCCGTTCATCTATCTGCTGTTCGGCAATGACCGGGCGATCCTGTTCGACACGGGGGCGACCGCCGACCCGGTCGCGTTCCCGCTGCGGGCGACCGTCGATGAGCTGATCGAGTCCTGGCTGGCGGCCAACCCTCGGGAGAGATACCAGCTAGTCGTCGCGCACACCCACGGGCACGGCGACCACGTGGCCGGCGACGGGCAGTTCGCCGGCCGCCCGGACACCGTCGTGGTGCCGCGCGAGGCCGAGGCGGTGCTCGATTTCTTCGGCTTCTCGGACTGGCCCGCCGAGGTGGTCGGCTACGACCTGGGCGGCCGGGTGCTCGAGGTGACCGGGATCCCGGGTCACCACCCGGCTTCGATCGCCGTTTACGACCCGTGGACCGGCTTCCTGCTGACCGGCGACACCGTGTACCCCGGCCGGCTGTACGTCTTCGATTACACGGCGTTCTCGGCCAGCCTGGAGCGGCTCGCGGAGTTCGCGGCCGCTCGTCCGGTGACGCACGTCATGGGCTGCCACATCGAGATGAGCCGCACCCCGGGCCGCGACTATCCGGTCGGCACCAGGCACCAGCCCGACGAGCCGCCGCCGCAGATGACGGTGGCCCAGCTAATCGCCGTCCGGGACGCCGCCAGGCTGGCCGCCGCCAGTCCCGGGGTGCACGTCTTCGACGACTTCATCATCTACCACGGCCCGTGCCGGGCGGCCATGGCAGGTCAGCTCGCCCGGGCCCAGTGGAACCGGCTGACCGGCAGGGATCGCTGCGTTCCCGTGCGCCGCTAGCGGCGTTCGGGGCGGGCTTGCGCCCGGCCGGCGCATGCTGTTCTACTCAGGGCCGGTAGCTGACACCAGGACAAGCCGGACTCCGGAGGTGGGTCGTGCGCGGAGCGGTGCTGAATTCGATCGAGGACGCCCGGCTGGTGATCCGCGACGACGTCGCGGTCGTCGGCCCGGGCGCGGACGAGGTCCTGATCGGCATCAGGGCGGCCGGAGTCTGCCACTCGGATCTGTCGGCCCGCACCGGCGGCCTGCCGCTGCCGATGCCGGGAATCCTCGGGCACGAGGCGTCCGGGGAGGTCGTCGCCGTGGGCGACGGCGTGACCGATCTCGCCCCCGGCGACCATGTGATCGCTAGCTGGCTGCCGCCGTGCGGCACCTGCGCCCCGTGCCGGCATGGCCAGCCGTACCTGTGCTTCACCCACATGGTGGCGTCCTACGCCAGCCCGCGGTTCCTGGTCGGCGGCGCTCCCGCCTACGGCATGGCCGGGTGCGGCGCGTTCGCCGAGCAGATGGTGGTGCCCAGGTCGGGGGCGGTCAAGATCGCCGCCGACGTGCCGTTCGAGATCGCCGCGCTGGTCGGCTGCGGGGTCATGACCGGCGTCGGCGCGGTCATCAACACCGCCAGGATCGAGCCGGGATCGACGGTCGCCGTGGTCGGCTGCGGCGGCGTGGGCATCTCCGCGATTCAGGGGGCGCGGCTAGCCGGCGCCGCCGCGATCGTGGCCGTGGACATCAACGAGGCCAAGCGCGAGCTTGCCCGCCGGTTCGGCGCGACGCACGCCGTTCATCCCGATGGCCTGGCCGCGCTCGGCAGGGAGATCACCGGCGGCGACGGGGTCGACTACGCCTTCGAGGTGGTCGGCCTGCCGCAGACGATCCGGGCGGCCTGGAAGGCGGCGCGCCGAGGCGGCACCGTGGTCATCGTCGGGGCCGGCCGGGCCGACCAGACCGTCGAGTTCACCCCGTCGGAACTGCTGTTCGACGGCAAGCGGCTGCTCCCGTCGCTATACGGTTCGGCCGACGTGCGGCGCGACTATCACCGGCTGCTCGACCTGTGGCGGGCCGGTCGGCTGGACCTCGCCGGGATGATCACCCAGCGGGTCACGCTGGAGCAGGTCAACGAGGCCCTGGACGCGCTCGGCCAGGGCGATGTGATCCGCCAGGTGATCGACTTCGGCTAGGCCGGCAGGTTCCGCCGCAACACGAAGACTTGGTGGCAACTGCGGCAGCCAACTCTTCGCGTTGAGCTAGTCGCGCGCTGGAGGTCCGGGATCGGGGCCCGGCGGCGCGCCGGTCAGGCGGGAGCGAGGTGGCGGATCGCCTCGACGGTGTCCACGCCCGGAGCCGGGACGACCATGATGACTGGCGTGTCCAGGCCGGCCTGCCGGTAGGCATCGACTCGCTCCCGGCACTGGTCGAAGTCGCCGTGCACGACCAGGTCGTCGACGACCTGGTCCGGAATGGCGGCGCCGGCGCCCCGGCGGTCGCCGGAGTTCCAGGCGTCGAGCATGGGCCGCAGCAGGTCGCCCCGGCCGAGCCAGTCGTGGAACGCCGCGTAGGCCGGGACCGTGAGATAGCCGGTGAGCAGGCGGCGCCCGATCGCCCTGGCCGTCTCGGTGTCGGTGGTCGGGCAGACGAAGATCCGGGCGATCAGTTCGCAGTTCTCGCCTGCGGCGCCGCGGACCGTCGGCACGTCATCGGGGGACAGCCAGTTCGTGATCGCGGCGTCGGCCTCGGCCGCCGCGAGCCGCAGCATCCCCGGCCGGAGCGCGGCGAGTGCCAGTCCCGACGCGTTCTCGGGCGGCCGTTCCAGGCGGAACCCGTCGATCGCGAAGGTCTCGTACCGCCGGCTGACCTTCTCGCCCGCCAGCGCAGCCCGCAGGAACCGCAGCAAGTCGCGCGAGCGCTGGTAGGGCGCGTCGAAGGCGATCGCGTTCCAGTTCTCGACCACCACCGGGGTGGACGTGCCGATGCCGAGGACGAACCGCCCCGGCGCCAGTTCCGCCATGGTCGCGGCCGTCATCGCGAGCAGTGCCGGGCCGCGGGTGTAGATCGGCGCGATCGCGGTCCCGAGTCGGAGCGGACCCGCCCACTGCGATGCCAGCACCAGCGGCGTGAACGCGTCGACGCCGTTCAGTTCGGCGGACCACGCGTCGGTGTAGCCGAGGTCCGCGAGTTCGGTGATGATCTGGCGCTGATCGGCCAGCGGATAGCCGTGCAGCGGCAGCGTGATCCCCCAGCGCGGAACTCGCGTCATCGTTCTCCCTCGCCCTGCCTCTCGTGCCGCGCCCGCATGGTGTGGCCCGCATGGTGTGGCCCGTGGTGTGGATGGCCCATAACCGTCACTGGAGGGACCAATATGGGCCATCCACACCACGCGTGCCGATGGCAGGCACGCGCGAGCCTGGTGCTCAGAAAGGACAGATATCACATCGCCGCCCCTGATGACAGGTGCGAGACCGCGGGCTGCGCGTACGCGGCGCTAGTTCGTCAGGGCGAGCGTAGCGCCGAGCGGGTTGGTCAGCCGGTGCGCGCCCGGATCGCCGGGGAATCTCGCCAGGTCACCGCGGATCCGCCGGATCGGCCCGTCGGGCCCGGTCAGCACCAGGCCGTCGGCGCCCACCGCGACCAACTCGCCGTCCGCGCGCAACAGCAGCGGCCCCTCCCTGCCTGCGGAGATCGCGACCCGGCCGGCCGCCAGTCCGGACAGCACCGCGACCGGGTCGGTGTCCTCGGCGGCGACCCAGGTGGTCGGCGTTCCCGGCGGGGCCTCCGCGCCCGGCTGATGCCAGTCGCTGCCGCCGACTGCGATCGCGTCCGGATGCCAGGCCATCCACCAGCTGAGCGGAATCGTCCAGCGCGGGTCAAGCCAGCTCCAGTGCCAGACCTCAAGCAGCGGCGGCCGCCGGATCATCGGTGCCGTCCAGCTGAGCTGACCGCCGTAGGGGTGGTTCACCGATAGCAGCCCACCGCCCCGTTCGGTGGCCGCCAGCCAGTCATCCGGCGGCTGCCGGAAGTCGATCCACGGCAGGGCGCCGAGCGCGTTCGCGTGGCCCCGCTCGGTCGTTACCTCCTGGCCGGGCAGCAGCGCGATGCCGTAGGCCGACGCGGCGGCGGGCAACTCCGCGTGGTGCGAGATCGTGTTGTGGTCGGTGACGGCGAGGAAGTCCAGGCCCTGCTCGACCGCGAAGCGCGCCAGTTCGGGAACGGCCATGACCCCGTCGGAGTGCACCGAGTGCGTGTGCAGGTCGCCCGCCAGCCAGCGCAGCCCGGCGTCGGCGGGCAGATCCCGGCGTGGCGGGCGGTCAGGCGCGGGCGGCATCGGCGCCGCCTCCGGCCAGCCGGCGCTGGAGTCGGCCCGGCTGCTGGTGACGGTCACGCTCACCTCGTAACGCAGCCCGGCCGCCGGGATCCGGTACAGGCCGAGGGCTACCTGCCAGGTACCGGGTTCAAGCTCGCCGGGCAGGTAGCCAGGTGTCGCCGAGTCCGCGCCGATCACGAAGGTCCGGCGCGCGCCGCCGGACCAGCCGCGGAAGCCCGCTGGTGAGAAGCAGCCGAGGTCAAGCACGGCGTCCTCGGCGCGGTCGTAGCTGAGGTCGACCCGCAGGGCCGCGGCGCCGGGCGGGACCTCGAAGGGCAGGTACTGCCACGGTGACTGGCAGCGGTCCTCGATGGTCCATTGTCCCGAATGCCGGGTCTTTGCCATGTCTCCTGTTTACCTCATCGCGGCATCGGCGGGTACCGGGCAGCAGGCCCGGCCCGCGCGGTGACCGGCGCCCTGCGCGGAAGGCGCAAGGGGGCGGGCGGCGGGCGGTTCGGGCGGACTCGTTGACCAGCGAAATTCAACAGCTGTAGAGTTCAACAGGTGTTGAATTTGACTGCGCTGCATGAG
>JAJYTW010000054.1 GCA_021792855.1 Actinomycetes bacterium
GCCCGCGGGTGGGGTCACGCTGGCCGGGCGCCTCGTCATCCCGGCGGACGCCCCGGGCATCGTGCTGTTCGTGCACGGCAGCGGAAGCAGCAGGCACAGCCCGCGGAACCGGTTCGTCGCCACCCAGCTGAACGAGGCCGGCCTGGGCACGCTGCTGTTCGACCTGCTGACCGCCGACGAGGAACTGGATCGCGCCAATGTGTTCGACATCGACACGCTGGCGCTCCGGCTCACCGACGTGACCCGGTGGCTGCGGTCCCAGCCAGGCGTGCCGGGCATCGGGCTCGGGTACTTCGGCGCGAGCACCGGCGCGGCGGCCGCGCTGTGGGCCGCCGCCGAACCGGACGCGATGGTCGACGCGATCGTCTCGCGCGGCGGGCGGCCGGATCTGGCCGGGCCCAGGCTCGGCGCGGTGCGGGCGCCGACGCTGCTGATCGTGGGCGGCCGGGACGAACTCGTCCTTGACCTGAATCGCCAGGCGCAGGAACGGCTGACCTGCGGGAACCGGCTCTCCATCGTCCCCGGCGCCACCCACCTGTTCGAGGAGCCCGGGGCGCTGGAGACGGTCACCCGGCTGGCCAGGTCCTGGTTCGCCGGGCACTTCCCGGCCGGTCCCAACCGGTTCTAGCGCCCGCCGGTCAGGACGCCCAGCCGGTCAGGAGGCCACGGCGGTGCGGCGGCGGAAGTCCGCGGAGTCGATCCTGGCGATCGAGGCGGGCGCGATGGTCCGGCACAGCACCGTCGCGACGTCGGCGAACGCCCGGGCCCGGTCGGCGTCCTTGGCGTGCTCGGCGCACAGCCCGCTGGCCCGGTTGGCGCACTCCCAGCAGCCCTCGGCGGCCGCGCCCGAGGTCCGGTAGGTGAACGCGTCCATCAGGGCGGCGAGTACGATCTCGCGCTGCCGCGGGGTCATCTCGGCCTCGTCCCGGCCGGCCTGCCGCGCCTTCGCGATCAGCGCCGTCACCGCGGCCGCGTTGCGCTTGTCCCACTGGCAGAGCCTGGCGACGAAGCGCTGCTCGGACGGGCTCAGGTCGACGCCGCCCAGTGCCGAGTCCAGCGCGACCCGGGCGGCCCCCCGCCCCGACTCCGGCGCCGCGGCCTGCTGCCGCCCGGCGAGCCGTGCTGGGGTGGGCGCAGGCCGGTGCGGCCTGGCTGCTTGACCTTGCGCGAGATCAGTCATGAATGCGCGGCCTCCCCGTGCGAACTGAGATGACGCGAGTATGACGCCTCAGAGCGTTAGCAGGTTGACACGATGCGTAATCGAAATCGTGTCGCGACACTACCGAGCGTGAGTTCGCACCGGCGCCGGGTCGGGCATAGCCTGGGAGTCGCGGACCGCCGCGCGATCGTATGACACTCAGTCCACACGCTGGTGGCTCTGCGTAATAAGATGACAACAGATCCCGCCGTTACCCGCACGGCGGCGGGGACGAATGTTAACCACGCAGGTCACTGGGATGATTCGGGTTGCAACAGGCCGAATAGAGTATGCCTGCGAAGAAATGCCGCAGGCGGGTGGTTGCCCGTCTGCGTTCACGTTCACCCGCGCCCGCCCCAGAACGGCGCCGCGCCCAAGCGAAAACGCCGTCACCGCACAGCAGAGCGCGGCCCCGGCGCACAGAGGAGGTCCTCCACTGTGACCAAGCAAGTCCAGCAGCTTGATCGGGTCATCATCAGGTTCGCGGGCGACTCCGGTGACGGCATGCAACTCACCGGCGACAGGTTCACGCAGGAGACGGCAACTTTCGGCAACGACCTGTCCACGCTGCCGAACTTCCCAGCGGAGATCCGCGCACCGGCCGGCACGCTACCGGGGGTGTCCAGCTTCCAGTTGCACTTCGCCGACCACGACATCCTGACTCCGGGTGATGCCCCCGACGTGCTGGTCGCGATGAACCCGGCCGCGCTCAAGGCGAACCTGGCCGACCTGCCCCGCGGCGCCGACATCATCGCCAACACCGACGAGTTCACCAAGCGGAACCTGCTCAAGGTCGGCTTCGAGGCGAACCCGCTTGAGGACGGCTCGCTGTCCGGCTACCAGTTGCACGCGATCCCGATCACCTCGATCACGGTCAAGGCGCTCGAGGGACTGGCGGTCAGCAAGAAGGATGCCGAGCGGGCCAAGAACATGTTCGCGCTCGGCATGTTGTGCTGGCTCTATAACCGCCCGGCCGAGGGCACGCTCCGCTTCCTGGAGTCCAAGTTCGGCTCCCGGCCGGAGATCATGAAGGCCAACATCACCGCGTTCCAGGCGGGCTGGAACTACGGCGAGACAACCGAGGAGTTCTCGGTCCAGTACGAGGTCAAGCCCGCCGCGCTGCCGCCCGGCCTGTACCGCAACATCACCGGCAACACCGCGCTGGCCTACGGCCTGGTGTCGGCGGCGCATCTGGCCGGGCTGCCGCTGTTCCTCGGCTCGTACCCGATCACGCCGGCCTCGGACATCCTGCACGAGCTGTCCAAGCTCAAGCGGTTCGGGGTCCGGACGTTCCAGGCCGAGGACGAGATCGGCGGCGTCGGGGCGGCGCTCGGCGCCTCATTCGGTGGCTCGCTCGGGGTGACCACCACCTCCGGCCCCGGCATGGCGCTGAAGGCCGAGACGATCGGCCTGGCCGTGGCGGTCGAGCTGCCGCTCGTGGTCTGCGACATCCAGCGGGCCGGGCCGTCCACCGGGATGCCGACCAAGACCGAGCAGGGCGACCTGCTGATGGCGCTGTACGGCCGCAACGGCGAGTCCCCGCTGGTCGTCCTCGCGCCGGCCACCCCGGGCGACTGCTTCGACACCGCGATCGAGGCCACCAGGATCGCGGTCAAGTACCGCACGCCGGTGATCATCCTGTCCGACGGCTACCTGGCGAACGGATCGGAGCCGTGGCGGGTGCCCGAGCTTGCCGAGCTTCCCGACGTGTCGGCCGAGTTCTCGTTCGCGGCCCCCGACGAGCTCAACGCCGCCGCCGTGGAAGCGGGCGCCAGCCCGCCCGGCTTCATGCCATTCCAGCGGGACCCGGCGACCCTGGCCCGGCCGTGGGCGGTTCCCGGCACGCCCGGCCTGGAGCACCGGATCGGCGGGATCGAGAAAGCTGACGGCATCGGCACCATCTCCTACGACCCGGACAACCACGACCGCATGGTCCGGCTCCGGCAGGCCAAGATCGACGGGATCGCGGCCGACATCCCGCCGCTCGAGGTGGACGACCCGGACGGCAACGCCAGGGTGCTGGTGCTCGGCTGGGGCTCCACCTACGGGTCGATCGGCGCCGCGGTCCGCCGGGTGCGGCTCACCGGCGCCTCGGTCGCGCACGCGCACCTGCGGCACCTGTCGCCGTTCCCGGCCAACCTCGGCGAGGTGCTCAAGCGCTACGACAAGGTACTCGTTCCCGAGATCAACCTCGGCCAGCTTGCCCTGATCCTGCGCGGCCGGTACCTGGTCGACGTGATCTCCTACAACCGGGTGCGCGGACTGCCGTTCCGCGCCGCCGAACTGAGCCGCGTTATCCAGGATGTGATCACCAATGCCTGACCTCGCCAGCACGGTGCCTGCCGCCAACGGCCACGGCCGGCGGCGGGCGGCACTCACTCTCGTGCCGCACGCCACCGAGCATCTCGCCACCCGGGACTTCAAGTCCGACCAGGAGGTCCGCTGGTGCCCGGGATGCGGTGACTACGCCATCCTGGCCGCGTTCCAGTCCTTCCTGCCCGACCTCGACGTACCGCGCGAGAACGTGGTCGTGATCTCCGGCATCGGCTGCTCGTCCCGGCTGCCGTACTACGTCAACAGCTACGGCATGCACTCGATCCACGGACGGGCGCCCGCCATCGCGACCGGCCTGGCGTCGTCCCGCCAGGACCTGTCCGTCTGGGTGATCACCGGCGACGGCGACGCCCTGTCGATCGGCGGCAACCACCTGATCCACGCCCTGCGCCGGAACGTGAACATCAAGATCATGCTGTTCAACAACCGGATCTACGGGCTCACCAAGGGCCAGTACTCACCCACCTCGGAGCAGGGCAAGATCACCAAGTCCAGCCCGATGGGCTCGCTGGAGCGGCCGTTCAACCCGCTGTCGCTGGCGCTCGGCGCGGAGGCCTCGTTCGTCGCCCGGACGATCGACTCCGACCGCAAGCACCTGACCAGCGTGCTGGCCGCGGCCGCGGATCACCGCGGCGCCGCGTTCATCGAGATCTACCAGAACTGCCCGATCTTCAACGACGACGCGTTCGCGCCGCTCACCGAGCCAGGATCGCGGGAGCAGCGGGTGGTCAGGCTGGAGCACGGGCAGCCGATCCGGTTCGGCCCGGACGGCTCTCGCGGCCTGCGGTTCGGCCCGCTCGGCGCGCTGGAGGCGGTCGACGTCGCCGAGTCCGGCGAGGACGGCCTGCTGGTCCACGACGCGCACGTGACCGACCCGTCCTACGCGTTCGCGCTGAGTCGCCTGGACAGCGCCGACTTCGTGCACACGCCGATCGGCATCTTCCGGCAGGTGTCCCGGCCGAGCTACGACGACTCGATGGCCGCCCAGCTGGACGACGCGCGCACCGAGCAGGGTCCTGGCGACCTCGCCGCGCTGCTGGCCGGCAGCGACACCTGGCGAGTCGGCTAGCGCGGACGAACCGGCCGCCGCCCAGGATCAGCCCGCCGCGAAGAACTGGCTCGCTGGCGGGCTGATCCGCCCGGTGCGTGTCGTGGTGGCCGGGTACGCTCAGACCCCGGTGATCCGGCCACGGGAAGGGGCGCCAGATGAGCGTGCCGGTAGAGCGTTCGGGGCCGGTGACGACGGTGATATTTGATCGCCCGGAGGCGCGGAACGCCGTCGACGGGCCGACTGCGGCCACGCTGGCGCGAGAGTTCCGCCAGTTCGACGCCGACCCGGACGCGTCCGTGGCGGTATTGGCCGGAGCGGGCGGGACCTTTTGCTCCGGCGCCGACCTGCGAGCGATGGGGACGCCAGACCAGAACACGGTCAGCCCGGACGGGGACGGACCGATGGGCGACTGGCCGGCGACCTGGCTGCACTGCCGCAGCCTGCCTGCGCGGTGACCGGCTGTCGGCGCTGGAGTCGGTCGGACTCGATCACGCCGCGGCGATGGCCGGGGAGTTCGCTCGCGGCCTGGCCAGCCGCGCCGACCCGGCGGCCGCCGACGGTGCGGCCGGATTCCGGGCCGGCGCGGGCCGCGGCGGCACGCCGGCCTGACCCGCGCACCTGAAGCCGCGGGACTTAGAAATTTTGGATATTTGTTATTTTTTTAATTTTAGTACTAGTTTTCATGCGTAATCTCTGTTGCGCAAACCTCGCGAGGCATTCAAAATCGGTCGTATCTCTGCTTACGACCGACCAGGATCGAGGTTTGCATGGCAACGAGTGTGGATAGGGCGCTTGCGCCGGAATCCGAACATGGCCTGCGGGCTAACGTGCTCAGCCTGTTCGACTCGGTAGTGATGGCCGTGGCCGGTAGCGCGCCGGCCTATACGATCGCAGCATCCACGGCAAGCCTGTTCGTCGCCGTGGGTCTGGCCGGGCCGGCCGCCCTGCTGTACTGCGGGATCCCGATGCTCGGCATCGCCTGGGCGTTCAGTTACCTGAATCGGCTGGAGTCCAACGCCGGCGCCAGCTACGCCTGGGTCGGCCGGGTGATCCACCCCGTCTTCGGTTTCATCGCCGGATGGTCCCTGGTGATCTCGGCGACCATCTTCATGGTCGCCGGATCGCTGCCCGCCGGATCTGTCACGATCGCGCTGTTCAGCAACTCCCTCGCTAACAACACCGGCCTGGTCACCCTGATCGGCTCGGCCTGGTTCGTGGTCATGGTTGTCCTGGTCATCATGGGTGTCCGCGCTACCGCCCGGGCCCAGTGGATCATGTCCGGCATCGAGGTGGCACTGCTGCTGCTCTTCGCCGTGCTGGCGATCATCCACGGCTCCACCCACGGGCACGTCGCATTCTCCTGGTCCTGGTTCGGCTTCAGCCACTTCAACGGACTGGCCGGGTTCGCGGCCGGGGGCCTGGTCGCCGCCTTCTACTACTGGGGCTGGGACGTGTCGTCCAACCTCAACGAGGAGATGAAGGACAGCCGCCGCAGCGCCGGCCTGGGCGGCATCATCGGCGTCGTGATCGTGTTCGCGCTGTTCGAGATCTTTACGATCGCCACGAACCTGTCGCTCAGCGGCAAGACGATCAGCAACAACGCTGGCGACGTGCTGGCCGTGCTCGGCCAGACCGTGTGGCCCGGCCTCGGCGGCAAGCTACTGGTCGTGGCCGTCATGCTGTCCACGGTCGCCACCCTGGAGACCACCCTGATCCAGGTCACGCGGACGCTGTTCGCGATGGCGAGGGACCGCACCGTCCCAGCCGCCTTCGGCTGGATTCACCCGACCCGGCGGACGCCGTGGCTCGCCACCGTGGTCATCGCGATCGTGTCCCTCGGCCTGTTCATCGGCTCGAACTACATCGGATCCCTGAGCACGATCATGAGCGACGCGATCGGGGCGATCGGGCTGCAGATCGCCGTCTACTACGGCCTGGCCGGACTGACCGTGGTCATCGCCTACCGCAAGCTGCTTTTCACCTCGGTCGGCAACTTCCTGATGATGGGCTTGTGGCCACTGCTCGGGGCGGCGTTCATGTTCTGGATTCTGGGCGAGTCCATCCCGTCCAACGGGGCGGTGATCGACTGGGTGGGCCTCGGCGGACTGGCGCTCGGCTTCATCCCGATGATCGTCTACTGGATCAAGGGCAGCGCGTACTTCCGCCAGCGCCCCACGCTCGGCAGCACCGTTCCCGATGACCTGGAGCCGGTAGCGGACCCCGCCGTCTGAGATAACCGATCCGGCCCGCCCGGGCAGCGGCTAGCAGCCGCGCCCGGGCGGGCCGGATCGGTTCCTGGCCCTGGCTCGTGGCTACGCCGCGTTCGCGGTGCCGACGGCAGGCACCTCGCTGGCCGGCACCGGGACCGCGTCGTGGTGACCGGCGATCTCCTCCAGGCTGCGTCCCGACGGTTCGGGCAGCACCAGGGTAAGCAGCGCGCCGAGCACCGAGACCCCGGCCGTGAGCAGCAGGGTGCCGCGCAGGCCGAGCGAGGTTTGCAGGATTGGGAACAGGAAGACCCCGATGAACGCGCCGAACTTGCCGACCCCGGCCGAGATGCCGTGGCCCGTCGCCCGCATCGAGACCGGGAACAGTTCGCTCGGCAGCACGAACGTAGTCATGTTCGGCCCGAACTCGGTGAAGAAGTAGCTCAGCCCGTACACCAGCAGGAACGGCAGCACCAGCGTGGTCATGCCGGGCACCAGGCCGATTACGGCGAAGCAGATCGCCATCATCGCGAAGCCCGCCAGTTGCAGTCGCCGGTGACCGATCCGGTCGATCCGGGCGATGCCCAGCGCGTACCCGGGCACAGCGGCCACCACGAAGATCGCTAGCTGGATCGCGATCTTCGTCATCGGCGAGGCGGTCGGCGAGATCAGCGTGAGGATCTGCGGCGTGGAGATCGTGTTGCCGTAGTAGGCGTAGTCGAGCAGGAACCAGCTTCCCGCCGTCCCGAGCAGGATCACGGCCAGCCTCCGATGCGTCAGGAACTGGCTGAGCCGCATTGCGCGCCGCTCCCCCTGAGTGCCGTTGGCCCGCACCGCGCCGTCGCTGACCGCGTGGATCTGCTCCTCGGCGGCGGTCCCGCGGCCGAGCACCTGCACCTGGTAGCGCGGCGACTCCGGCATCTTGCGGCGCAGGTAGATCACCGCGGCGGCCGGGATCGCGCCCAGGCCGAGCAGCAGGCGCCAGGTCAGGTTCGTCGAGGTGCCGGCGCCGAGCAGGGCGAGCGCGACCAGTGGGCCGACCACCAGGCCGAGTGCCTGGGTGGAGAACACCAGGCCGACCAGGCGGCCCCGGTCCTTGCTGTTGGAGTACTCGCTCATCAGTACCGCGCTGACCGGGTAGTCACCGCCGACGCCGAGGCCGAGCAGGAACCGGAAGCCGATCAGGACCCAGAAAGACGGGGACAGCGCCGAGCCGATTGCCGCGACCGCCATGATCGCCGCGACCAGCCAGTACACCCGCTTGCGGCCGACCAGGTCGGCCACCCGGCCGAAGATGAACGCGCCGAGGAAGGCCGCGCCCAGCATGGTCGCGTTCAGCAGCGCAAGCTGGCCTGTGCTCAGATTCCACTGATCGGCGATCAGCGAGGAGGCGATGCCGATCACGAACAGGTCGTAGGCGTCCGTGAAGAAGCCCATTCCGGACACCAGCGCGGCCCGGAGGTGGAACTTGCCGATGGTTGCGCCGTCCAGCGCGCCGATGAGGTCCGGTGTCCTGCTCTCCGCCAACGTCGGTCTCCTTCGATCCGCGGCGTCCTGGCGGGACCTCTGGCGGTACCCGCCAGGACGAGCCTAGATAGAGCGAGCGAACGAAGACCGACTCGCAGATGAACGCGCGATGAACGACCAGCGTCCGCTCGTCGCGGACTGGGACCTGGCAACCTGGGGAGGCGAAATGCTGTCATAGATAGTGACCAATTAATTTGTCATAACAGCACTGGAGCCGCGATGCCCCGTCTGCGCCTGCCGCGGCGACTAGCGGAGACGATGCTCGTCACGGTTACTCTAATGTCGTCTGCGGCTCCCGTCGCGCTGGCAGGGTCGGTCGGCACCGGTGCGGCTTCCCCGGCTGCGGCGCCGACGGGCCGCCGGATCCGGGTGCAGTGCGTGGCGCACAACCACAAGAACGATCAGATGGCGATCTCGCTGGCTCGCGCGATCGACGCCAGCCTGCGCGGCCGGGTGGCCACCGTCGGCCTCTACGCCACCGATGGCCGGTTCGGCATGATCTGCCGGTGGCACGCCGCCTGGCACTTCTACGCCGCGAGCGTGGTCAAGGTCACGATCCTGTCCGCCCTGCTGCTCAAGCTTCAGGACGAGCACCGCCAGATGACGGCCGCCCAGCGGAATCTGGCCTGGCTGATGATCACCCAGTCGGATAACTCGGCGGCGAACGCGCTCTGGTACGAGGTCGGCTACTACTACATGCAGCGTTTCCTCGACCGGGCCGGGATGAGCCAGACCAGGCTAAGCCCGTACTGGGGGCTAACGCAGATCACCGCACACGACGAGAACCTGCTGCTCACGCTGCTATCGAGCAGGGAACCTCTGCTGGACCGGGCGAGCCGGGTGTATGTGCGGTACCTGATGCGGCACGTGATCTACTGGCAGCGCTGGGGAGTCGCCGCCGGGGCGCCGAAGTCCGTGGTGGCCCACATCAAGAACGGCTGGCTGCCGTACCCACCGCCGAACTACCCGTGGGAGATCAATAGCCTCGGCATCTTCACCAGCGGCCCGCAGGTCTACCGGATCTCGATGCTCACCTTCGAGAATCCGTCGATGGCCTACGGGATCGACACGATCCAGCGGGCCGCCGAGGTGATCCAGCGCGGCTGGAACCCCGGCGACCAGGCCAGGGTGGCGGCCGGGGTCCCGAACCCGACCTGGGGCACGCCGGACGAGACGATCCCTGGCTCCAGGTACCGGCGCCCAGCCAGGCACTAGCCGCCGAGGCGAGCCAGCGGGAACGGGGCCGGCAGGCGCAGCACCACGTTGCGGTCGTCCGGGGTGCCGGCCATCCGGGACCCGGCGCCGGCCAGTGGCACGTTCGCGGCCAGTTCCCGGTGCAGCGACGCCAGGTCGGCCCCGCTGGCCAGGCCGCCTACCGACGCCGGGGCGCCATGATCGGCCATCGTGCACACGATCGCAAGCTCGCCGCCCGACTCGGTGATCTCCACCACCCTGGTCTGGCACGGCCAGTCCACCACCGCGCAGGTGGTGACCTCCCAGAAGCCCCGCCCTGGCCGGTCCCGATCGGGCCGGGGCCGGATCGAGTTCGTGTGGGTGTGCCCGTTCAGCCAGAGCACCACGTTGCCGAACCGGTGCAGCAGAGCCACGACCTGATCCCTGGCAAGCAGCGGGATGCCGTCCGGGCCGGAGTGCGCCGGGCGGGTGTTGGTCAGGGTGTCGACGCCGTGATGGGAGAAGACCACCACGAGCTTGTCCTGATTGCCGGTGCGGACCTGCTCACCGTCCGGGCCGCGGTACTGCGCGTGCACCTCCGCTAGGGCGGACTCCAGCCACCGCGCCTGATCGAGGTCCAGGCAGCCGTCCGCGCCGCCGGTCAGGCAGGTGGTGTCCAGCGCGATCAGGCGCACCGCCGGGGTGTCGTGCACGTAGTAGGCGGTGCCGTCGCGCCGGTTTCGCTCGGTGAAGCCGTGCCCGTCCGGGCTCGCCCCGGGCCGCAAATGCGCGGCGACGAACTCGCTCCGGGTGATCGGGCGGCGGCCGGGACTGGCGGTGATCGGCCGGCCCGGCCCGGTCGCGAAGATCTCCGGGTGCTCGGTGAAGAACTCCAGCACCCGGTCGTGGTCGAATCCCTCGGGCAGCGCCGCCGCCTTGACGTCGCCGATCATCGCCGCGGCGAGTTCCGGCGTGATCACGCCGACGCCCTGGTTCAGCGCCTCGTGGTTGCCGTAGCAGGACAGCCAGGGCATCGCCAGGCCGGCCGCGGTGAAATCGCGCAGCGCCAGGTCGAGCATCCCCGGGTGGTGCGGGAACCCGAACTCGCGCCGGAAGAAGTCCGGCCCGTCGGGGCCGTCGCCGTCCGGCTTCCAGAAGAGGTCGTCCGGCCAGTCCAAGGCCTGCACGCCGGCATACCGGCTGCCGGCCCCCGGTCCGGCCGGGTCGAAGGAGACCGTCCCGCCGTCGAACAGCGCGAGGAACGCCTGCAACTCGTTCCACTGCGCGTTGTCGATCGCGTCCCCGGTGGTGACCGCCAGTTCCGGCGCCCGGCCGGTGACCGGGCCGGTCAGCGCGTTCACGGTGCGGACGGTGGCCTCGATCGCGTGCGGCGTCAGGGCCTCCTGCGGGCGCTGCACCGGCACGATCTTGGCGTACCTGGGATCGGCGTAGTACCGGTTAAGGAACTCGAACCTGGCCGGCGACTGCACGTCGGCGAGTTGCAGGTCGGTGACGTGCACCAGGCACGCCAGCGGCCGCGCGGAGCGTGCGTCGTAGCCGCCCGCGCCCGCTCCGGTCGGACCGGCACCGCCGGCGATCAGATCGGACCTGACCTGGTGCGGCTCACCCTCGATCTCGACCACGCCGACGTATGGCGCGCTGGCGCCGCGCCGCAGCACCGGGCCGGGCGCGAGCCTGCGGTCGGTGGTGAGCAGCGGGATGAACGGGTGGTGGTGGACCCCGCTCACTCAGCGGACTCCGGCCGCGCCTGCTCCGCCACCAGGACCGGGTCGGGCCGGATGGCCAGGGACACCCGGCTGCCCGCCGGGTGCGCGATCGCGTCGGCAGTGGAAAGCTGCGCCATGATCGTGGTGTCGCCGACGTCAACCGTGACCCGGCTGACCGCGCCGAGGAACGTGGACGCGATCACGGTGCCGGCCAGCGTGCCGGTCTGCGTCTCGGCCGCCAGCGTGACGGCCTCGGGCCGGATCAGCGCGATCACCTCGCCCGCCGGGGTAGCGGCGTCGACCAGCGGAAGCTGGCAGCCGCGCACGGTCACCGTGCCTCCGCTGACCGTCCCGGCCAGCCGGTTGGTCAGGCCGACGAACTCGGCCACGAACGCGGTGGCCGGCCTGGTGTATACCTCGGTCGGCGGGGCAAGCTGCTCCAGCCGGCCCTCCTTCATCACGCCGACCCGGTCCGAGATGGCCAGCGCCTCCTCCTGGTCGTGGGTCACGAACAGCGTGGTGATCCCGACCTCAAGCTGGATCCGCCGGATCTGGTCCCGTAGCTGGGACCTGACCTTGGCGTCCAGGGCGGACAGCGGTTCGTCCAGCAGCAGCACCTTCGGTTCGATCGCCAGCGCCCGAGCCAGCGCGACCCGCTGCTGCTGGCCGCCGGATAGCTGGTGCGGGTACCGGTCGGCCTGGGTGGTCAGTCCGACGAGCTCGAGCATCTCCATCGCCCGGGCATCCCGCTGCTGCGCGCTGACCTTGCGCAGCCGCAGGCCGAAGCCCACGTTCTGACGCACGGTCATGTGCGGGAACAGCGAGTAGGCCTGGAACACCATGCCCATGTCCCGCTTCGAGGCGGGCAGTCTGGTCATGTCCCGGCCGCCGACGATGATCCGCCCGGCGTCGGCGTCCTCGAGGCCGGCCAGCAACCGCAGCGTGGTGGTCTTGCCGCAGCCGGACGGCCCGAGCAGGGTGATCAGCTCACCAGGCTGGACGGTCAGGTCGAAGCCGCCCAGGGCGACGACCTGGCCGTACTGGCGCCGCAGGCCCTCCAGGCGGACCTCCACGCCGGACCGGGTGGTTCCGGAGGTCTGGGTACTTGTCACGGGCGAACTCACGGTCTCCACCTTTAGGCTCGGCGGCGCCGGCGACGGCGGCCGACGTAGGACAGGATGAGCAGGAGCAGGAAGGTAAACAGCAGTCCGGCGGCCGAGGCCGCGAAGACCACCACCGGGTTGTTGGAGTTCCGGCTGATGCTCACCAGCTTCACCGAGAACGTGTTGTACCCCAGGATGTAGGCGACGGTGAACTCACCGAGGGTCAGCGACATGCTCAGCAGCGCCGCGTTTAGGATCGCCTGCCACATGTTCGGCGCGATGATCCTGGTCATCACCGTCGCCCAGCTCGCGCCCAGGCTGCGGGCCGCCTCGGACAGCGTGGGGACGTCGATCGCGTTCAGGCCAGCGGACAGCGCCCGGTAGGTGTAGGGCAGCACCAGGATCACGTAGGCCCAGATCAGCATGATGCCGGAGAGATTGAATCGCTCGATCCGGTTGTACTCCGGCGCCCAGCCGACCACCAGCACGATCGCCGGGATCGCCAGCGGCAGCAGGCAGAGGAACTCCAGCGTCCGGCCGAACCGCGGCACCCGCAGCCTGGTCCACATCATCGTGGGCAGCAGCAGCAGGATCATCAGCACGAAGGTGATGACCGAGATCTCCAGGCTCAGCTCGATCGAACCGAGCAGCCCGGGATAGGTCCCGATCTGCTTCCAGGCGGCGAAGGAGTACGTGCCCGGCCTGCTGCCCAGCAGCGACATCCGGAACAGCGCGAACATCGGCAACCCGAAAAACACCGCGGCCAACGCGAAGACGAGGTACCGGAACGCGTTCAGCCGCCTGGACTGGCTGGCCCGAAGGCCCGGGCGGCTCTGCTGGGCACCCGGCGAGGTCAGGTCATCGACAACAGGGACCGGGACTATCGCAGCCATCGCGCCGTCCTCCGCTGGAGCAGGGCATAGCCGGTCATCACGAGCGCGACCAGGATCACCATGCCCAGGGCGAGCAGGTCGGCGCCGTTCACGCTGAACAAGCCCACCTCGCTGATCAGGTCCGAGCTGATCTGCTGTGGCACCACGAAGGAGATCTGGTTGTCCCAGGCCACGATCGTGGCGAACGCGGACAGCGCGTTGGCGAACATCAGCAGCAGGGCGCCCAGGAACGGCGGCAGCAGCAGCGGGCCGCCTACATAGCGCCAGTAGTGCCAGGTCGACCCGCCGAGATTTTCCGCGGCCTCGCGCCACTGCGCCTTCAGTCCGTCCACCGCGGGCAGGAAGATCAGCACCATCAGCGGGATCTGGAAGTACAGGTAGATCAGGCCGATGCTCCACGGAAAGGTGTAGTACCAGCTTGCGTGCAGCAGCAGTCCGTTGGACGGGTTGATCAGGGCGAAGAACGCGAACGCCAGGGTGACCCCGCCGAACTGGGCCAGCACGCCGGAGCCGGCCAGCGCGATCCGTCGGATCACGCCGTTCGGACTACCGGTGGCCACCGCATAGGTGAGGACCGCGCCCAGGATCGCCCCGGCCAGCGCGGTCAGTCCGGCCAGTTCGATGGAGTTCACGAAGTAGCCGCGGTTGGCCGCGTTGAAAAGCTGGTTGAAGGTCCCGAGGTCGAAGTGCTTGGCGCCGGTGACCGGGATCCCGTTCACGACCTTTGTGGTGGTGACCTGGAACGCGTTCCAGACAACGATGCCGGTCGGCAGGATCAGGAACAGCGCGACGTACGCGAGGAACGGAAGCGTCCCGACCCAGGCGACCGGGGGCCGGCGCCCGGCCCTGACGGGCCGGGCGCCGGTCTCGGTTACAACTGTGACAGCCACGTGCCTAGCTAACTGCCTTGGACCAGTTGGACGCCAGGTAGGTAGCGGCGGCCGCGGACTGAGCCGGGTTCAGGAACACCGGGGTTCCGTTGACCGGCGGCAGCGCCGCGGCGGCGGTCTTGTCGATCGTGCCGTTGGCGGTCATCGCCACCTGCTCGACCGGCCGAGCGCCACCCTGCAGCCACAGGTTCTGACCGCCGACGGCGGCCTGGCTGAACAGGAACTCCTCCCACAGCCGCGCGGCGGCCGGGTGCGGGGCGTTCTTGTTGATCGCCTGGGCGTAGAAGCCGCCGAGCACGGCGCCGGACGGGATGAACACCTTCCAGGTGGACGGCGACTGGCCGACCACAGCGGCGGTGTTCAGGTAGTCCCAGTTGAACACGACCGGCGTGGCGCCGGTCTTGATCGTGGATGGCGTGGCCTGCACCGGCACGAAGTTGCCGGCCAGCTTCAGCTTGTGGAAGAAGGCGACGCCCTGCGCGATGCTGGTCGGGGACCCACCGTTGACCAGGCTGGCCATCTCGACGCCCATCAGCGCCGCGTTGGCCTGGGTCGGGTTGCCGTTCAGCGCCACCGCGTTCTTGAACTTCGAGCCAAGCAGCTGGCTGAGCGAGGTGACGGTGCCGAACTTGGCCGAGTTGTACCCGACCGACATGTAGCCGCCGTAGTCCTCGAACCACTGGCCCGTGGGCGACTTCTGGGCGGTCGGAATGGAGCTCCAGGTAGCGACCTTGTAGGGCGCGAACATGCTGGCGTACTGCACGGCCACGGCCGTGCCCACGTCCACCACGTCGGCGGCCAGCGAGGTGCCGTTCTTCTGCTGGATCTGCTGGATCTCCTGCGCGCTGCTGTCATCCGGCGCGATGGAGTTGACCTTGATGCCGTACTTCTGCTCGAAGGCCTTGATGATGTTGCCGTAGTTGGCCCAGTTGGCCGGCAGCGCGATGACGTTCAGCGTGCCTTCCTTCTTGGCCGCGGCGACCAGCGCGTTCATGCCACCGCCGGCCGCGGCCGAGGTGGCCGTCGACCAGTTGGTGCCCGACTTCGAACCGCCGCCGGACGACGAACCGCCGCTGCTCGATGACGAGCAGCCTGCCGCCGCGAGCGCGAGTAGCGCTGCGCCCGCGATGGCAAATCTCATTGGGGATTTCACCCGTACCATCCGACCCTCCAGGTCTCATGCAATCGCGGGACAGGCTACTCCGCGAAGATCACATATCAGGCAGTTCGGGCGGCCGCCAGGTAAACAGATTCCTAACAGCTAATGAACGGACCGTGACCTCGCGTCATGCTCACCTAACCGCGCCGAAGGTGTCAAGAGCCGTTAGTTACCGACTTGGTGACACTTGTGGACATTAGGCGGGCAAGGTGAACCGCCGGTGTCGGAGCGCCGACGAACTCGATAAGCGCCGCCGGCATCCCGGCGCGCTGGCGGGTCGTGCGGGCCGAGGCTCAGCACGCCGGGATGGCCGGGATCGGCCAGGCGCCGCGATTGGTCGGGCCAGCCAGTCGGGCCGGCGGCCACGGTCAGTCGGTGGCCCGCACCACGCCGACCGGGCAGGACACGCCGGTGCCGCCGAGGCCGCAGTAGCCGTTGGGGTTCTTGGTGTCGGCCAGGTACTGCTGATGGTAGTCCTCGGCGAAGTAGAACTCGCCGGCCTGCTCGATGCTGGTGGTGATGTCCCCGTAGCCGGCGTCGGTGAGGTTGGCCTGGTACGCGGCGGCGGACTCGCGAGCCGCCTGCGCCTGCTCCGGCGAGGCGTAGAAGATCGCCGACCGGTACTGGGTGCCGATGTCGTTGCCCTGCCGCATGCCCTGGGTCGGGTCGTGCGACTCCCAGAACACCCGGAGCAGTTCGGGATAGGTGATCACGGCGGGGTCGAACACGACCCGGACCGTCTCGGCGTGCCCGGTGGCCCCGGTGCACACCTCCTCGTAAGTCGGGTTCGGCGTGAAGCCACCCTCGTAGCCGACCGAGGTGGAGATGACCCCGGGAGTCTGCCAGAACTTCCGCTCGGCGCCCCAGAAGCAGCCCAGCGCGAACTCGGCGACCTGCGCGCCATCAGGGTAAGGCGGACGCAGCGGGCTGCCGAGCACCTCATGCGTGGCAGGCACCGGCATCGGCTCGGCGCGACCAGGAAGCGCCTGCTCCTTGGTGACCATCTGCGTCTTGCGGAAACCGAAGATTCCCATGCCACTCTCCCTGGACCCGAAGGTTCGTTTGCCCGCAGACCGCTCCGCGGGCGCGCACTGGTTCTAGCGCGGGCACCCGCCCGGGCATTCCCGCGAACGGCGGGCGGAGCGCCTAGAGAGTCGCCTCGGCTAGCTCGGCCGGACGAGACTGGAACCATTCGATGGTCCGGGCCAGTCCGTCCGTCACCGGGACCTGCGGCCGCCAGCCGAGCAGTGCCTCGGCGCGCTCGATGGCCGGGCGGCGGCGAGTCGGGTCGTCGGCAGGCAGCGGCAAATGCCGGACCGGCGAGGACGAGCCCGTCAGGGCGATCACGAGCCTGGCGAAGTCGCCGACGGTGAACTCCTCCGGGTTGCCCAGGTTGATCGGCCCGGTCTGGTCCGAATCGATCATCGCGACCAGGCCGCGGACCAGGTCGTCCACGTAGCAGAAGCTCCTGGTCTGGCTGCCGTCGCCGTAGACGGTGAGCGGCTGGCCGGTCAGGGCCTGGCCGATGAAGTTGGTGACGATCCGCCCGTCGGCCGCGGACATCCGCGGGCCGTAGGTGTTGAAGATCCGCACGATCCCGACGTTGGTGCCCAGGGTCCGGCCGTGCGCCATGGTCAGTGCCTCGGCGAAGCGCTTGGCCTCGTCGTACACGCTGCGCGGGCCGATCGGATTGACGTTGCCCCAGTAGTCCTCGGGTTGCGGGTGCACCGCCGGATCGCCGTACACCTCGCTGGTCGAGGCGAGCAGGAACCGGGCGCCATCCCGGCCGGCCAGGCGCAGCGCATGGTCGGTGCCGGCGCTGCCCACGGCCAGTGTCTCCAGCGGCCGCTTCAGGTACAGCGGCGGGGAGGCCGGGCTGGCCAGGTGGGCTACCGCGTCGAACGGCCCGGGGAGATCCAGCCCCTGGCTCACGTCGGCCCGGATGAACTCCAGGTTCTCGTGCCGCAGGTGGCCGATGTTCTCCAGTCGGCCGCTGCTCAGATCGTCGACGCAGACGACCGAATCGCCGCGTGCGACCAGTACCTCGCACAGGTGCGAGCCAAGGAATCCGGCTCCCCCGGTGATCAGGATGCGCATCTCGTCTCCCCCCCGACGACGTCCGCATCATCGCCCGCGGCGGGCGCGGGCCTAACGATCGGTATTCCCACCAGGAGGCCCGGCTACGCCGGTCACCTCGTCGCGCCACCGGAAGTCCCCCTTGCGCCCGTCCAGCAGGTGCCCCATCCTCAACGACGTCATCGGCGGGAGGCGGGTCTGTCGGAGGAACGGTGTAACTGGCCCGACACGCCGAGTCATTGGCTTGGCGGTTAGGACCGGGAATGACCGAGATGATCGACCCCATGACGGCGGATGTGACGGATCAGCAGCAGCTGGCCCGTGACCTGGTGGAGCAGGCCCGCGCGGACGGGCTGGCGCTGACCGGGCCGGGCGGCCTGCTGACAGGGTTGACGAAGACGGTGCTGGAGACCGCCCTGGAGGCGGAGATGACCGAGCACCTTGGGTATGCCAGGCATGATCCGGCCGGGCGCGATGGCGGGAACTCCCGCAACGGCAGCCGGGCCAAGACGGTGCAGACCGAGATCGGGCCGGTGGAGATCGACGTGCCGCGGGACCGGGACGGCACGTTCAGCCCCGTGGTCGTCGGCAAGCGGCAGGTGCGGCTGGGCGGGATCGACGAGATCGTGCTGTCGCTGACTGCCCGCGGCCTGACCACCGGCGAAATCAGCGCGCACTTCGCCGAGGCCTACGGCTCCTCGCTCAGCAAGGACACGATCTCGGCGATCACCGAGAAGGTGCTGGAGGAGATGACCTAGTGGCGGAACCGGCCGCTGGACCGGGTCTACCCGGTGCTGATCATCGACGCGATCGTGGTCAAGGTCCGCGATGGCCAGGTCACGAACAAGCCGTTCTACGTCGTCATCGGCGTCACCGTGAACGGCGAGCGGGACATCCTGGGGATCTGGGCCGGGGACGGCGGGGAGGGCGCGAAATTCTGGCTGTCCGTCCTGACCGAGATCAAGAGCCGCGGCGTGGCCGACGCGCTCATCGTGGTCTGCGACGGGCTGAAGGGCCTGCCCCAGTCGATCGCCGCCACGTGGCCGCTGGCCCAGGTGCAATCGTGCGTGATCCACCTGATCCGCAACACGTTCCGGTATGCCTCCCGCAAGGACTGGGAAGCCCTGGCACGCGACCTGCGGCCCGTCTGCACCGCCCCGACCGCCGAGGCCGCCGAGGCGCGCCTGGACGACCTGGACGCCGCCTGGGGCCCGAAGTACCCCGCCGTCACCAGGCTCTGGCGATCAGCGTGGCCCGAGTTCATCCCGTTCCTGGACTACGACACCGAGATAAGAAAGGTGATCTTCAGCACCAACGCGATCGACAGCCTGAACGCCCGCTACCGCCGCGCAGTGCGCGCCCGCGGCCATTTCCCCAACGACCAGGCCGCCCTCAAGTGCCTGTACCTGATCACCAGGTCACTGGACCCCACCGGCAAGGGCCGGGCACGATGGATAACAAGATGGAAGCCCGCCCTGAACGCATTCGCCATCACCTTCGAAGGCCGCTTCACCCGAGCACTACCAACTAGAAAAAATGACAGCCAGTGACACCGTTCATCCGACACTCCCATATCAGCCCGGTCCGAGAACGTCAGCGCCCTTCGACCCACCCTTCGCCTCCAAGATCAACAGCCAATATGTTGCCTGGACGCTATGACACCGCCCGGAATATCTCATTAGGATCGAACCTCAAGAAATACCGGCTCTCCCCTCACCAGTGATAGCTTCACAGCTTCAGCGATACAGTGCGCCTTGACAGCGTCACTCACTCCTGCCCCAAAGGAATGGTTACCCCCCGCAACGGAGTCCAAGAAGTCGCACATCTGCTTGCGATATGCCTCTTCGAACCGACCTTGCCAAGACCGCCAAGGATTAGTGCCAATAGTCGTAGAATCCCTCTCCACGGAATGCACCGGAGTCCTACCGGTCCAGCCCACCACGACATGATCCCAACTCCCTACGAGTTCGGCACGGATATCATAACCAAGAGGTGACATCCGTGACACTGTCACGGCCGCAAGAACACCATTGGTAAGCCGCACAGAGACGATGATTGTGTCCGGGTCGAGACGAGGATCGAACTCTGAAGTCCCGCGCTGTGCGCCAGCGGCATAGACAGACACGACTTCTTCGCCAGACAGCCAACGTAGAAGGTCAAAGTCGTGAATGGCAGTATTTCGAATAAGGTTCGTCTTGGGTGAAGGTGGGAGGCCTTGCTCTGTAACCTGGAGTCTAATTAGATACAGCTTGCCCAGTTCATTTCCAAGTACCGCAGTTCGCGCGGCATGATAGCCATAATCGAAACGACGCTGAAAGCCCACTCTCACAAGAACGCCCGCACTATCTACAAGTGTTGCGAGTTCGCGAGCTTCGGAGAGGTTTTCGCCGAACGGCTTCTCGCAGAAGACCGGACAGCCTTTTGTCACAGCGGCCTTTACCAGGAACGCTTGTGTTTCTGCGGGTGTTGCGATTATTGCGGCGTCGGCCGACTCGATAGCATGTGCCGCGTCAACAGCGGCATCTGCGCCCAGACCCTTCGCGACCGCCTTTGCCTTATCGACATCGGCATCTGCAACAAGCAAACCACTAACGCCCTTCGCGCCCACCAGAAGCCTGGCGTGCACCTGGCCCATCCGCCCTGCCCCGATTACGGCAACTCTCATGACACCTTCCGTCTTCGATTGAACTTTCAGAAGTGCAGACCTCTTCCGAAGCGACATGACGCCGTCGGCCGGCATAGAGACTTCGCCCCAACCTGGTGGGCACATCCCGTTCCCAGCTCGAAAGATCATCACGCCAAAGAGGCAACTTGGGGGCGGCAGACATGTAGTGCCTTCGCTCCCTGCCTTGTAGCGGTCAGTTACCCCGGACGGGCGGCGCAAGGCCAAGCGACGCCCCCGGCACGCATGAATGTGATTATAGGTCAGATTCCACACATCAGATAGCGAGTATGGTACTGTCCGCTATTAGGTTCCTAGCGCAGCCACGCTCATCTGCCGGTCGACACGCCGCCTAAGTGAGCGTTGAAGCGCTGATCTAATAGAAGTGCGAGAAGATGCCATCACGCCACGAGGTCGGCTTCGCTGACGCAGTCGTAGTTGCTGCAGGCGGTAGCTCACGCATGAACGCCTTCGACAAGATCCAGTTTCCGATTCTCGGTCGGCCACTTGTCGCTTGGACCGTCGAGGCCACTCTAGCAGCTGCTGCCGTGCGTAACGTCATTCTCGTCGTAAGGCCCGATCAGATAAGTACGATGGAGCGCGAGCACTGGGTACAGAAGCCCGGCGTTCGGCTCATTCGCGGTGGCGAACGACGCCAGGAGTCGGTAGCCGCCGGAGTCTACGCGTGCGACACAGAGTTCGTTATCATTCACGATGGTGCGAGGCCACTCGCTACGTCCGCCCTGGTCGAAACGGTGGCGAAGGCCGCACTCAAATCCGGGGCCGCGGTCCCGTTGGTGCCGCTCACGGAAAGCCTCCGCCGTCTTCGCCAGGACAGTATCGTGGACTGGATGGATCGCTACGGGCTCAATCTTGCCCAGACTCCTCAGGCCATCCGGAGAGATCTTCTCCTTGACGCCTATGCTGCGCACGATCCTTGGGGCAGCGAGGGGATCGTCGACGAGACGCTTCTTGTACAGATGATGGGCGCGACTGTTACACCAGTCCTAGGGGAGCGTGCGAATATCAAAGTGACAATTCCTGAGGATATCGAGATTGTTACAGCCCTGCTAAATTCCCGCGTTACATCGCAGAACGATATGACCAACGCCTTGCCGACCTCAGCCTAGCGGATTAGGTTACGGCAAATTCAGTCTGGAGCCAGTAGATTGCATAAGCCTGACGAATGGACCCATAAAGTCGCAACCTATTTTGATCGATCATCTGGTTATTGGGACGACGTATATTCAAGCCAATCCGTAAAGGCGCAGGTCTACCGGAGTCGCATGGCTGTGATTAGCGACTGGGCAGAGGCCATTATGCCCGGTGCAACTGCGGCTGACGTCGGCACTGGTGCCGGTCATTTCGCCGTACTTCTAGCGCAGCGCGGGATCCAAGTGGCTGCACTCGATGCAAGCGAAGCAATGCTCGCTCGCGTCGCACAGAACGCATCTAGGGCGGGCGTAGCTGATCTTGTCGTGCCCTTGCTATCCGATGTCCAGAAACTAGAACTGCCGTCCGAGACATGCGATCTTGTAGTAGCCATCGGTCTACTTTCCTGGGTGAGGAATCCAACAGCAGCAATAGCTGAAATGGTTCGAATTGCAAAGCCGGGAGGATATATTATTGTAACTATGGACAACGCCACGAGCCTGGTTCGATTGCTTGATCCAGGTTGGCGACTTTCGGTGCGAGCCCTTATATACAAAATTCGCCATCTTACTGATCTGCCACTTCAGCTTCCTGCCCCGATGACATGGAAGAAGTTCAATGAACTGCTCCATGCGGCAGGGCTTGAACTAATTGAATTCGAAGGGATTGGCTTCGGGCCGTTCGCGCTACTGGGAAGAAGTATCCTACCGAACAGGATCGGCCTGCTAATAGATCGGGCACTTCAACGAATCGCTGATAACGGTTGGATACGTCTAAAGCGAGCAGCTGTCTTCCATGTCGCACTTACTATGAAGCCGACGGCACCTCATGGATGAACTAGTGAATCTGGCCATCCCGCAATTGACGCTTGTCATCCTCTCTTACTAAGCAGTTCGTTAGTTAGTCTACGGATGATCTTGTGGCCTGAGATAATCGGGTATGCGCGAGAATGACGGCCGGAAGCTGGATCACAAGACGCTG
>JAJYTW010000328.1 GCA_021792855.1 Actinomycetes bacterium
AGCGCTCTAGTCGTGTCACTAGGCTATATCGCCCTTTCCACCAACCCAGACCCTGCTGACCTGCACGTTCACCATCCGGGAGACACCGGAACCAGCCTGAGCTGCGGAACGCAGGCACTACGAGCGTTACTCGCTGTGCGTCGAGACCGATGGCCGGGCGGCCCACCCGGACGACCGGCGGTGGGCGGACACCCGCCGCGACAATGTGCTCGCCAGCACCGGGATCACGACGATGCGGTACGGCTGGGACGACGTCGCCTCCCGGCCCTGCGAGGTCGCCGCCGAGATCGGCCGTGCCCTGGCCAGTCGCGGCTGGGCCGGTCAGATTCGCCGCTGCGGACCCGATTGCGCCGCGCCCCGGTCTCGCTGATCCGGCGCCAGTCATGATCGTGGAAGATTCGGCTACGCATAGGCACCGAACATTCCGTGATCATGGATGGGAGCCGAGTAAGGAAAGACGGGTGCGCCGCCCGACCCGTTGATCTCGCCCGCGTCGCGGGCGCCGTCCTGACCAGGCCGGAACCTGCCGACGCTAACAGCCGAGCCGCTTTAGTGTCTAGATCGATCAGCCAGATCGAAAATAATTCATCTAGACCTTTAAAGAGGTGCGTTTGCGCTGTTAAGGTCCGTTCATGATCCCTCCGAGCGATCTGGGCGACCACTCGGGCGTCCCTGGCACCGCCGCATCCGGGCCGGCGATCGACGCCGGACTGGCGGCCTTGCTGGACAAGATCCCGGCCCTGGACGGGGGGCCGCGGACGGTAACCGAGTTGCCCGGCGGACTGACGAACCACAATTACAAGGTCACCGTCGGCGGCGCCAGCTACGTGGTCCGGGTATCTCCGCCCGGGACCGACCTGCTGTCGATCGACCGCCGCAACGAATACCTCAACACCGTGGCGGCCGCCGAAGCCGGAGTCGGCGCGCCGGTCGTCGACTACCTGCCGGACGACCAGGCGATGGTGGTCGGCTTCATCGACGGCGTGACCTTCTCCGACGAGAGCTTCAAGGCCCCCGGCGTGCTGCCCAGGGTGGCGAGCGCCTGCCGCTTGCTGCACGGCGGCCCGAGGTTCGTCAACGATTTCAACATGTTCGAGATCCAGCGCGGCTACCTGGACATCGTGCGCGAGCGCGGGTTCCGGCTGCCGGACGGCTACCTGGACTTCGAGCCGCAGGTCGAGCAGATCCGGCAGGCCCTCGCGGTGTCCGACGAGGGCACCGTGCCGTGCAACAACGACCTGCTGGCCGCGAACTTCATCGACGACGGCGAGCGGATCTGGCTGATCGACTACGAGTATTCCGGCAACAACGACCCGTGCTTCGAACTCGGCAACATCTGGAGCGAGTGCCACCTGACCGCCGGTGAACTCGCCGACCTGGTGACCGCCTACTACGGCAGGTTCCGGCCGAGCCGGATGGCCCGTGCCCAGCTTCAGGGCCAGATGTCGCGGTACGGCTGGACGCTGTGGGCCGTCATCCAGTCCGCCACGAGCGAGATCGACTTCGACTTCTGGACCTGGGGGATGGAGAAACTCGACGCGGCGGCGGCGGTATTCGCCGGGCCGGAGTTCCCCCGACTGCTCGCCGACGCGGCCGCCGCCGACTGACGCGCCGCGGCCGGCTCTCCTGGACGCGCACTCACCGACCCCGGACCCAGACCCAGACCCGCCTTTAACCAATCAGCACCTGCTACTGCCGCTAATGCCGAAACTCTGAGAAGGAACGACTCATGATCACCTCGAACCAGGGGACCCCGTGACCACCCCGGCCGGAGCCCGCACGGACTCGCATGACTCCGACGTCGCCGATCTGGCCCAGCTTGGCTACCGGCAGCGCCTGAACCGCAGCCTGGGCGGCTTCTCGTCGTTCGCGGCGGGATTCAGCTACATCTCCATCCTGACCGGCATGTTCCAGCTGTTCGGCTTCGGCTACGGCTTCGGCGGGCCGCTGCTGTTCTGGTCCTGGCTGGTCGTGCTCGGCGGCCAGTTCTGCGTCGCGCTGGTCTTCGCCGAGCTTGGCGCGCGCTATCCGATCGCCGGGTCGATCTACCAGTGGTCCAAGCAGGTCAGCAGCAAGGGCGTCGCCTGGATGGCCGGCTGGACGATGATGATCGGCTCGATCGTCACGGTCGCCTCGGTCGCGATCGCGCTCCAGGTGGCGCTGCCCGCGATCTGGTCCGGCTTCGAGGTGTTCCGCAATACCGCCGAGAACGCCGTGTTCCTCGGCACCTGCGCGATCATCGTGACTACCACGATCAACGTGCTCGGCGTCCGGGTGATGGCCAAGATCAACAACGTCGGTGTCGCAGCGGAACTGATCGGCGTCGTGGTGATCATCGTGCTGCTGGCGTTCCACCTGCAGCGCGGCCCCGCGGTGGTGCTGCACTCGCACGGGGCCGGGCCCGGGCTGCCCGGCTGGACCTCGCTCGGCTACCTGGCGCCACTGCTGATGGCGGCGATCATGCCCGCGTACGTGATGTTCGGCTTCGACACGGCCGGCTCGCTGGCCGAGGAGACCAAGGACCCGAGGCGCCGGACCCCGGCCGCGATCCTGCAGGCGCTCGGCGCGGCGGGCACGGCCGGCGCGCTGCTGCTGATTCTCGCCCTGATGGCGACCAAGACGCTGGGGCTCACGGCGCTGGGCACAGGCGGTCTGCCGCTGGTGCTCGAATCCGCGCTCGGCAGCACGGTGGGCAAGATCCTGCTGGTGGACGTGGCGTTCGCGATGTTCATCTGCACCCTGGCCATCCAGACCGCGGCGATCCGGCTCACCTTCTCGATGGCCCGCGACCACCGGCTGCCGTTCGGCGAGCGACTCGCGCACGTCACCGAGCAGCGGCACTCGCCGGTCACGCCGGCGATCGTGTCCGGAGTGATCGCGATCGCGATCCTGGTGGTGAACATCGGCAACGCGCAGATCTTCCTGATCGTGACCAGCGTCTCGATCGTGATCGTGTACCTCGCCTACCTGCTGGTCACGGTTCCGGTGCTGCTCCGGCGGCTGGCCGGCTGGCCGGCCGAGGGCAAGGGCAGCGGGCTGTTCACCATGCGCCGTCCGGTCGGCCTGGCCGTGAACCTGATCGCGGTCGGCTACGGCGCGCTGATGGCGATTAACCTGATCTGGCCGCGAACCGCGATCTACGGCGCGGGCGGGTACGCCTGGGGCGGGGTCATCTCGATCGCGGCCATCGTTGGGATCGGCCTGCTCTACTACCTGGTGGCGCAGCGCCGCCGGGACCACACGGTGGCCGCCGAGCACCAGGTGACATCGGTCCCGGCCGACATCCTGACCGCCACCAGCGACTAGCCATAACAGCATCGTCATCGCCGGGGGTTCCGGGCCGCCGAGCGGCCCGGAACCCCCGCATGTCAAGGAGATGTGGATGAGCACCGACCTGCCCGCCCGCGCCAGGGTCGTCGTGATCGGCGGCGGAATCATCGGCACGAGCGTCGCCTATCACCTGGCCAAGCTCGGCTGGAACGACCTCGTGCTGGTCGAGCAGGGCCAGCTATCCTGCGGGACCACCTGGCACGCGGCCGGGCTGGTCGGTCAACTCCGGTCCACCGAGAACGGCACCCGCCTGGTGCAGTACTCCGGCGAGCTGTACCGGGACCTGGAGGCCGAGACCGGCCAGGCGACCGGGTACAAGCCGGTCGGCGG
>JAJYTW010000329.1 GCA_021792855.1 Actinomycetes bacterium
ACTGCCGCCGGGTCTTCGCGTGCTCGATGGCCATCTCGTGGGCGTACCCGGCGGCGGCCAGGGCCCGGGCGGCCAGGCCGAGCCGGACGGTCACGATCGCCGCGTCGGCCTGCCCGGGGCTGACCGGAATCGTCGCCTCGTCCGGGCCAAGCTCGACCGCGCTCCACGACGGCACCGCCAGGCCGGGCTGCGGCACCCGGCCGGTGACCGGCCGCAGCCGGGCCGGACCACCACCGCCGGCCGGCAGGGTGAGCACGTGCGTGGCCGGCCCGGCGGCCTCGGCGAAGTCCACCCGGTCGGCGTCCTCGCCGGCCACGGCGATCAGGACCCGCAGATCCCCGGCGGCGATCCGCGCGGCTAGCCGGTCCCCGTCATCGGCCGGCATCAGCAGTCGCGCGGCCGCATAGCCGTCCATGACCGGCAGCGGGCAGGCCGCGCGGCCCAGTTCCGCCACCGCCGCCAGCGCCTCGCCAAGCGCGCCCGCCGCGCCGAGGTCGAACCATCCCTGCGCGGCGCCGACCGCCCACAGCCCGGCCAGGTCACCGGACGGGGCCGCGGTCGCGTCGCCCCAGCGCCGCGCGGTGACGCCGCGCACCGACTCGGCGAAGGCCTGAACACTGGTCATCGCTGCCTCCCGCCCCACCAGTCACCAGCCGTCCGGGCCGGGCCAGCGGACCCAGGCGCCGTGCGAGTCGGTCAGGGCGACCGCCGTGCTCCCGTCCCGGCCGAGCACGAACGGCGACCCGTCGTGCGGCGGGACCGGCACGCCGGAGATCACGCCAGGTCCCTCGTTAGACAGCCAGACCGCGGGCAGCCCGCGCATGATCGCGGCGAACCGGTCCCGTTCGTCTGGCGTGAGATAGGCGAGCACCGCCGTGTGATAGACCACCAGCGTCGCGCCAGCCGGGGCGGCCGCGGCCAGATCCGGCAGGTCGGTCAGCAGGTCGCCGCGGCGCACGACCGGCGGATCGCGCCTGGCCGCGGCGATCGCGTCGGCCAGGCGCTGCTCCCGGTCACCCTCGCCCGGCCAGACCATGCACGCCAGCCAGTCCATGTCCGCCTGGCTGGCGACGTCCAGCGGATTCAGATCCAGGCCGGCCCGCCAGGCGATCTCCGGAACCCGGTCCGGAATCGGCACCGGCCCGAGCGGCTCGCAGCGCAGCGTCGGCGCCAGCGGGTCGAGACCGGCGACCTGGACTCCGGCGAAGTCGTAGGAGTACCGGTCCACCAGCAGGGTGAGTCCCGCGCTGGCGCCGACCTCGATCAGCGCCAGCGGCTGCGGCAACCGCGCGAGCGCGGGGAGCAGCGTGGCGCACCGCGCGGGCTCGTTGGTCTGGGTCCGGCGGGTCAGCATCAGCTCGCGCAGGTCGTCCCGGCGGTCCCGGACCAGGTCGCGAAGCTGACCGGCGTCGACCGGCCCGCCATGCAGCGTCCTGGCGGCGGCGAACAGCAGGTTGGGCTGCCGCTTCGGCCGCGGCAGGGTCTCCAGGTAGCCGAGGATGTCCGGGTCATCAGCGACAGCGGCGGCCAGCACCTCGTAGTTCCGGCTGCGGCCCCTGGCCTCCGCGGCGAAGTCCCGGTAGTTCTCGGCGACCTCGGCGGCGAGATTGTGCCCGTGCATCCACATGAGCGCCGACGTTACCGGGTCCGGGCCGACCGTTCCGCTACGGCGTGCCCGGCGAGCCGGTGGATAGCGTTACCGATCGTAATCAGTTCGAATTTTCCGTCCGGTGCGGACAGGCACCTTGCCTGGTCTGGTGCGGCGGATCAGGTACTCGAATAGGTCGCTGGCCGGGACCCGCCGCCCGCTACCCGGCCGGCTGACGCTGGTAGCAGCGGCTCGCCCGGGGAGTCACGATGAGGACGGCCGCCGCGAGAGCCACCAGCCAGAGCACGGCGCCGGCGGTGAGGTCAGCGGGAGCATAGGTCGCGCCGTCCTGCGCCAGCGAGCCCATCACGTTCACCGTCGTCAGCGCGAAGAAGATCAGGAAGGCGGCCCGCGCCCAGCCCCGGCCGTGGCCGTTCCCCCAGGCGAGCCACACCCATGCCGCGACAACGAGTGCCGCCGCGATCTCGGTCGCCACAAGCTGGGCGTGCACGGCCTGCCACTGGGCCGGCTCCCGCCTGGCCACCGCGGCGGCGACGCTGTCCGTGGTCAGCACCATGGTCAGGAGGGCGGCCACCTCGAGAACCGCCCCGGCGTACATGAGGCCGACGGCGGCCCGGACTGCCCGCGCCGAGGACGGCACGCTGGGGCGGAGCCACATCGCCAGCGCGTTCCCGATTAGGTCCGCCGACGCCGCCAGGCCCGGCCGCCGCTGGCCATCGGCGGCGCCAGCCAGCAGGACCGCGAGCATTTCCTCCTCGTGCTCGCGCCGGAACTCACGCGGATACCAGGCCAGCAGCCGGCGGAAGCGCCGCTCCAGGTCACCTCGTCCGGTCGGGTCGTTCATGTGGCCACCTCCGCTCGGTTCAGCCGGGACAGCGCGGCCGCGGCGTTCGCGCGCAGCCTGGCCGCCTCGTCGGCTAGCTGCCTGGCGCCATCCGGGGTGAGCCGGTAGTAGCGGCGCAGCCGGCCATCAACGATCTCCTCCCGGTCCAGCGAGATCAGGCCGTCGGCGCGCAACCGGTCCAAAGCCGTGTACAGCGTCCCGGCGCGCAGCTTGACCCGGCCGCCGGAAATCTCGGCGACGTCAGCGATGATGCCGTAGCCGTGCTGGCTGCCATCGGCCAGCGCGGTCAGGATCAGGAAGGTCGCTTCCTGCATGACACGTTTGCTCATACGTACGTTATATATCAGTGAACTATCTATTGCAAGGGCCGGGGCGCGGGACGCGGAACCGGCGCCGACGACCGGCAGGCATCCGCCGTCGCTCAGCAAAGCTCGCGGCGGACCAGCCAGCGGGGCTTGCCGCCCCGGTGGCCCGCGGTCTGACAGACGGGGCGGAATCCGTGCGCCTCGAACAGACCGACCGTGCCCACGTAGCCGCTGGTCTGATCGACTCGGGTCCCCCCGGGATCTACCGGGTAACCCTCGATGACCGTCGCGCCCATGGCCCGGGCGTGCTCGACCGCGCCGTCGAGCAAGCGGTGCATCAGCCCACGGCGGCGGAAACCCGGCCGCACCACGAAGCAGACCACCGACCATGCGCCCTCGTCATCGACATGCGGGATCGTCCGCGAGTTGACCAGCGCGCGGTGGGTGGACTTCGGCGCGACCGAGCACCAGCCGGCGGCCTGGCCATCGACGTAGGCCAGGACCCCGGGACCAGGCTCGCTCTCGCACAAGGCGCGCATATGCGCGATCCGGCCGGGCATGTCGAGGCTGGAGTTGCGGTACGCGATGCAGACACAGCCGCGGCCGCCTGGTTTGCGCGGCACCATCAGCGACGCGAAGTCATCCCATCGCCCGCTGGCGGGCAGCACCTCGATACCCATCAGCGAAGGATAGGCCGGGTCCCCCCGGGCGCACCGCCCTTGCGAAAATGATCAAGGCCCGGTTCCCGCTGGAACCAGGCCTTCGACCTGCTACTGCCATTTGTAGCCCCGACCGGATTTGAACCGGCGCTACCGCCTTGAGAGGGCGGCGTCCTGGGC
>JAJYTW010000055.1 GCA_021792855.1 Actinomycetes bacterium
TTAACCGGATCGGCCGCTCGATCACCTGCTCGGTGACCTGCTCGCCGCTGACTGCCGACCGGACCAGCGGCGTCGTCCTGCTGATCGAGGAGACCTACGGCGAGTGACCGGCCGCGGCGCGGCGGAAAAGGGCCGGCTAGAAGTGCGGCTGCGCGGTGCTGAGCAGTTCCTGAGCGGGCAGCCGGCCGCGCAGGATCCGCTCGGCGACGTCGGCTAGCGCGAATCCGTGCCGGTCGGCATAACTCGCCAGCAGGCCTGCGGCGACGTTGACCCGGACGCCGAGCCAGGCCGCGACCGCCCCGGTAGCCTGCTCGGTCAGCACGCGCCGGTCGAGTTCCTGCCGGATCGCGCTGGCGGCGGTGGCCGTCTGGCGCAGCACCCGGTGCTGGAGGATGCCGGTCGCCGCCGCCTCGATGAGCACCGCGGCGAGCCTGACGACGGCCGGCGCGATCCGCGCCTGGCCCGCGTCGAGTACGCACACGGCCCCGATGACCTCGCCGCGCCGCTGCACCGGAAGGGCCGAGACCGACCCGAAGCCGGCCTCCCGACCCGCTGCCGCGTACCGGTGCCACTGGCAGTCCGCCGCGGTCAGCGAGCAGCCGAGCGCGGGGTGTCCGGTCCGGTAGCTCAGGCTGCCCGGGCCGTCGCCGCGGCGGGCATCGAGGGAGGCCAGGTCACCGGCCCGGGCCGAGCTAGCGGCGACGGCGCGCAGCCTGCCGGAGACGTCGGCCACGAGCAGTCCGACCTCGGCCGGACCGAGCAACTCGGCCAGCCTGGTCACCAGACCGCGTTCGTAGGAGTCCTCGCCGATCTGCGCGTCCAGAGCGTCGGATAGTTCGAGGACCGTGGTGGCAAACCAGAGTTCGCGATCATCCACGGGTTGTGGCGCCTCCCGTCATCGGCGCGCGCCGGTCAGATCACTTGAGTTGGCCAGGCAGGCTGCGTCCGGCGACAGGCAGTCAGGTGACGTGCGCATATGCAGAAGAATCAATGGATATATAGTAACGGCGTGACCGGCGGCCGCAATGTGGATTCTCATATTGCCGTGGTGCGCGCGCGGGCGGCGGCCGAGCGATCCAGGGCAGCGCGTGCCGGGGGGCTCTCGGCGCAGTACGGAGCCTGGGCGGAGCACAAATCCGCCCCATTGCGGTCAGTGTTTTTCGATATAGCCGAATTGCACCGCCGGGCGGAGCGGCGGCACCTGATCTCGGCCGGACTGCACGACCTGCACGCCGACCAGATCGAGCGCTGGCTGCTGACCGGCCTGGCCGCCGACTCGCGTGAGCCGGTCTTCATGGACGCCGTCGCCGCGGTCCTGCGGATTCCCTGGGCCGCGGTCGTCGTGCCCGGCCTGGGGTCGGCGGCCGCCATCGCCGCGGTCTCCGATCAGGTCGCCCGGGACGCCTGCGACATCGAGGCCGTGATGGGTGAGGGTCCGCTGCTGGCGAGCGCGGCGGAGGGGATCACCATCGCGGTGGCAGGCCAGGATCTGTGGCGCCGCTGGCCGAGGTACGGCCCCGCGGTGGCCGAGCTTGGGGTCCGCTCGGTCGTGGCGACGCCTCTGGGTGGGCCGGGCGGTCACCTCGGGACGCTGGGCGCCTACGGCCAGGACTCCGGTCCGCCGGCCCGCCTGATCAGGCAGAGCGAGCAGGTCGCCGCCGTCCTGGCCGGCGTGCTGGTCGACGAGGAGCGCACCGAGGGTGCCGCCGCCACGATCGAGGTGCTGCGCGTTGCCGGGGCGGGCGAGACCTGGACCGCGTTTCATCAGGCGGCCGGCATGGTCTCCGTGCACTGCCGGTGCACGCTTGAGCAGGCCAGGGATCTGATCGCGGCGCGAGCGTTCGCCGATGGCAGCCCGCTCCGCGAGATCGCGGTCGCGATCGTCCAGGGCAACCTCCGGCTGTGCTGACCCCGGGGCGGCCTGGCCCTAGTGCCCGTCCCGCCGGAAGCGGCGTTCCCAGCCGCGCTCGCGGACAAGCCGCTCGTCGCTGAGCAACTGGCGGCGGAACCGGTAATGGAGGAACTCCGCGTCGCCGTCCAGGTCGAGCACGGACTGAAGGATGAGCGTCCGGCCGGGCAGCCGGATCTCGGTGCGGGCCTCGCCGTGCGCGCTGGCCCGCGCGGGGTCGTCGTCGGCCACCTGATAGGCAAGCTGCTCGGCGTCGATGGTGGTGCCCCAGCCGAACTCGGCGCCGCTGGTGCCGGACCAGGATGTCAGCACCGTGCCGTCCGGCTCGCGCCGGACCGACCAGCGCACCGGCAGCAACTCGCCCCAGGACCGGATGCCAGGCGCCGGGTCGGCGATCGTCGGCGCCGGGAACTCGGGCACCGGCCGGTCCTGGGCCGGGACGACCGGGAGCACCAGCCTGGTGCCGGTCGGCCCGAGCCGGATCGTCGCGGTGGCCGGGCGTGGCGTCGGCCAGATCATCGGCCACATCGCGTTCGAGATCGCCAGCCGGATCCGGTGGCCGCGGGGGAACACCCAGGAGGCGGCGTGCAGTCGCAGCGGAAGCCAGTCCGGCTCCGGGTCGGCCTGGAGGCCGGACGCGCCGGGCATCGGTTCCGCCGGATCGCGGAGCGGGTCCGGCCGGTCCGGCCGGCCGCCGCCGGCCACCAGCGTGACGGTCTGATCCGGCGCCACATCGCTGACCCGGGCGAACCAGTTCAGCGGCGAGGCGTCGGCGGACCCGAAGATCTCGACCCGGGGCAGCCCGAGGATCTCCAGGTCCCCGGCCAGCGGCTCAGAATCGAAGACCAGGCAGAACGCATCGGTGCCGCGCTGGTCCGGAGTCAGCTCGCCCCACCAGTGCCCCGCCTCGATCCCGGCCGACGGGACATAGCGCAGGCTCGCCGTGTCCGGCGGGCCGGGTGTGTCGGCGAGCGACCTGCCGGGGCCGCAGTACAGCACCAGGCTGGTGGTCCGGGCCGGCGGCAGCGCGTCCTCGCTCCGCCAGGCGCCGGGCAGGTCGGCGAGCCGCGGCTCAGGTGGCCGCCAGTGCTGGACGAACACGGTGACCGGCGGCTCGGCCAGCAGTCCGGTGTCGGCGCCCTTCAGCCAGTGATCCCACCAGCGGACGGCCTCGGCGCGCCACTCGATCGCCGGGCCGGGCTCGGCGTCGTGCGGGAACGTGTGGTTCCAGGGGCCGAGCAGCACCCTGGTCGGGGCGGGCACGGCCGCTGCCATCCGGAACACCGAATCCCGGTAGCCATCCCACCAGCCGCCGATCAGGAAGGCCGGCACGGTCAGCCGCGAGTAATCGGGCCGGAGCGACGCCCGTCGCCAGTACGGGCCGTCCTGCTGCTCGCCTAGCCAGGTCATCATCCACGGCGCGGCGTCGAACCTGCCGGTCAGCGTCGCCTCGTCGAGCGGGAAGTCCGGGGCCGGCGGCAGCGCGTTGAGATGGTCGATCATCAGCGCGTACTCGTCGAGGTGCAGCAGTCCGTCGATGTAGTGCACGTCATCGTGGAACAGGTCGTCGGAGGCGTCCACCGCGATGATCGCGCGCAGCGCGGGCGGGCGGCGGATGGCGACCTGGATCGCGTTGAACCCGCCCCAGGAGATGCCCCACATGCCGACCGCGCCGGTGCACCACGGCCGGGCGGCCAGCCAGGCGATCACGGCCTCGGCGTCCGCCTGCTCCTGCTCGGTGTACTCGCCCTCGGGCAGGGCGCCCTCGCTGCGCCCGGTGCCCCGGATGTCGACCCTCGCCCCGGCGTAGCCGTGCGCGATCAGGTAGCCGTACAGGTCGTAATCCCGCGCCAGCATCTGATCGTCTTTGCGGTACGGCAGGTACTCCAGGATCGCCGGGACCGGCGCGCTGTCCGCGTCCGGCGGCAGGTACAGGGTCACGGCCAGGCTGATCCCGTCGGGCAGCGGGATCATCTCGTGCCGGACCAGCATGGCGGCGTCCGCGGGCTGGCTCACCGGCCCGGTTCCGCGGGCACCGCGATGGCGCTGCGCAGCAGTTGCACGAACTGCTCGACGCTCCCTGGCCGGACCACGGCCGACTGCGTCAGGTTGCTCAAGATGCCGGGATCCGGTTCGGTCGCCACGATCACGTCCTGGCACCGGTCGAAGGTCCAGTCGACCAGCGCGATGATCGGCTCGACGTCGATGTCGGTCCTGACCTCGCCGCGCCGCTGCCCGAACCGCACGAAGTCGGCCGTCCCATACGGGTCGGCGCGCCGCATGTACGTGTCGATCTCGCGCTTCAGACCCAGGTCGGAGCAGTAACTGCCGATCAGGACGACCCGGTAGGGAGCCCAGGCCTGGCGCATCAGTCCCGGCGTGTGCTCAAGCCAGTAGGTCAGGGTCGCGAAGAACCCGCCGGCCAGAATGCCGGGCGGCGCGTCCAGGTAGCGGCCGAAGGCCAGGGTCGCCGCCTGGTATGCGGCCAGGAACAGCCCCGCCTTGCTGCCGAAGTAGCCGAAGATCGCGCCCTTGGACACCCCGGCGGCCAGCGCGACGGCCTCGGCGCGCGTTCCCTCGTACCCGTGCGCGGCGAATTCCTCCATGGCGACTGCGGTGATCTTCGCGCGCTTGGCAAGCTGCCGGTCCCTGGACCGGGCCAGCGCGCGCGTCGCGTCGCCCTGGGCTGGCTGACCCGGGATCATCGGGGCTCCTCTGGCGGCCGCGTGCCGATGCGGGCGCGAGCCGGTTCCGGGTGCCGGGGCGGGCCCGCATCACCACCGGGTGGGATAATCAGGAAGATATGCACTTTTAACATGGAAATTGACTCCGGGTCAAGATCTGGGCCCACCGGCTGCCAGGCGATAGGGTCCGATCAGTAATTCCTACCAATAATGTCGCTTGCCGCGAGACGGAGTGGTAGCCGGGTGGCCGAGCCCTGGGACGTTGTGATCATCGGCGGCGGCCACAACGGCCTCGTCGCCGCCGCCTACCTGGCCAGGAATGGGCTGCGGACGCTGGTCTGCGAGCGCCGCGACATCGTCGGCGGCGCCGCCGTCAGCGAGCACCCGTTCGGTGCCGGCTACACCATCACCTCGCTGTCCTACGTCGTCTCGCTGCTGCCCGCCGAACTGGTCAGGGATCTGCGACTGGACCGGCATGGCTATCACGTGTACCCGCAGGGGCCGTACTTCGCGCCCCGGGCCGACGGCCGGTACCTGCGATTGCCCGCCGACCCCGGCGAGCGCTACGCCGAGATCGCCAAGTTCTCGGTCGCCGACGCCGAGCGGTACCCGGAGTACGAGGCGAGACTGGCCAGGATCGCGGCGGTGCTCGGCCCGCTGCTGACCCAGATCCCGCCCAGGCTCGGTTCCCGGCGGCCGCGGGATCTGCTCGCCCAGGGCCTGCTGCTGCGGCACCTGCGGGCGGTGGACACCAGGCTGGCGGTCGACCTTACCCGGCTGCTCACCGGCAGCATCGCCGATCTGCTCGACGCCTACTTCACCGGTGACGCGCTGCGCGGGGTGCTGTCGGTCTCCGGCGTGATCGGCATGTGGGCCGGCCCGAGGTCGCCCGGCACCGGCTACGTCACGCTGCACCACCACATCGGCGAGAGCGGCGGCCAGCAGGGCGCCTGGGGCTTCCCGCGCGGCGGCATGGGCGCGGTGACCGCGGCGCTGGCGGATGCCGCGCGCTCGTTCGGCGCCGAGATCAGGACCGGGGCGGAGGTGGCCGCCATCGACACCAGGGCCGGCCGGGCCGCCGGCGTGACGCTGGCCAGCGGAGAGCGGATTGCGGCATCCACCGTGATCACGACCGCGCACCCGAAGCTGTCGTTCCTGCGACTGCTCGACCCCGCCGCGCTGCCCGAGGACTTCGTGGCCGACATCCGCGCCTGGCAGACCAGGAGCGGAACGGTCAAGATCAACCTCGCGCTGGACCGGCTTCCGGTCTTCGCCGCCCACCCGGAGTTCGACCCGCAGGTGCACGGCGGCACGATCGTCCTCGCCGAGAGCCTCGATGACATCGAGAACGCCTTCCAGCAGGCGGTCGGCGGCCGGCCTGCCACCCTGCCGTTCGCCGACATCTGCATTCCCAGCGTGTTCGACGACTCGCTTGCCCCGCCGGGCAGGCACGTGATGTCCCTGTTCACCCAGTGGGTTCCGGACAGCTACGCCGAGGCCGGGCACGATCGCGAGCTAGAGTCCTACGCCGACCGGGTGATCGCCAGGCTGGAGACCGTCGCGCCCGGCTTCACCGGCTCGGTGCTGCACCGGCAGGTGATCGGCCCGCATCAGATGCAGGAGGAGTACGGCCTGGTCGGCGGCAACATCTTCCACGGCGAGCTGACCATGGGCCAGATGTTCCACGCCCGTCCGGCGGCCGGCTACGCGGACCTGCGCACCCCGGTGCGCGGCCTGTACCAGGCGGGCTCGGCCACCCACGGCGGCGGGGGAGTGACCGGGATTCCCGGCCGCAACGTGGTCCGGCAGGTGCTCGCGGACCTGCGCGCCGAGCGCATCGGCGCGCGGATCGACCGGTGGCTGCCCGCCCGGACGCGCTAGGCCGGCCCGGACGCGCTAGGCCGGCTCGGACGCGCTAGGCCGGCTCGGACGCGCTAGGCCGGCTCGGCGTCGGGCAGGTCGGCCGGGCCGGCCGCGGGCACCGGCACCTCGGCCTGGCCGCCGGCCCCCGGCACCTCCCGGTCGGCCTGGTGGCCGAGGCTGGCCCGCCGCAGCGCCGGGTTGATCGCGCCGAGCAGCAGTGCCCCGGCCACGCACGCAAGGCCCCCGCTCACTACCGACACCGTGGTGCTGAACAACTGGGCGACCAGGCCGGCCTCCACGTTCCCGAGCGACGGCGCGCTGTTCACCTGCACCAGGTAGACGCTGGAGACCCGGCCGCGGAGCGGGTCCGGCGTGTACCGCTGCAGCAGGGCGTTGCGCAGCACCTCCGAGATCAGGTCGGCCATCCCGGCGATGGCGAGGAAGACCAGGCCGATCGCCAGGTTGTCGCTCAGCCCGAAGCCCGCGATCGCCACCCCCCAGACCAGCCCGGCGCCGATCACGACCATGCCCGGGCGGCGGACCCGGCCGGTCCAGCCACTGGTCGCCGCGCCGACCAGGGCCCCGAAGCCGGGCGCGGCCGAGAGCAGGCCGAAGGTCGCCGACCCGCCGCCGAAGTGCTCGGCCGCGAGCGCGGGAAACAGCGCCGACGGCATCCCGAAGATCATCGCGCTGGTGTCGACCGCGAGCATCCCGCCGACCACGCCGTTGCGGCGCACGTAGCGCAGTCCCTCGGCCATCGACGTGAACCCGGGTCGGCCGGCCCGGACCGATGGCGGCAGCGGCCGGATGAACCAGAGCGTGAGGCCGAAGACCGCGAAGCAGGCGGCGTCGATCCCGTAGCACACCGGCAGGCCGGGTCCAGCGATCAGCACCCCGGCCAGTGCCGGGCCGCCGAGGCTGCCAAGCTGGCTGCCCATCGAGTTCAGGGCCGCGGCGGCGGCCAGGCGGTGCTCGCCTACCAGTGCGGGCATCGCCGCAGTCGAGGCCGGCGCGCCGAGTCCGGACAGCGCTCCCATCGCCAGGACCAGGCCGTAGACGGCCCACAGCGACGGCCGCGACAGCAGGCTGTTGGCCATCAGCAGCGCGGCCAGGAACGCCAGCGGGATCCGGCTCGCCAGCATCAGGATCCGGCGGTCATGCCGGTCCGCCAGCATCCCGCCGGTCATCAGTCCGCCGAACATGCCGGCGCTGCCCGCCAGCGTGAGCAGGCCGACCGCCAGCGAGGATCTGGTCAGCCCGTAGACCTGCCAGTTGGCCGCGGTGGTGGCGACCGCCGTACCCGCCATCGAGATGAACCGGCCGCTGAATAGCAGGCGGAAATCCCGGCTGGCCCGCAACGGATCGACGTCGATGGCGATCTGCCCGATCCGCATGCCGCTCCGTTTCCCGCCGTGTCCTGCGCCGCGGAGCGGGTGCGAAGCCGCGGCCATCGGTAGGGTAGCTGACTGTCAGCGCCGTGGCGTCGGCCCCGTCGGGCGGGTGGCCGGAGCGCTGACGTCCGGTTTCTGCCGAGCCGTGCCGGTCTTCCCGGCTATGCGGTTCTCGGTGACTTCCTGCATCATGGATGAATACGCCTGCGCGGGCGGTTAACGCCCCCAAGCGGAAAGCTGCCCGAGCCGGGCAGGATCGTGCTCAGGAGGTAGGTAATGCATCAGCCGCCGCTCCCGCATCTGGCGAGCACCGACCCCGAGATCGCCGATCTCGTCGAGGGCGAGGCGAGGCGCCAGTTCGAGAAGCTGCGCATGATTCCCTCGGAGAACTACGTCTCGACGGCCGTTCTTGAGGCCAGCGCGTCGGTTCTCACCAACAAGTACTCCGAGGGCTACCCCGGGCGGAGGTACTACGAGGGCCAGCAGTTCATCGACCCGATCGAGCGGCTTGCCATCCAGCGGGCCACCGACCTGTTCGGGGTCGACCACGCCAACGTGCAGCCCTACTCGGGGTCGGTCGCGAACCTGGCCGTTTACCTGGCGTTCCTGAGTCCCGGCGACACGGTGATGGGAATGGCGCTGCCGATGGGCGGTCACCTCACCCATGGCTGGTCGGTGTCGGTCACCGGCAAGTGGTTCCGCGCCGTGCAGTACGGGGTCCGCGCCGACACCGGCACGGTCGACTTCGACGAGGTCAGGGACCTGGCCAGGCGGGAGCGCCCGAAGGTCATCTACTGCGGCGGCACCGCGATCCCGCGGGTCATCGACTTCGCGTCGTTCGCCGAGATCGCCAGGGAGGTCGGCGCCGTCCTGGTGGCCGACGTGGCGCACATCTCCGGCCTGATCGCCGGCGGCGCGCACCCGAGCCCGGTCGGCCACGCCGGGGTGATCGTGACCACCACGCACAAGACCCTGCGCGGTCCCCGCGGCGCGATGATCATGTGCGACTCCGAGCACGCCGCCGCGATCGACAAGGCCGTATTCCCCGGCCTGCAGGGCGGCCCGCACGACCACACCACGGCGGGCATCGCGGTGGCGCTGAAGGAGGCGGCGACGCCGGAGTTCCGCGCCTACGCCCACCAGGTAGTCGCGAACTCCAGGGCGCTCGCCGCGGCCCTGACCGAGCGCGGTTACAGCCTGGTGTCCGGCGGGTCGGACAACCACCTCATTCTGATGGACCTGACTCCGCAGGAGATCGGCGGCAAGCCCGCGGCACGAGCCCTGGACCGGGCCGGCATCGAGGTGAACTACAACACGGTGCCGTTCGACACCCGCAAGCCGTTCGACCCCTCGGGCATCCGGATCGGCACGCCGTCGATCACCACCCGCGGCCTGGCCGAGCAGCACATGCCGCAGGTGGCCGCCTGGATGGACGAGGCGATCAGGGCCGCGGCCAAGGACGACGAGCAGATTATCGAGCGGGTCGCCGGCGAGGTCAGGGACCTGCTGGCGGGCTTCCCGATGCCGGGGTTCGTGCCCCAGTCGTGAGCACCGGTGGCCGTCGGCGGGCGCATTCGCCGGCCGGCGGCCCCAGCCGGTAGCAGCCGCGCGGCCTAGCCACGTGGTGCCCGGGCGAGCCCTCGCGTTTGGGCGCCAGCCTGCCACCGTTTTCCGGATTGCCTCTTGCACTCGTACCTATTCGAATATAAGTTCGAATAGGTACGAGTGCTGCCTGCCTTCCCCCGGGCGGCCGGAGCGGACGCGGGCACATGCGCCCGGTGAGGCGAGCAGGTGAGTGCGGTGCGGTCGGAACCGGCCGATGTCTGGCTGAATGGCGGGCGGCCAGCGAGATTCGTCTGGCGGGGCCGGCTCTATACGGTGCTGTCCATCGTCGAGCGGCCGGGCGCGGAACCGGGTGCTCGCTGGTCGTGTTGGCGCGTCACCGCATCCCCGGCCCGCAACGTCCCCGCGGTCGGATTCCGGCTCTGCCGGGACGACTCGCGCGAGCGCTGGTACCTAACCAGGGACCGGTCTTCGGGCGCGGCGCCTGGCGGACCTGGCCCGATCGGCTAGCCGGGCACCAGCCTCGACGCGCCGCTCCGGCGCCGAATATCACCGCCTGCCCCGGCGAGTCGAATTAGCGAATAACGACTCAGCAACTAATCTCTTTCCGGCCGTGGAAAATGTCCATTGGCATTGTAATGAGAGAGTCAAGAATTCGCAATGTTAAAGCGCGCAAAACTGTATCGCGGTTAAAACCGCCGGCGCTATCGGGGGAGCCGGTGTTCGGGGAAGAAAACACCAGTCGTGATTATCGGGGGATTCGTCATGCACGTGCATCGCAAGGCCGCCGCGCCGGCGGCCGGGGGACGGCTAGCGCGAAAGCCGGATGCGGCGTGCCTGCCAGTCGGCGGCTAGCGCCCGTTAGCCGGGCCAGGGCCGGTCGGCGGCCCGCGGGCGTCACCCGGACGCGGGGCGGAAAGGTCTTCGCGGCCGCCGGGAGTCTCGTCCTCGCAGCGGCCCTCGCCACCGGACTGGCCGCGGCGCCCGCCGCCCGCGCCGCGACCGGTCCGGCACGGTCCGGTCCGGCACGGTCCGGTCCGGCGTCGGCCGATGCCGCGGCGGGGCAGGCGTCGGCGCTGGTGGCGGCGGCCAGGAAGGTAACCGGATCCATCGCGCGGAAGCGGGTCAGCTATCTCGGTTACACATTCTGGGTGCCTAAATCCTGGCCCGTGATCAACGACGGCGGCCCGCACCCGCAGTGCGTTCGGTTCGACCAGCACGCCGTCTACCTCGGCGCGGTGAACGGCGCCGAGTTCTGCCCAAGCTGGCTGCTCGGCACCACCGAGTCGATGCTGATCCAGCCGGGACCGGCGAAGGCGGCCAGATCCTCGACCGAGAATCCGGTCGCCCGGCAGATCAGCGTGCAGGCGCCCGGGATCGTGATCACGGCGACGTTCGACACCAGGCCCCGGGTCATCGACCGGATCCTGGCCAGCGCGGCACTGCCGGTGCCGAAGATCGTGCGGCCGGACCCACTGCGCTCCGCGTCCGTGCCAGCCGGCCGGTCAGTCTCGGCCGCCGCATCCACCCAGCAATCGGGCGCCAGCAGGCTCGTCGGGCCGGCCCCGGCGATGCACTACCCGATGGCGGCGCCCGCGCTGCCGACGACCGTGATCAGCTATCACGGGCTTGGCTTCGACGCTTGCGCCGCGCCCAGCGAGCGGTACATGACCGCGTGGCGGCGGCACTCGCCGTACCGCGCGATCGGCATCTACATCGGCGGAGCCGACCGGGCCTGTGCCCAGCCGCACCTGACCCAGGCCTGGGTGCGGACCGAGGCGCTGGCCGGCTGGCGGTTCATCCCGCTGTACGCCGGGCCGCAGGCGGCGTTCGGCGAGATCAAGCACCCTGCGAGCCAGGGCACGGCGGCCGCGAGCGACGCCGTGGCGCAGGCCCGCGGCCTCGGGTTCGGCCCGCGCACGCCGATCTACTACGACATGGAGGCCTACCTGCCGAAGGACCGGCTCACGGCGCTGCAGTTCCTGTCGGCGTGGACCATCGAGCTGCACCGGCTCGGCTATTTCTCCGGGGTCTACAGCAGTTCTGACTCGGGCATCGTCGACCTGGCCAGGCAGGACGGCGGGCACAAGTACGCCATGCCGAACATCATCTACGACGCGCTCTGGAATGGGGCGGCGAACGTGCGGGACGGGAACCTGAAGGCCAGCCAGTGGGCGAGCCACCAGCGGATTCACCAGTTCAGCGGCAACGTCACGCAGACCTACGGCGGCGCCACGATCAACATCGATCGGGACTACCTGGACGTCCGCGTCACCCAGCCCGTCGGAACCGGCCAGCCGACTACGGCGGTGGCCGTGCGGGGCGGCGCAATCGACGTCTTCTATCGCGGCGTTGACCACTCGCTGTGGTTTGACCAGTACCGGCCGGGCCGCGGCTGGGGCCGGCCGGCCCGCACCGGATCGCGGGCGTACTCGATTCCGTCGGCGGTCTGGACCGGGTCGTCGGTCGACGTGTTCTACAAGAGCCGGTACGGCCGGCTCTGGGAGGACACCTACCGGCCGGACGGACGGCGCACCGGCCAGTACCGGCTGGTCATGATGGGCGTCCTCGGCTGGGGGCCGCGTGCCATCGTCCAGGCCGGCGGGGTCATCGACGTGTTCTGGCGCGGCTCGGCGGACAACCACCTGTGGCACGGCCAGTACACGCCTGGCCAGGGCTGGAACGGGCCGCAGGGACTTGGCGGGAGCCTGTCATCGACGCCGTCCCCGGTGGTGTCCGCCCCCGGCGTAACGGCGGTGTTCTGGAAGGGGACCGACAACAACCTGTGGCGGGTGACCAGGAACCTGGGCGGTCGCTGGACCGCCCCGGCCAGCCTCGGAATGGGCCCGCTGGGCGGCCCTCCGCGCGCCACGGCGCAGGCCAGCGGCGGGATGGAGGTCTACTGGAAGGGCTCGGGCAACGCGCACCTGTGGGAGGGTTTCTACCAGCCCGGCCTCGGCTGGCGCGGCCCCCGGGACCTGGGCGGCATGGTCCGCTCGGTGCCGTGGCCGGTCTCGGCGACCGGGACCGTCCAGGTGCTCTGGCGGGGTCCCGCACACCGGTTGCGTCAGGTCGCGCACGTGACCGGTAAGGGCTGGAACGATGTCGGCTGGTTCGGGCCGGTGACCGCCCCGGTCGGCTGGGTTGGCTCGGAGGTGTTCAGTTCGGTCGGCGGTTCCGGCCGGGTCGTGCAGGTGCTGTGGACGGGTCGTCGCGGGCGCCTGTGGGCGGCCACGCTGACCGCCCGTAACTGGAGCCGGCCCGTCCGGATCGCCAGCGGCGTCACGGCCCCGTAGACCGCCCGGCCCCGTACACCGCCCGACCAGTCACAGGCCGATCTGGCTGCTCGGCCTGCGCCAGTCGACGGTCGGCGTCATCGCCTCCGGCCGGACCCGGTCCGCGTAGCGCTTGGTGATCGCCAGCAGCGACTCGATCAGCGTGTCCGAAAGCAGATGCGGCTCCAGGCCGAGATCCAGCAGGCCGGAGTGAACCACGTTGTAGTGGTGGCCCTCCTCCTCGACCCGCGGGTTCGGCAGCCGGGAAATGGTGACCGGCTCCGGGCTGACCCGGGCGATCGTCTCCGCCATCTGGTTGATCGAGAGCGACTGGGTCATCTGGTTGAAGACCCGGAACTCGCCGCGGTCGGCCGGGTTCTCGCAGGCAAGCTCCAGGCAGCGGACGGTATCCCGGATCTCGATGATCCCGCGGACCTGGCTGCCCTGGCCGTACACGGTCAGCGGCAGGCCGAGCACTGCCTCGATCACGAACCGGTTCAGCACCGTGCCGAACACCGCGTCGTAGTCGTACCGGGTCGCGAGGCGGTCGTCCCTGGCGGTCTCCGGTGTCTGCTGGCCGTAGACGATGCCCTGGTTCAGATCGGTCGCGCGGATGCCCCAGATCCGGCAGGCGAACTCGATGTTGTGGCTGTCGTGCACCTTGGACAGGTGATAGAAGGAGCCTGGCCGCTTCGGGAAGAGCACCCGGTCCTTACGTCCTTTGTGCTCGATCTCCAGCCAGCCCTCCTCGATGTCGATGTTCGGCTCGCCGTAGGCGCCCATGGTGCCGAGCTTGACCAGATGGATGTCCGGGTTGGTCTCGGTGATCGCGTAGAGCACGTTCAGGGTGCCGACGACGTTGTTCACCTGGGTGTAGACGGCGTGCTTGCGGTCGACCATGGAGTACGGCGCGGCGCGCTGCTCGGCGAAGTGCACGATCGTGTCCGGTGCGAAGTCGCGCACCACGTGGTTGGTGAAGTCGGCGTCAGTCAGGTCACCGATGTAGCAGCCGATCTGGCGGCCGGTGAGTTCCCGCCAGACCCGGATCCTGGTCTGCAGCGGCTCGATCGGCACCAGGCTGCCGGTGCCCATCTCGAAGTCGTAGCCCCGGCGTGCGAAGTTGTCGACGACCGCGATGTCATGGCCGACATCGGAAAGATGCAGCGCGGTCGGCCAGCCTAGGTAGCCGTCGCCGCCGAGGATCAAAATCCGCATTCTCGCTCCCGAATCGTCGTCGGCCAGTGCCCCCGGGCCAGTGCCACCCGCCCGGGTCGGCGCGGTCGCCGGCGCGGGCCGTTACGCCGGATAGTGGTTGGCACCTCGGCGGAAACCATCGCGCGGCGGGTATTAGTCTGTGGCGGAACCAGATCGGCGCCTGATCCCGATCGCGTGTTTCACCAGTGCTTTACCGGGGCGTTCGGGTCCCCGCTTGGCCTGGTTCCCGTACTGTATACGTGTCTCCCAGACAAGCGAGTCTCCGCTCAGCAAGGACAGCAATGCAACAGTTTCTGGACAGGTTGCCGACGCCAGTCGCCAACTGGTTGCGAGGCCGCTTCGGCAAGCATCTCAGCAGATTCGCCGGAGTCGCCGTCCTCTCCCTGGTGACCACCCAGGTTGTGCTGTACGTCGCCTACATCGCGATCGGCACCGGTGGCACGGCGACCTTGCTCGGGTGGGCCGCCGGGGTGCTGGTGAGCTACCTGCTGAGCCGCCGGGCGTGGGATCGCCGGGGCAGGCCCGAGTGGCTCAAGGAGACCCTGCCGTTCCTGCTGATCTCCGGGGTCACCGCGGTGGTGCTGACCACTGCGGGCCACTTCGCTGGCGTCTACGCCAAGTCCGCGGGCATGCCCAAGTTCCAGGCCGCCGCCTTCGTCGGCGCGATGGTGCTGCTCGCCAACCTGATGACCTTCGTGCTCAGGTTCCTGGTCTTCCACTACATCCTGTTCACCGACGGGACTCCGCGCGGGCGCGGTGCGCGGGGCAGCGATCCGGCGGCGCAGGCCTCGGACCCGGAGTCGATCACTCCCGCGCCGGTCACCGTCCCGCCGTCGGACCGGCAGTCCGACGGTCAGGCGCAGGCCTAGCTTTCTCCGGGCCCGGCCGACTGATCAGGCCAAGCTGACTGACTGGGGCAAGGCGCCCAGAAGACCGCGTCGTCGCGACTCGCCGCGTGGTGTGGATGGCACATAACCGTCACTGGAGGGTGCAGTATGTGCCATCCACACCACGCGGAGGCGGGTCCGGCGCGGTCGAGGGGGCTCGGGCAGCGGTCGGTCTCGCGCATGGGCCGGTCTCGCGCACGGGGCAGGAGCTAGCGGCGGCGACGCTCCCGCCACCAGGTGCCGAGCACCACGGCCGCGTAGTGCAGGCCGTAGATGGCGTTGTGCCCCTTCTTGCTTTCGCCGACCTGGCGCTTGTGAATCGTGCCCGGCACCTCGACCACCTTGAAGCCGTGCGCGAGCACGCCGATCAGCAACTCGGACGACTGGTACTGGCGCTGTTCGAGATTGACCGCGCCGGTCACCTCGGCGCGCATCGCGCGCAGCCCGAAGGACGAGTCGGTGATCCGCTGTCCGGTCAGCAGGCTGATCGTGACGGCGAAGACCCAGGTTCCCATCCGGCGAACCGGGTCGTTGGTCTCCTGGCTGCCGAGCTTGCGCGATCCAGTGACGAAGTCGGCGCGACCCTCCAGGATCGGCGCCAGCAGGTTCGGGATCTCGGCCGGGTTGTACTGGCCGTCGGCGTCGGTGGTCACGATGTACTTGGCGCCGCCCTCGCGGGCAAGTCGGTAGCCCAGACGCAGTGCAGCGCCCTGGCCACGGTTGACCGGGACGTCGCACACCAGTGCGCCGGACGCGTCCGCTTCCTTCACGGTGCCGTCGGCCGAGCCGTCGGAGACGACGATCTTGGCCACCTCGAGCCCGGAGATCACCGAAGGCAGCGCCTCGATCACCGGGCCGATCGCGCCCTGCTCGTTATACGCGGCGATCACGATGGCCAGCGGCGGCATAGCCGTCGCGCGCGAGCCGTACTGGCTGGTGAAGGCCGCGATGGCCGCCGAGTCGACGGCCTCGTCGCTGGCATTGCCCGCTGCGGATCCAGTGCCGCTGCTGCTGACTGTCACTTGGCTGTCTCCGAGAATTCTGGCCGCACCGTGGCTCGGCCGGCCTTGAGGTCGTGCGTGGGCCGCTGGCCCGGGGGCCGAGCGGCCGAGGCGCCGGGCACGATCGCTGGCACCTCGCCGGACTTCGGCGCTACGTACTGTACGGGCATCCGAACGCTGGTCACGGCAGGACCGGCGGTAGGCGGCGCGGGTGCCAGGCTGAGCCCGGTGAGGCCGGCCGTCCCAGTCACCGGGACGTGCGACCGAGCCGCTGCCGCCATCTACGCTCCCATCCGCGCTGACCCGGGCCGCGGGCACACCAAGCTTTCCGCAGCATTTCCAGATTGTGTCACTAGTGTCCAGATTCGCACCCGGAAACGCATCGAAGGCGTCCGCCGGGTTTCGGCGGAGCCAGAGGGCGGTCGTGTAGTCAGAGGCTTCAGATCGCTATCCGCCGACCGGGGGTCCGCTCCGGCTGCGCTGCCGCGGCGCAGGCGAGTGGATGCCCAGCCAGTGTATCGGCAGGCTCAGGCTCCCGCGTTATCCCCGGCGCGGCGAGCCGAGACGGCGGCGCACCGGCAGGCCCCGATCGGGTGTCGGCTGACAGGGCAGATCAATAACCTCGCGTCCCGATTTGGTCAGCATCGGCGGTACCCTGCGTTCGCGGCGCACAATACGTCATGAGCGGGTAGTAACAGCAGGTGCCGGGCACTGTAGGTGGCCCGGCGGCAAGGGGACAGCGAGCTGGTTGTAATGCCGCGGCAGCCAGCTACCGCCAGCGGAGGCCGCGAGGCATGAACGAGGGACAACCAGTGGTGGCCGCGTCGGTGCCGTGGGGCGCCGACAGCGTCGCGCCGGTTCCTGCGCCGCCCGCGGAACCGCCCACGGCCGGGACACCGGCCGGCCGGCCCGGCGAGCAGGCCGAACCGCACGTCCGGGTGGATGCGCGCACGCTCGAGGCGGCGCTGCTGACCGTCCGGAACACGGTGCACCACGTGCCGCTGCCGCTGGAGTGCCCGGGGATCGCCGTGGCCCGGGCCGAGCGGCAGCAGGTGCTCGCCCAGATCGACGATTATCTGCTGCCACGGTTGCGCCAGTCCGGTGCTCCGATCCTGATCGCGATGGTCGGCTCTACCGGGGCCGGAAAGTCGACCCTGCTGAACAGCATCGTCGGCAGCCAGGTCAGCGCCACCGGGATCCGGCGGCCCACCACCAACAGCCCGGTGCTCGCCTGCCACCCCGACGATGTCCGGTGGTTCGCCGAGAACGTGTTCCTGCCGACGCTGCCGCGGGTGCGCCAGCAGGGTCTGGCCATGCCCGGGCGCGACGGCTTGCTCGTGCTCGCGACGAGCGAGGGCATGCCGAAGGGCGTCGCGCTGCTGGACACTCCCGATATCGACTCGGTGGTCGCCGCGCACCGGCAGTTCGCGCGCCAGTTCCTGGACGCCTCCGACCTGTGGCTGTTCGTGACGACCGCGCGCCGGTACGCCGATGCCGCGGTGTGGGACCTGCTCAAGGACGGCCGGGACCGCGGCGCGTCACTCGGCATCGTGCTGTCCCGGGTCCCGTCCGCTGCCGATCGGCAGCTCAGCGAGCACTTCAACGCGATGCTGGAGGCCAACGGCCTCGGCGACGTGCAGCGGTTCGTGATCCCGGAGACCACGATCAGCGACGGCCAGCTTCCCGGCCACATCTCGGCGCCGGTGCGGGACTGGCTGACCGAGACCGGGCGGCAAGACGAGCGGCGGATCGCGATCCTTACCCAGACCATGTCCGGCGTGCTGGACACCTTCGCGGACCGGATCCCTGCCCTGGCCGGGCAGGCGGAGCAGCAACTGGCGCTGCGGGCCGAACTGAGGTCGTCGGCGGACGCCGCGTACGCGGCGGCACTGGCCGAACTCGACGAGGCGACCCGGAGCGGCGCGCTGCTGCGCGGTGAGGTCCTGGCCCGCTGGCAGGATTTCGCCGGGGCCGGCGACCTGGTGCGGAACCTGGAACTGCGCAAGGGACGTCGCGGCCAGCGGCCGAAACGGCGGCAGCAGCCGTCGGCCAGGGCGCGGGCGCTCAAGACGGCGCTCCGGGAGAGCCTGAGCGCGCTGGTCGTGTCGCTCTCGGACCGGGCCGCCGAGGACGCGATGGAGCGCTGGCAGGCGAGCCCGGCCGGCGCGGGCCTGCTGGCCGTCGCCCGGCAGGCGCGGCCGTCGGCCGCCGGTCCGGCCTACCAGTCGCTGCGGCAGTGGGAGGGTGAGATCTCCTGGGCGTTGCCGAGCGGCCTCGGTGACATCGCCGCGAGCCTGCCGGCCGGCGGGGCGGACGCCCTCGGCCGGTCCTCCGCCGACCTCGTCGCGGCCGCGGACCGGGCGATCGGCGGCTGGCAGGACTATCTGCTCAACTTGGTGCAGACCGAGAATGTGACCAGGCGGTCGATCGCCCGGGTCGCATCGTTCGATCCCGAGTCGCTGGCGCTGGTCCTGACCGTCGGGGTGCTCGGCTACGGGGCAGGCGACGTCGAGGTGAGCGAGGGCGCGAGCGCGGTCCCGCAGCGACTGCTCACCTCCCTGTTCGGGGCCGGCCTGCTGCGCGACATCGGGGGCCAGGCCCGGCAGGAGTTGCATGACCGGATCGGCGTGCTGCTCGCCGGGCAGGCTGCCAGATACTTGGCGATCCTCGACGCCGTCGACGCTCCTGAGGAGACCGCGCCCACCGATCTCTATCAGGCGAACTACGCCCTGGAGTCAGCGCGATGAGCCCGTCACAGCAGGCTGCTGCCGAGCACGCCGGTCCGGTTGGCCTCGGGCCTGACCGGGTCCCGGAGGACGGGAATGACACCCTGGCCTCCGGTCCGGGCACCGGCCCGAACGCAGGAGCACCTGCCGGTGCGCAGACCTGGTCTGCCGGGTCCGCGCCCGGGTCTGCCGCCGCCGGGGCCGCCGAGGCCGGATCCACGGAGCCTACGGCCGATCCGGAGTCCGACGCGGCCGGACAGCGGGCGGCCAGCGCCAATCACGGGCCCGGGCCGGACGATCGGCCGGCCAGCCTGTCGGACCGGCTGATGGCGCTGGCCAGGATGATCCAGATCGGCGCTGCGCGCGGCGGCAGGGACGGATTCGGCAAGCAGGTCCTCGCCGACGCCGAGGATGTGCTGGCCAGGGCGGGGGACCGGATGCGGCTATCCGCCGATCACACCGTGGTCGCGCTGGCCGGGGGTACCGGCAGCGGGAAGTCATCGCTGTTCAACCGGCTGGCCGGGGCCGAATTCTCGACCGTCGGCGTGACCCGCCCGGTCACTAGGGACGCGCACGCCTGCATCTGGAGCGCAGCGGGATCCGGGGCGCTGCTGGACTGGCTCGGCGTGCCCGCCAGGTGCCGCTACGCCCGCGCCAGCGCCCTGGATCGCGGCGAGACCGACCTGAGCGGCCTGGTCCTGCTCGACCTGCCGGACCACGACTCGGTGATGAGCCACGCCACCGAACTGGTGGACCGCCTGGTCAGCCAGGCTGATGTGCTGATCTGGGTGCTCGACCCGCAGAAGTACGCCGACGCCGCCGTGCACCGCCGGTTCCTGGTGCCGATGGCTAGCCACGCCGACGTCCTGGCGGTCGTCCTGAATCAGTCCGACCTGCTCGACGCGAGTCAACTGGACGACTGCGTTAATGACCTGAGGCGTTTGCTGGACGCCGAGAACCTGCAGGAAGTTCCGATCCTGGTGACCTCGGCGGTTAGCGGTGCCGGCCTGCCCGAACTGCGCGCGCTGCTGGTGAACGCGGTGGTAGCCGGCCGGTCGGCGGCGGCCAGGATCTCCGCCGACGTCGACGGGGCGGTGGCGCCGTTCAGGAGGTACGCCGACGGCACCCCGCCGGCCGGGCTGCCCGAGGCTGGCCGGGAAGCCGTGGTCGAGAAGTTCGTGTCGGCCGCGGGCGTGCGCGCCGTCGGGGATTCCCTGGGCACCGCCAGAGAACTGCGTGCCGCGGACTTCGTCGGCTGGCCGGTCGCCTGGCTGGCCCAGCGGCTGACCGGCCGGGATCCGCTCCGCAAGCAGCGGGTCGGGCTGCTGTGGGGGGAATTGCGCCAGGTCACGGCGGGGCCGTCGGGCGCACAGCAGGCCGAGATCGACAACGCGCTGACCGGCCTCTCCGACGAGGTGGCCGGGCCGCTGCCCAGTCCGTGGTCCAGAACCGTCCGGGCGGCGCTGCGATCGAACTCCGACGCCATCCCGTCGGCCGTCGGCCAGGCGATGGGGGCCGAGCTTCCGGCCGAGGACGCCGTGCCCTGGTGGTGGCGGCTGGCCGGGCTCTGGCAGGGCCTGCTGCTCGGCGTGGCGGGCGTCGCCGTGGCCTGGGCGGTGCTGATCGCCGTCTTCGGCGAGTTCCGGGTCAGCGCGAACCCGCCCGGCCTGTTCGCTGACACCGCGGCGCTGCCGTGGATCGGCGCGACGGCGGCCGCCGCCCTGATGCTTGGCGCGGCGTCGGCGGCGGCCTGCATGGCGCTGGTCCGGCGCAGTGCCGCGAGCGAGCACGAGCGCGTGGCGCTCCGGATGCGGGAACGGATCGCCGCGATCGCCGGCGAACTCGCGTTCGCGCCGGCCGAGCAGGAACTGGCCGAATTCGCCCGGTTCACCGACGAGCTCAGGCTGGCTGGCCGCGCCGAAGCGGCGGAAGTATCGCACGCCTGACCGACAATTCTCGGTGAGTTTCCACAGCCGCCGGGGCGCCGGGGCCGGTTGTCCACAGGGTGCGAAGTCGTTATTCCGTCCCGGCCCGACCGCGGCGATCGTAGGTCCTGCAAGCCAGGTGGCCCTGGCCGCCTGGGCGGCAGTCCCTGCGCGAGAGGCGCGCTGCTGCCGCGCAGTTCGGAGGATCGCGATGCTGAACGATGCTCAGATCAGTCTGACCGGTTACGTCGCAACTCAGCCGGTCACCAGAACGCTGAACGACGGGACGCTGACTGTGTCCATGCGGGTCGCCTGGACGCCGCGGCGGCAGGACCGGGTGACCGGGGAGTGGGTCGACTGCAACACCTCCTACGTAACGGTGATCTGCTGGCGCCGGCTCGCCAGCAATGTCGCCATCTGCGTGCGCAAGGGGGACGCGGTCGTGGTCAAGGGCAGGCTCTCGGTACGGAGCTATGAGAAGGACGGGGCCACCAGGATCGTGGTGGAGGTCGACGCGAACTCGGTCGGGCACGACCTGTCCCGGGGGGTCGCTCAGTTCCAGCGGGTCCGGCCGCAGACCGGGATGACCGCGAGCGAGTTCGCCGCGGCCCGGCCGGACGAGGCGGCCGAAGCGGGGGACCGGGTCGGTCGCCCGGATGGTGCCGACGACACCGGGAGCGGGACGCCCGGCGAGGACGCGGGCGTCGGCATCGTCGCGGCGGCGGACGACGAGGATCCGGTAGCCGCGCCGTTCTAGGGCGACGGCCAGACCGAGGTGCTGCGCGGGCCGGACCCGCGGCGCCGGGCCGGGCCGGACCGCGCCCGTGACCCGCGCCGTCGCTACGTGAGGTTCGGCCCGCCAGGCCCCCGGCAGCGTGCGAACCTGGGCGCCGATGCCCCTACCCTTGGAGGCATGCCCGAGTTCATCTACCAGATGCAGGCCGTCCGCAAGGCCCACGGCGACAAGGTCATCCTGGACAACGTCACGCTGGCGTTCCTGCCTGGCGCGAAGATCGGCGTGGTCGGGCCGAACGGGACCGGCAAGTCGACCCTGCTGCGGATGATGGCGGGTGTCGAGCAGCCGTCCAACGGGGAGGCCAGGCTGATGCCCGGCTTCACGGTCGGCCTGCTCGCCCAGGAGCCCAAGCTGGACGAGTCCAAGACCGTCCTCGGCAATGTCGAGGAGGGCTGCGCGGAGA
>JAJYTW010000056.1 GCA_021792855.1 Actinomycetes bacterium
AGCGTGCGGTGATCCGGCGTTGAACGACCGCGCCGAGCGGACCTGCGATCTTGCCCAGTCGCGTGGCCGGCCGGGAGAACGCCACGACCTCCAAGCTCACCGTGTCGTCGTCGTGATGCTCGACGATTAAGGCTTCCTCACCGCTTTCCGGATGCCCAGGCAGTGTCCCGTAGGCGAAGCCACGGCGGCGGGATTCCTCCACCGCGTACACGACCCGGCACGGGGCCCGCAGGTGTAGCGGGCCGATCCCGAGGCCAAGGATCACCACGGCGCCCGGCACAGCGGTCGGCGCCGACGCTGCGACGCGGAGGCCCGCCCCCATCTGCACCTGCCACCGGCAGACGGCCTCTCCGGCGGCGGCGAAGACCCGGTGACCATGCCCGATAGGCACGGAACAGGCCAGCTGGCGGTACCCGGCGGGCAGGTCACCTGCTGTTGCGCCGACCTCCTGGTAGGTCAGCTCAGCGCTGGCCAGCCGGTCACGAAGCGCGGCCGGGAGCGCGGTGAGTCCCATCAACCGATCATGGCCCAAGAGATTCCGCGGGTGCCTGGTCCGCGAAAACTGCAGGCGGTGATGCACGCTGGCCACCAGCATCGAGGCGTGCAGGGACCAGCCCGTATCGCGATCCGCGAGGCGAACATGTACGCGAACCGCCCGGGTCCGGGCAGCCACGTCGCCTCCGGCAGCCTCATGGTCGCGGCGCAGGCACGCGGCAACGACGTGGGCCGGGCCCTCACCACCGACATGATCGGCTGGGCGCGGCGCAGCGGGTTCGCGGCGATCCAGTTCAATGCCGTCGTCGACACGAACACGGCCGCGGTCCACCTGTACGAGAGCCTCGGGTACGTCACTCTAGGCACCGCCCCCGGAGCGTTCCGCCATCCCCTGCTGGGACCCGTCGGCCTCCGCATCATGTGGCTGGACCTGAGATCTTCTGTCGGAGGTGGCCGGGCCTCAGATTCGAGCGTCGCCGACAACGGCTTTGACCTGCCAAAACTGGTGGGCGCAACTGGGTTCGAACCAGTGACCCCTCGCTTGTAAGGCGAGTGCTCTACCGCTGAGCTATGCACCCAACGCCGCTGTCAGGCGACCGGCCTAAGCGTACCGCCTCCCGCGGCGCCGCTCACGCCGGCGAATCAGACCCGGAACTCGGTGACCGAGGCACGGAAGTTGATCGGCACGTACGCGTTGTGCGTCCGGGGATCGACGGCCGGCAGCACGGGCTCGAAGCCCACCGGCACCTGGCCGACGACCTTGTCGGTCGTCTCGCTGACGATCCAGATCAGCCCGCCCGTCCCCTGCGTGCCAGTGATGAGCACCCGGCGGGCCACCGGGTCGATGGCCACCCCGGTGCCGCCGTTCGGAATGTCCGACAGCGTCTTGACCCGCCCGGTCGACTCACGGACGATCCGGACCGTCTGGCTCCACGTCGCCGCCCAGACGGTTCCGTGCGTGGCGTCGACGGCGATGGAGGTGATCCCGGTGCCGAGCGGCACCTTGCGGATCACCCGGTGCGCGCTCTCCTTGTACTCGACCAGCAGGCCGTCCACCGCCGGCCTGTTGTCCTGCTCGATGACGACCCACACCACGCCGCGGTTCGGGTCCGCGGCGACGCCGTAGGGCGCCTTGAACTGGACGTTCGAGACCAGAACGGAACGGTGCAGCACCTTCCCGGTGGCCTCGCTGAGTTCGACTAGCGACCCGCCGGTCGTCACCCACACCGTCCCGGTGCGCGGGTCGACGGCCAGGCCCTCGATCAGCGCGTTGACTGCAACCGTGCGGATCACCTTGTTGGTCTGCTCGCTGATCTCGGCGAGGGTGCCGTAGGCCTGGTTGACCGTCCAGACGACACCCCTCGACGGGTCGACCGCGACGAAGTACCCGTCGAACTTGACCCTCGCGGCGATCCGCTGGGTCGCCTCGCGAATCCGGACCACGGCCGAGCCAGTGCCCACCCAGACTGCCCCGCGCCCCGGATCGACCGCCGCCGCACCGGGGTTCCCCCCCACGTTGAAATGCCGGACCGGGATCGCGGCACCGCCAGCGGCCGCACCCGTCCCGGCACTCGCGGCCGGTGCGCCCGCCGCCAGCACACCCGCCAGCGTCCCGGCCGCCATGACCGCCGCCGCGGCCAGCGCGCGAACCTTCATCGCCGCCTCCTAATGAGTCTTAGCGAGTCGGCCATCCGGCAGACTCGGTACCTGGTGGCCGCCGGCAGGTGAGCACTTTGTTCTCCCGGGCTTTGAGCCCTGACGAAAGATCGTGCCCCTGCCGGCTGCCGGGAGAGTTGATCGCTGCTGGGATGTCGTGCCCCCCGGCCGGGGTGAGCACAGTTTCATTAGGTCGCTGATGGTTCTCCCGCTGGCTGCTGCCGGGTTTCGGCATCTTGGACGGGAGAGCTGATGCGGCTGTTCGCGGGTGATGACTGGGCGCAGGACCATCACGACATCGAGGTGATGGACGAGGCCGGGAATGTGCTGGCGAAGAAACGGCTGCCCGAGGGCGTGGCCGGGATCGGGCAGCTGCACGGGCTGATCGGCGCGCACCTGGGCGAGGACGCGGACGAGGCGGAGGTGATCGTCGGGATCGAGACCGACCATGGCCCGTGGGTGACCGCGCTGATCGCCGCCGGGTACACGGTGTTCCCGGTGAACCCGCTGCAGGCCTCCCGGTACCGGGAGCGGCACGGGGTGTCGGGGGCCAAGAGCGACGGCGGCGACGCGCACATGCTCGCGGACATGGTGCGCACCGACTCCCACCAGCTGCGCCCGGCGGCCGGCGACTCGCCGGAGGCGGAGGGCATCAAGGTGCTGGCCCGCACGCACAAGACGCTGATCTGGGAGCGGACCAGGGCGGTGCAGCGGCTGCGCCACCAGCTGCGCGAGTACTTCCCCGCCGCGCTGGAGGCGTTCGAGGACCTGGCCGCCGGCGACGCCCTGGAGCTGCTGGCCAGGGCCCCGGAACCGGACCGGGCGGCGAGGCTGACCAGGGCGCAGGTCAGCGCGGCGCTCAAGCGCGCCCGCCGCCGGAACATCCCGGATAAGGCCACCGCGATCCTGGCGGCTTTGCGCGGCAGGCAGCTCGGCCAGCCGGCGGCGCTCACCGCCGCCTACGCCGCCACCGTGCGCGCCCTGATCGCGGTGATCGCCGCCCTGAACGAGCAGGTCAAGATCCTGCAAGGGCAGGTGGAGGAAAATTTTGGCCAGCACCCGGACGCTGAGATCTACCGGTCCCAGCCCGGCATGGGCGCCATCCTCGGCGCCCGGGTGCTCGGTGAGTTCGGCGACGACCCGCGCCGGTACGCCGACGGCAAGGCCCGCCGGAACTATGCCGGCACCAGCCCGATCACCCGCGCCTCGGGCAAGAGGAAAGTCGTCGCCGCCCGGTTCGTCCACAACGACCGGCTCGTCGACGCCCTCAACGCCCAGGCATTCGCGGCCCTGAACGCCTCGCCCGGCGCCCGCGCCTTCTACGACGACCACCGCGCCCGCGGCATCGAGCACAACGACGCGCTCCGCCGGCTGGCTAACAGGCTGGTCGGCATCCTGCACGGATGCCTCAGGACCCGCACCCTCTACGACGAGGCCACCGCCTGGTCCCACCGGCAAAACCTCCCTCAATCTTCCGTCGCGGCTTGACACTTAAGCTCCTGGGATGTCTTTCGTCAGATCCCGAACTGGGTGACCGAGCCCCGCAACGAGATCGGCACGTAGACGTTCCCGGTCCCGGTGTCGACCGCCGGGTACTGCGGCACGGCATAGCCCGTGATGGTCCGGAGCAGCTTTCCGGTCCGCTCGCCCAGGACGAAGATCCTGCCCACCGAGGCATAGGGCTGCCCGGTGAGCACGATCTTCCCGGTCGCCGGATCGACGGCGATACCGACCCCGTTGTTCGGCTGCCTGCTCAGCTTCCGCACCCGGCCGGTCGACTCGCTCACGACGTCCACCGTCTGGATGCTGGCGACCAGGACGCTCCCGGCCCGCTGGTCGATCGCGATCGCCGCCTGGTCAAAGCCGGCCAGCACACTCCGGACCACCCGGTGGGTCGACTCGCTCACCGAGACGAGCCGGCCGGGGTCAACCGTCGCGCCGCTCCCGTCGCCCTGGATCACGACCCACACGAGGCCACGCTGCGCGTCGACCGCCACCTGCATCGGCGCCTTCAGCTGGAAGTTAGTCAGCACGGTGGTGTGCAGCAGCCGACAACTGGTCTCGCTGAACTCCAGCAGATTCGGCCCCTGCGTCGCCCAGACAGTGGCGGTTCGCGGGTCGACGGCCAGGCCCTCGACAGCCCCCTGCAGGGGCAGCGTGCACCGCCGGATGACCTTGTTCGTCTGCTCGCTGATCTCCGCGAGATAGCCGCGGACCTGACTGACCGTCCAGACGACGCCACGTGGCCGGTCCAGCGCGACGAGGTCCGCCCCTCCGACCTTGACCGTCGCGACGATCCGCTGCGTCGCCTCGCGGATGCGGACCACCGCCGGGCCGGTGGCGATCCAGGCGGCGCCGCGCCGCGGGTCCGCGACGGCGGCCATGGGAGAACCCCCCACGTTGATGTGCCGGACGGTGCTCCCGGCCGTGCTCCCCGCCGAGTTCGCGGCGCTGGTGGCGCCGGTGTCGGTGCCCGCGCCGCTCGCGGCGCTCGCGACCGGCGTCCCGGCCAGCACTAGGCCCGCCGCCCCCGCAGCCATCAGTACCCGAACTCGCAACTGCCCCTCCCGGCACGACCCAGCCAGTCAGCCAATCGGGGCGGACCCGGCGAACCGGCGGAGTACCCGCCGCAGAGCCTGCTCGACCTCCTCGGCCAGATCGGACGCTACCCGATTCTGCCCATCGGGTACTAGGAAATCACCGTCGGCGGACAAGCCCGACGCCGGGACCACCTGCTCGCTGACCGCCCCGCAGTCCCCGCACTCGACCTCGCCGAGCCGCCGGGCCAGCCGGTCGCTGCCGCACTCCGGGCAGCGGTCCAGGTCGCCGGCCAGGTCAGGAAGTACCTGGCAGGACGGGCAGATCAGCACCTGGCGGTTGGCCCGGACCCCGCGCCGCCATGGGCTGCTCCCCCGGTCCGGGTCAACCTGCCTGGTGCCACATCGGTAACACGGCATCCGCCGCTCGCCTCGCCTCGGGCGCCGCTCTCCCGGCGCCCAGGGCCAGCTAGCCGAGCTGTGCGAGCGCCGTGGAGTAGTCGGCGAGATTGCGCGCCTGCGGGATGTCGTTGACGACCTTCCAGCGCACGACGCCGGTCTTGTCGATGACGAACGTGCCGCGCGTGGCGATGCCCCGCTCCTCATCGAACACACCGTACGACCTGGCCACCTCGCCGTGCGGCCAGAAGTCCGACAGCAGCCCGAACTTGTAGCCCTCGGCGTCGGCCCAGGTCTTGTGCGCGAACACCGAGTCCACCGAGATGGTCAGCAGCGCCACGTCCTCGCGCTCGGCCTCGGGGAAGGTGTCGCGCAGCGCGCACAGTTCGCCGCTGCACACGCCGCTGAACGCCAGCGGGTAGAACACGACCACCACGTTCTTCTTACCGCGCAGGTCCGACAGCCGCACCGGGGTCCCGTGCTGGTCCTTGAGCTCGAAGTCCGGCGCGATGTCGCCGATCTCTACCGCCATTCGCAGGTCCTTTCAGCGATCCGAGCGGCCGCGTACCGGGCCGCGGGGGGCCGCGACAGCCACGGCCAGGGGGACGCGCGCCTGGCGCGCTCCGCGTCTGCTAACCGACGCCGCCCCGCCAATATGCCCGGGACCCGGACCGTTCCGCGGTGCGCTCGCGGCTAAGCGGGGACCAGCCGCATAACAACCGACGGGCCGTAACGGCTCGCGGCCCGCACTCCGGGCACGCCGGAACCGGGCCTCCGCTCCCGCGCCCGGGAGCCCGGTCAGGCCGCGGCCAGGCACCCCGGCCACACCCGCCCGACCGGGCCAACGGCCACCGTCAGCGGCGCGCCTTCGGCGCGACCAGCCTGGTCGCCGACCAGTTCTTCCCGGCGCTCACTGTCGACGTCTGCGACAGACCTGCCGTGGGCGCGGCCTCGCCGATCTCGCTCGGCTCGACGTGCCCATCGCGGCCAGCCTTGGGGGTCAGCAGCAGGATGTAGCCGCCATCGGCGAGCGGCGTCAGCGCGTCGACCAGGGCGTCGACGAGGTCTCCGTCCTCATCCCGCCACCACAGCAGCACCCCGTCGACGACATCGTCGTAGTCCTCGTCGACCAGCTCGACGCCCTCGCCCGAGGCGACCGCGTCACGCAGTTCCTCGTCGCAGTCGTCGTCGTAGCCGATCTCCTGGACTACATGGCCCGGCTTGACGCCGAGCCGCTCGGCCAGGTCATGCTGATCTGCCGCCTGGCCAGCGGTCGCGCTCACTCACGTCCTCCCTGTCCTGTCCCGGTGCCCGCGGCGGACCCGGCCATCCCGGCCGCCCGCGAAGGCGCGAACCGGTGAAAGCCTGGCGCGAGCGTCAGTACTTCTTGGTGGGACAGTCCACACGCACCGGCCGCGCTGCGCAAGTCACAATTCGTGCAGAGCCCGTTAACCAAGGTCATGATTCGATCCTCCCCGGTCATCGGCCCGGCTACCCAGCCCCCGCCGAAGACAATTTGCTCGGCTTAACCCCGCTTTGCGAAGGTGTGACGCCAAATTCATCCGGGTCGCAACCGGGGGGCGTGGATGCACCACACCCGGACGAGTATCAGGATGGGAGAGAGAAAAACATCCGCGACGCTCCGGACGGCACGCAGGCCGACCGGAGGAACGAGACCGGCGGAGCCCAAGCGACGCGATCTGCCGGGAAGGCGAGGATCAGCCCGTGGCATCAGGACGCCAGCGCTATTCGATCATCAGCGACGGCCTGCCCACCCAACTCCCGGACATCGACCCCGAGGAGACCAGGGAGTGGATGGAGTCGTTCGACAACGTCGTGCGGACGCGCGGCCGGACCCGCGCCAGGTATGTGATGCTGCGCCTGCTCGAGCGCGCCCGCGAGCAGCAGGTCGGCGTTCCCGGCCTGCGCAGCACCGACTACATCAACACGATCCCGCCGGAGCGCGAGCCATGGTTCCCCGGCGATGAGTACGTCGAGCGGCGGATCCGCGCCTACATCCGGTGGAACGCGGCCGTCATGGTGTCCCGGGCGAACCGGGCCGGCCTCGGGGTCGGCGGGCACATCGCCACCTACGCCTCGGCGGCCAGCCTCTACGAGGTCGGCTTCAACCACTTCTTCCGCGGCAAGGACCACGGCGAGTCCGGCGACCAGGTGTTCATCCAGGGACACGCCGCGCCGGGTATCTACGCGCGCGCCTTCCTGGAGGGCCGGCTGTCCGAGGATCAGCTTGACGGCTTCCGCCAGGAGCTTTCGCACCCGGGCGGCGGCCTGCCGTCGTACCCGCACCCGCGGCTGATGCCGGACTTCTGGGAGTTCCCGACCGTCTCCATGGGCCTGGGCGCGATGAACGCGATCTACCAGGCCAGGTTCAACCGCTACCTGCTGGCCAGGGAGATCAAGGACACCAGCAGGTCCCGGGTCTGGGCGTTCCTGGGCGACGGCGAGACCGACGAGCCCGAGGTGCTCGGCGCGATCGGGGTGGCCGCGCGGGAGGAACTCGACAACCTCACCTTCGTGATCAACTGCAACCTGCAGCGACTGGACGGCCCGGTCCGCGGCAACGGCAAGATCATCCAGGAGCTCGAGTCGTTCTTCCGCGGCGCGGGCTGGAATGTGATCAAGGTGATCTGGGGCCGGGACTGGGATCCGCTGCTGGCCCAGGACGTCGACGGCGTCCTGGTCAACCGGATGAACACCACCCCGGACGGCCAGTTCCAGACCTACGCGGTGGAGTCCGGCGCGTACACCCGCGAGCACTTCTTCGGCGCCGATCCGCGGCTCCGGCAGATCGTCGCGCACCTGTCCGACGACCAGGTGCGGAACCTGTCCCGGGGCGGGCACGACTACCGCAAGGTCTACGCCGCGTTCAAGGCCGCGACCGAGCACGTCGGCCAGCCGACCGTGATCCTGGCCCACACCATCAAGGGCTGGACCCTCGGTCCGGACTTCGAGGCCCGGAACGCCACCCATCAGATGAAGCACCTGACGGTGGCCGAGCTCAAGGAGTTCCGGGACCGGCTGTACCTGGACATCCCGGACTCGGCGCTGGAGGGCGACCTGCCGCCGTACTACCACCCGGGTGCGGACTCCGACGAGATCTCCTACATGAAGGAGCGCCGCAAGGCGCTCGGCGGCTACCTGCCCAAGCGGGTGGTCAGGCCCAAGCCGCTCACCCTGCCGGGCGAGGAGCCGTACGCCGAGCTCAAGCGCGGCTCGGGCAAGCAGCCGGTGGCCACCACTATGGCGTTCGTCCGGCTGCTCAAGGACCTGATGAAGGACTCCGAGATCGGCCCGAGGTTCGTGCCGGTGATCCCGGACGAGGCCCGTACCTTCGGGATGGACTCGCTGTTCCCGACCGCGAAGATCTACTCCCCGCACGGTCAGGCCTACGAGGCCGTGGACCGCAAGCTGCTGCTCTCCTACAAGGAGTCCGAGCAGGGCCAGATCCTGCACGAGGGGATCAGCGAGGCGGGCGCGATGGCGTCCACGATCGCCGCCGGCACGTCCTACGCCACCCACGGCACGCCGATGATCCCGGTCTACATCTTCTACTCGATGTTCGGGTTCCAGCGGACCGGCGACGAGATGTGGGCGCTCGGCGACCAGCTTGGCCGCGCGTTCCTGCTCGGGGCCACGGCCGGCCGGACCACGCTGACCGGCGAGGGCCTGCAGCACAACGACGGCCACTCGCTGCTGCTCGCCTCGGTCAGCGAGGCCTGCGTTGCCTACGACGCCGCCTGGGCCTACGAGCTGTCCTACATCGTCAAGGACGCGCTGCGGCGGATGTACGGGTCCACCCCGGAGCATCCGGACGGCGAGAACATCTTCTACTACCTCACCGTCTACAACGAGCCGTACGTGCAGCCGGCCGAGCCGGCCGACTTCCCGGGCGGTGCTGAGGCGCTCGAGCACGGCATCCTGCGCGGCCTGTACCGGTACTCGGGCGCGTTCCAGCCGACCGGCGAGCACGAGGCCGGCCAGCACGAGCCCGGACAGAACGGCTCCGAGCAGAACGGCAACGGACCGCGGGCCCGGGTGCTGGCCTCCGGGGTCGCGATGCGCTGGGCGCTGGAGGCCCAGCGACTGCTGGCGCAGGACTGGGGCGTATCCGCCGAGGTCTGGTCGGCGACCTCGTGGACCGAACTGCGCCGGGACGCCATGGCGTGCGAGCAGTGGAATCTGCTGCACCCCGAGGAGCAGCCCAGGGTCCCGTACGTGGCCTCGGTGCTCGGCGACAACCCGGTGCCGGTGGTGGCGGTCAGCGACTGGATCAGGTCCGTGCCGGACCAGATCGCCCGCTGGGTCCCCGGCTCCTACACCTCGCTCGGCACCGACGGCTGGGGCTTCTCCGACACCCGGCCGGCGGCCCGCCGGTTCTTCAACGTGGACGCCGAGTCGATCACCCTCGCGGTGCTGGCACAGCTAGTCCGCCAGGGTGAGCTGAAGCCGGAGGTGCTGCCCGAGGCGATCGCCAGGTATCACCTCGACCTGCCGGTGAGCCAGGCGCTCTGATCGGCTGACAGCGTCGAGCGCGGCAGGCGAGGACGGCGGGCCCGGGGCCGGGCCCGCCGTCCTCGCGCTGTCCGCCGGCCCGCGTTCGCGCTGCTTGGCGGGCGTGGCACCCTGATGGGATGAGCGCTCAGGGTGTCCGCGGCTCCGGCGCGGCGCGGAAGGCCAGGCCGTCCGCCGGCCGGGTCAGGCCCGAGACGATCGCGAGCCTCGAGCGGTCCATGGGCGCGCTGAGCGCCGCCGCGATCAGCACGATGGACGCGCGGCTGCCGTGGTTCCGCGCGCTGTCCGCGGAGAACCGGTCCTGGCTCGGCCTGGTCGCCCAGGCCGGCGTCGCCGCGTTCCTGGACTGGGTCAAGCATCCCGAGCGGGACCGGCCCGCCGTCGCCGGCGAGGTGTTCGGCACCGCGCCGCGCGAACTGGCCAGGGCGGTCACCCTGCAGCAGGCCGTCGAGATGGTACGGATCATCGTGGACGTGGTCGAGGACCAGGTCGACGACCTGGCCGCGCCGGGCGGCGAGACCGAGCTTCGGGAGGCCGTGCTCCGGTACACCAGGGAGGTGGCATTCGCGGCCGCCCAGGTGTACGCCCGCTCGGCCGAGGCCCGCGGCGCCTGGGACGCCCGGCTGGAGGCCCTGGTCGTCGACTCGCTGGTCCGCGGCGAGATCGACGAGCACCTGCCGTCCTGGGCCTCGGCGCTGAACTGGCCGTCCGCGCCGGCCACCGTGATCGCCGGGACCGCGCCGAGCGGGGACGACGAGGACGTGATCGACGAGCTTCGGCTGGTGGCCCGGCGGTCCCGGCTGGACTTGCTGGCCGGCGTGCACGGCAGCCGCCTGGTCGTGGTGCTCGGCGGCCAGGCCGACCCGATGCCGGTGGCCGGCCAGCTTGCCGCCAGGTTCGGTGACGGTCCGGTGGTCGTCGGCCCGGCCGCGCCGGGCCTGGAGTCGGCCGCGGCCTCGGCCCGGGCCGCCCTGGCCGGCCTGCGCGCGGCGTCGGCGTGGCCGGACGCGCCCCGGCCGGTGCTCGCCGACGACCTGCTGCCCGAGCGCGCCCTGGACGGTGACGACAGCGCCAGGACGGAGCTGATCGGCCGGATCTACGAGCCGCTGAACCGCGGCGGCGCGGCGCTGCTCGACACCGTCACGACCTACCTGGAGCAGGGCAACTCGCTGGAGGCCACGGCGCGGATGCTGTTCGTGCATCCGAACACGGTCCGGTACCGGCTCCGCCGGGCCGCCGATCTGACCGGGTTCGCCCCCGGCGACGGCCGGGCCGGCTTCGCGATCTGGCTGGCCATCGGCTACGGCCGGCTGGCGCACAAGCGCGCGTAGCTTGTGGACTCCGCACAGGAGCATGCCGCGAAAGTTCGTAGGATCAACTATTCAGCTATCGGACTTCTACAGTGCAGGGTAGGTACATGCTCGTCATCGCCGCGCCTGGCCAGGGCGCCCAGACTCCTGGCTTCCTCGCGCCGTGGCTGGAGCTACCCGGGGTAAGCGAGCGGATCGCGCAGTGGTCGGAGGTGGCCGGCGCGGACCTGATCCGGTTCGGCACCACCGGAACGGCGGACGAGATCAGGGACACCGCGGTCGCTCAGCCACTGCTGGTGGCCGCCGCCATCGTCGCGGCCGACGCGCTCGGCGTCACCGGCCAGGACACCCGCCTGGCCTGCGCGGTCGCCGGGCACAGCGTCGGGGAACTCGCCGCCGGGGCGATCGCCGGCGTGCTCGACCCGGCGGACGCGCTCGGCCTGGTCGGCACCCGCGCCCGCGCGATGGCACAGGCCGCGGCCGCCCGGCCGACCTCGATGACCGCCGTGCTCGGCGGCGACGAGGCGGCCGTGCTTGCGTCGATCGAGGCGCACGGACTCACCCCGGCGAACATCAACGGGGCGGGCCAGATCGTAGCGGCCGGAACCGTTGAGCAGCTTGCGGCCTTTGCCGGCGAACCACCGCCCGGCGCCCGCCTGCGCCCGCTCCAGGTGGCCGGCGCGTTCCATACCGTGCACATGGCGCCGGCCGTGGACGCGCTGCGCGCGGCCGCATCGTCGGTCACCGTTCACGATCCGCGCCTGACCGTGCTGTCCAACCGGGACGGCGCCGTGGTCGCCACCGGCGCCGACTGGATTGAGCGGATCATCACCCAGGTCAGCGCCCCGGTGCGGTGGGACGAGTGCATGCGCACCATGGCCGCGCTCGGAGCGACAGCGTTCATCGAACTGCCGCCGGCCGGGACGCTGGTGGGCCTGGCCCGCCGTGCGCTGCCGGGCATCACGACCCTGGCCGTCAAGCAGCCCGAGGACCTTGCGGCCGCCGCCAAGCTAGTCGCCGAGCGGGCCGGCTGACCGCCGCCCAGAATCACACTCCCGAACCGACCCGAGGAAAGGCAGTTACAGCATGCGGATGCACCAGGGTTCCGCCGGAGCCAGGGTCCTGGCCTTCGGCGGTTACCAGCCGGCCAAGGTCGTCACCAACGACGACCTCGCCGAGATGGTCGATACCAACGACGAGTGGATCCGCAGCCGGGTCGGCATCGAGAGCCGGCGGATCGCCGGGCCGGAGGAGAGCGTCGCCGACATGGCGGTGGCGGCCGGCGGCAAGGCCCTCGCCGCGAGCGGCCTCACCGCGGCCGACATCGACCTGGTCATCGTCGCGACCTGCACGCCCGAGGTGATGATCCCGAACACCGCCGCGGTGGTGGCGACCAGGCTCGGGATCACCGCGCCGGGCGCCTTCGACCTGAACGCGGCGTGCGCGGGCTTCTGCTACGCGCTCGGCGCCGCGAGCAACGCGATCATGGCGGGCTCGGCGCACCACGTGCTGGTCATCGGCGCGGAGAAGCTGTCCCAGTGGATCGACTGGACCGACCGGTCGACCTGCATCATCTTCGCCGACGGCGCCGGGGCCGCCGTGGTCGGTCCGGCCGAGGCCGACGACGAGTCCGGGGCGCCCGCCGAGGCCGGGAACGGGATCGGGCCGGTGGTCTGGGGCAGCGACGGCGGGATGGCCGACAAGATCTACATCAAGGACCGCGACTCGTTCATCTTCCAGGAGGGTCAGGCGGTGTTCCGGTGGGCGACCACGGCGCTGCACCCGGTGGCCCTGCAGGCCTGCTCCGACGCCGGCGTGGCGCCGGACGAGCTCGCGGCCTTCGTGCCGCATCAGGCGAACCTGCGGATCATCGAGGCGATGGCCAGGAAGATCGGCGCCAAGAACGCGAAGGTCGCCACCGACATCGTGCACGCGGGGAACACCTCGTCCGCGTCGATCCCGCTGGCGCTGTCCAGGATGATCGAGCGGGGCGAACTCGCCTCGGGTGACAAGGCGCTGCTGATCGGCTTTGGCGCGGGCGTGTGCTACGCCGCGCAGGTCATCACGATACCCTGACCCGCGCCGGCCAGCGCGGCAGGCAGTGCGGCAAGCGAGCAAGACGGCAAGCGAGCAAACGGCTAGCTAACGACGACAAGGAGCACGAGCAACATGGCCATGTCCCAGCAGGAGATCCTCGCCGGCCTCGGCGAGATCATCGACGAGATCGCCGGCGTCCCCGCGGACGAGGTGACCCCCGAGAAGACGTTCGTGGACGACCTGGACATCGACAGCCTGTCGATGGTGGAAATCGCGGTGGCGGCCCAGGACAAGTTCGGCGTCGAGATCCCCGACGACCAGCTTAAGGACCTGAAGACCGTCCAGGACGTGATCAGCTACGTCGAGCGCGCCTCGGCCTGACCCGGCGCGGTCACAGCGCGGCGCCGGCCGGGGCACCGGCGCCGCGTGAGTCTCCGTCCGGCCTTCCCGATCAGAGGAGAGCTACCAGTGGGCACAGCACCGACCCGGGTCGTGGTAACCGGCCTCGGCGCGATCACACCGCTCGGCACCGACGTGCCGGGCACCTGGCAGGCCATGCTGGCGGGCCAGAGCGGCGTCCGGGCGATAACCGATGAGTGGGCACAGCGGCTGCCCTGCCAGATCGCGGCCTGGGCGGCCGCCGACCCGGCGACCCTGATCGACCGGGTCCAGGCCAGGCGCCTGGACCGGTGCGAGATGTTCGCGCTGATCGCGGCTCGCGAGGCGTGGGCAGACGCCGGCGCGCCGGAGGTCGACCCGGAGCGGCTGGGCGTGGCGGTCGCCAGCGGCATCGGCGGTGTCGGCTCGACGCTGGCCGCCTACGACACGCTGAAGGAGAAGGGCTGGCAGCGGCTCTCCCCCTACACCGTCCCGATGCTGATGCCGAACGGCTCGGCCGGCTGGATCAGCATCGAACTCGGCGCCCAGGCCGGCGCCCACACCACCGTTAGCGCCTGCGCGTCCGGCGCCGAGGCGATCGGATACGCGGTCGACATGATCAGGTCCGGCCGGGCCGACGTGGTGGTGGCCGGCGGGACCGAGGCAGCGATCCTCGAGCTGAACATCGGGGCGTTCGCCGCGATGCGCGCACTGTCACTGCGCAACGACGATCCCGAGCGGGCCTCCCGGCCGTTCGACAAGGGCCGGGACGGCTTCGTGCTCGGCGAGGGCGCCGGCATCGTGGTGCTGGAGTCCGAGCAGCATGCGACCGCCCGCGGCGCCCGGGTCTACGCCGTCGCCGCGGGCGCGGGGTACTCCTCCGACGCGCACCACATCGCCCAGCCCGAGCCCAACGGCACCGGGGCCCGGCTCGCAATCGGCCGCGCGCTGGCCAACGCCGGGGTCACCGCCGACCAGGTGGTGCACGTGAACGCGCACGCGACCTCCACCCCGGCCGGTGACCTGGTCGAGGCACAGGCGATCGGCGCCGCGCTCGGCCCGCGCGCCGGCGAGGTCGTGGTCTCCTCGACCAAGTCGATGACCGGGCACCTGCTCGGCGGGGCGGGAGCGGTCGAGTCGGTGGCGGCGATCCTGGCGCTGCACCACCGGACCGCACCGCCGACCATCAACCTGGACGACCCCGAGGACGACCTGCCGGTCGAGATCGCGGTCAAGCCGACCGGCCTTCAGCCGCGCGGCGAGGGGCCGATGGCGGTGATCAACAACTCGTTCGGGTTCGGCGGGGCGAACGTCGCGGTGGTCTTCACCGAGCCCTGACCGTTCGGAGTGCCGCCGGCTAGCTAGCCGGCGGCACTCCGAACGCGGGCTGGCCGGCCCGGGCGGCGATGTGCCCGGGAACGGTCATTCCGGCCGGGATCTCCGGGGCCGGCTCCGGCTCGCCCCACACGCAGTTCAGCGGCAGCACACCGGCCCATAGCCCGGCTGGCGCGTCCGGGCTGTCCGCGTCATCCGGCGGGCCGGTCCGCACCTTCACCGACGCCTCGTCCAAAGGCAGCGCGAGCAGCGCGGTCGCGGCCAGTTCCTTGCGCAGCGGCTGCCGCACGTAGTCCCACTGCCCGGGCGCCAGCCGCTCGGACAGCAATCGGAGTCCGTACAGCTTCTCGTCCGGATCGGTGACCAGCCTCGGCACGCCGTAGATCATCGCGCTCCGGTAGTTCACCGCGTGGTCGAATACCGAGCGGGCCAGCACCAGCCCGTCCACCAGGGTGATCGTGACGCAGACCGGCGCCGGACGGTCCGTGCGCAGGCTCTGGCTAGCCACCGAGCCGTGCAGGAAGAGGGTCTGGTCGTCGAACCCGTAGCTGGTCGGCACCACCATCGGGGCGTCGCCGGTCAGCACGCCCAGGTGCGCGATGAACCCGGCGCGCAGCACCGCGAGCAGGTCCCCGCGCTCGGTCCTGCCCTGCTCCCTGAGTCGCCGGTGCCTGGTTCGCTGGGTCTTCGACAGGGTCGGGCCGCCCTCGGGGCGCGCCGCCTGCTCGCCGGTCACTACGTCAGATTCAGTCATGGTTGAGTCCCCAGGCAACTAATTACGTCGCACTTAGGTTACTAGGCGACGGATTCGGTCGCAGGGACTTGCGGTTCCGAGCCGGTCGTGCTCAGCCGGATGTGCTCAGCCGGTCATGCTCAGCCAGTCGCGTGCAGCCACCGCACCGGAGCACCCGCCGAGGCGTGCCGGAACGGCTCAAGCTCGGCATCCCATGGCTCGCCGAGCAGCAGCGAAAGCTCGGCCTCCAGCGAGCCGTCCAGCGCCGGGTGCCGCGGCCCGGGGCGGTCCCGCAGCGGGCTCAGGCCGTCACTCTCGCCGCCCGCGGCGACCACGGCGTCGGGAGCGCCGGCCTGGCCGGGCCCGATCTCCCGCACCCCGGACCGCCAGGCCGCGGCCAGCGTGATCGCGGCCCGAAGCCGGTTCTCGCTGATCATGATGTCCCCGTTGGCGCCGACGGTCGCCGAGAACATCCCGAGCGATGGCGTGCAGCTATAGCGCACGGCATCGCAGCCCTCGCTGGCATCCTCGGTCACCTCGAACCGCAGCAGGTTCCAGGACGCCAGGGCGGACGCGAGTTCGCCCGACAGGCCGGGCCTGCCCTGCCACGCGAACTCGGTTCGGACCGACCCCGGCGAGGCCGGCTGATCGATCCAGTGGAAGCTCACAGGCACGCCAAAGATGCCGGCCACTGCCCACTCAACATGCGGGCTCAGCGCCGGCGGCGCAGAATGAATCTGCAACACCCCACGTACGGTCACCGGTCCTCCTTGCCAGCCGACGAGGTGCGTCTTCCCCAACGAACCTCGGGGGCGGCATCGGTCCGTGCCCGTCATCAGGTGCTGCTGATGCTCCAGCGACATTGTGCCCGAAGCATCCGCCCGGCGCCAGCATCAACCGGCCGGCGTGGCGCGACTGGCCGGCTGGGGGCCGCTGCGGACGCGGGCACGGGGCGGACGGCTGGGCACGGGGCGGACGGCTGGGCCCGGGGCGGACGGCTGGGCCCGGGGCGGACGGCTGGGCACGGGGCGGAGGCGGCACGGAGCGGACGCGCGGACGGGCAGGTGCGGCCCGGGGCAATGCGTGATGAGATGGATCCGTGGTCCCGGCCAAGGACACCTCCCCCGCGTTACCCGCGCGCCCGGGCGCCGGCGCTGGTCCAGCCCCAGGCGGCCAGCCTCCGCCCGCGACCGAGGCCGACGCGCTGATCTTCACCGGGGAGATGGACGGCGTCCAGGCCGACCAGCTTGCCGCCCTGCTCGGCTTGCCGCCGCGCCGGGCCGGGGCCGTGATCGCCCGCTGGCGGGCCGGCGGCCTCGCTGACGCTGCCGTGCTCGGGCCCGGGCCCCGGTGGGTCTGGCTGACCCGGGCCGGTCTGGCCAGGGCCGGACTGCCGTACTCCGCGCGGGCCCCCGGCCTGTCCAGGCTGGCGCACCTGCGAGCGGTGGTCGCGGTGCGACTCGCCCTCTCGGCCGTTCCCGGCTATCGGGAGTCCGGGGCGTACTGGCGCAGCGAGCGGCGACTGCGCCGGCGCATAGGCGGCAGGCTCGGGCTGCGTGAGCACGTCCCGGATGCCGAGGTGCACTGGCCAGACGGCGCTCGCTGGCCAGATGGCGTGCCGGTGCCGTGCGCCGGGGAGTGCTGGGCCATCGAGGCCGAACTCACGCCCAAGACGCTCGCCAGGACGGCCGCGATCATGCGCGAGATCCTCGCCAGGACCGGCGACTACGGCTGCCCCGCCGGGCAGGCCCGGGTGCCCGGCGCGGCGGCCAGGCATGCCAGGGCGGTCTACCTCTGCTCGCCGGCGGCCCGGCCGGTCGTGTTGCGCGCCAGGGACTCCCTTGGCCCGCTCGCCGACCGGGTCGAGATCCGGATGCTGCCGCCCGGCGCCGCCCTGCCCGGACACGGCGCGAACGTCCCATGACCGGCCGGTGGCTGAGCCTGCTGGTCGCGCAGGCCGTGCTCCGGCTGGCGGTCCGGGGCGCGGTGCTGATGCTGGCGGCGGCCACCGCGATCGCGCTCGCCCCGGCCAGCGCGGTCGCCGTGGCCGGTCTCACCGCCGCCTGGCTGGCAGGCTGGCCACCGCGTCGGCTCCTGGTCGCGGCATCCTGGTGCGCTCCGATGGTCGCGGCCTGGCTCGCCGAGATCGCGCTGGCAGGCCGCGGCTGGCCGGCCCTCGCGGCGGCGCCGTACCTCGCCTGGCGCGGGTTCTGGCGGCTCGCGCTGACCGGCGCGGTGCCGGCGGCCGTCGCGGTGAGCGCCCCGGCCGCGATCCCGGCGGGCCTGCTGATCGCCGCGGCCGCCTGGCGGTACCGGATCGCCGCACTGGCCGCCGGCGCCGCCGGGCTCTCCCCCGCCGCCGCGGTCGCGTTCGACCAGCGGCAATGGCGGCACCAGGTCAGGTCGGCACGGGCCAGGGTGGCCGCGCCAGGCTCGGTGCCGGTCCTGCTCCGCGGCGGACTGCTGCCGGTCGGCGCGGTGATCAGGTCGGTCGGTCACCGGTCCGGCCCGATCGCGGTGATCGGGCCGGACCGGTTGCGCTCGCACCAGGTGCTGGTCGGCACCACTGGCACCGGCAAGACCACGCTGCTGCTGCGGCTGTGGGCCGGCTTCATGGCGTCCGGACTGCGGGCTCAGGCCGCCGGGGCCGCCGATCCGCCGCTGCTCGTCGTGCTGGACTGCAAGGGCGGGGCCGATGCCCGCCGGGTCGCCGACCGGGTGCGGCGGGTGCTGCGCGGGGTCGGGGTCCGCTCGGTCGCGATCTGGCCGGACGAGGCCGGCCTGTCGCTCTGGTCGCTGCCGCCCCGTCAGCTCACCACCACGCTGGTCGACCTGATCGAGCACGGGACCGGCGGCGCCGCGTACTACGCCGACGTGCTCGAGGCACTGGTCGCCCTCGCGGTGGAGGCACCATGCGGCCCGCCGGCTAGCGCCGCCGACCTGCTCACCAGGCTGGAGCCAGGGTGGCTGTCGGCCGCCTACGCGACCGCGGCCGACCCGGCCGACCACGCCATGCTCCGCGCCGCGGCCGGCCATCTCGGCGACGTGGCACTCCGGTTCCGCACCCTGTTCCGGCGGCTCGGCAGCGGCCTGGACGGTCCGGCCGGTTTCGGCGACGCCGACGCCTGGTACTGCGTCCTTGAGGGGACCGACCAGGTAAGCGTGGCCGAGGGCCAGGCACGCGCGCTGGTCGACCTGCTGACCAGCTTCGCCGTGCGGGGTCCGGCCAGGCGGCAGATCCTGCTCTGCGTCGATGAGTTCAGCGCCGTCTCCAGGCGGCTGCCGATCTGGCAGCTTTTCGAGCGGGCCAGGTCCGCTGGCCTCGCCGTGCAGGTCTCGGCCCAGTCCTGGCAGGGACTCGGGGTCACCGAGGATGAACGCCGCCGGATCGCCGCCGCCGCGGAGGGCGGCATCTGGTTGCTGCGCACTCCCGACCCGGAGCCGCTGACCGGCCTGGCAGGCTCGCGCCCGGTGGTGGCGACCAGCCGCCGGCTGCTCAGGTTCCCGGTCTGGGCGCACCAGGGCACCTCGGCCCTGCGGGACGCGCCGGTGGTCGACCCGGATCTGATCCGCCGCCTGTCGGTCGGCCAGGTCGCCTACCTCTATCGCGGCGGGGTCACCTACATCCAGGTCAAGCGCCTGGTGGCAGCGCCGGCCGCGATCGGCCCCGCGACTGTGGCCGGCGGCGCGGCGGGGCCACTGGCGGGCGGGTCCAGCGCTGACCGGGCGGACTCCGGAGCGGCCGAAGCTGGCAGGACCGAAGCTGGCAGGACCGAAGCTGGCAAGCCCGGCCGCATTGGCGACGCGGCCGGACGGATCAGGGCCCGGGACGGACTGCCGGGAGTCGGGGCGATCCTGGACGCCGCGTTCGGGCCGGAGCCCGGCCGGTGACCCGGCCCGGCGGGCCGGGCCCGGATCCGTTCGCGGCCCTTGGCCTGCGAGCCGACCCTGCCCTTACCGACGACGACGTCCGGGCCGCCTGGCGCCGGATCGCCGAGGCCACTCACCCGGATCGGGCGGACGGCGGCGACCCGATCCGGTTCGCCGCCGCGGCCGCCGCCTACTCGCGGTTGCGCACCGGGTTCGGCCGCGGCGAGGCGCGTGCCGACCTGACCGCTGGTCCCCGTCGCGTGAACCGGTCAGGGCGGACTGGCGCGCCGGGCCGCCGAGGTGCCCGCCTCGCCCGCCTGGCAGTCCTCCGGGCCCGCCCGGTCCGGGCGGGACGGCTCACCCTGCGGATCGCGGTCGCGGCGGCCGCAGCGCTGCTCGGGCTCCTCGCGGCGGGATCGCGCCCGGCCGGGCCTGCCATCGCGGTCGGCGCGCTGACCTGGCTGGCGGTCACCGGCCGCCATGACATCGGCCCTCGCTGACCAGGCCCGATCGACCGGCGCCGTCAAGAAGTCCTTGAGTTACCCCTCAGCGAACATCCAGACTCACTGCGTAGGCTCGGGCAACGAGAACGCGACCAGATGAGCCGAGGAAGGGTCAGCACTGTGCGCGAGGACGTCAGCATCGCCTATCGCGGAGCGAGCTACGAGCTCGGCCGAGGCCAGCAGCAGTATTACGGCATCTGGGCGGTCGACTCGGACGCGGTCCAGCCCCTGGAGTGGTGGCCGGAGACCGCCGACGGCTGGCGCGCCGCCTGGGGCAGGTTCACCCAGCTTGAGCCGCTGGACGGGATCGAGCAGCTGATCGAGCCGACCTCGGAGGCCGACCAGGCCGCGGCGGCGACCACCCCGATCACGTCTCCGCAGGCCGGTGAGTCTGTGGCCGCCGACGGGCCGACCCTATCGTTCCCAGCAGGCCAGCCCGCTTACGCCATGCCCGGCCCGCAAGCCGACGATCACCCGCCGTATGGCCAGGCACAGTACGGCCAGGCACAGTACGGGCAGGCACAGTACGGGCAGGCACAGTACGGGCAGCTTCCTTATGGCCAGCCCGCCGCTGCCGGTCCTGACCATCCGCCGTACGGCGCTCCCGGCTACGGCACTCCCGGCTACGGCACTCCCGGCTACGGCACTCCCGGCTACGGCGCTCCCGGCTACGGCGCTCCCGGCGCCGATAGGAGCGGCCTGACCACGCGCCAGTTCGCCGCCGGGGCACTGGTCGGCCTGGGCGTCGTGCTCGGCATCGCTGGGCTGTTCCCGGCGTATCTCGGCACCGCCAGCCTGGCCAGCAATTCCGCGTACCTGGTGCCGCACGTGCTGTACCTGGTCGGCTGGGCGGCCGCGACCGCGCTGCTACTGCTCGCCAATCCGGGGTGGCGGCGGGCCGGGGCACTGCTCGCGATCGGGGTCAGCGCGGTCACCTTTGGCCTCTATGTCGCCGACATCGGAACCGCGGCCAGCGGCAACCTGCCGGTGACCACCGGACTGGTGCTCACCATGCTCGGCTGGCTGGTGGCCTCCGTAGGCGCGGCGATCGGCCTGCCGGGATCCGGCCGCGAGCCGACCGGGGCGCGACTGCGCGATCATCAGATCGCGCCGGTGATCACGATGATCCTGGCCAGTGTTGGCGCGGCGATCGCGTTCGCCCCGTCCTGGGACAGCTTCGTGCTGACCACCACCACGGGCCTGCACCAGACCATCACCCTTGGCAACGCGTTCGCCAATCCCGGACTGGTCATCGCCGGCAATGTGCTGACGATGATCGGGATCGTCGCCGCGGCGGTGGCGGCCGGCCTGTGGCGCAGCACGAGGATGGGCGCCGCGCTGCTCGCCGGGGCAACGATTCCGCTGATCGCCCAGGCGGTGTCCGCCGTCATCCAGATCGACCAGCCGACCTCGCCGCTGACCTTCGGGATCAGCCCGGCCCAGGCGGCCCAGGCCGGCCTCACCATCAGTTCCGGGCTCACCCTCGCGTTCTGGATCTACTGCGCGTTCATCGTCGCGCTTGCCCTCTCCTTCCTGTGGATGGTCAGCGCCCCGAACCTGACCGCTGCTCCCGGCGGACCCGGGTTCTCGCTCGACGCCCCGTTCAGCCAGCCACCGACCGACACCTATGCAGCCGAAACTGACCCTGCCGAAACTGATACCGCCGAAACTGACCCTGCCGAAACGGATACCGCCGACACCGTCACCGTTGGCACCGTCACCACCGGCCCGGCGGGAGCCGGGCCGGACTCCGGGCCGCCGCACACGGCGCCCGGTGGCGGCACGGCGGCCACCGACGGCTGACGGCACCCACGTGGGCCCGGCGCATCCCCCGCCGCCGGGCCCGCAA
>JAJYTW010000330.1 GCA_021792855.1 Actinomycetes bacterium
GTTCCCAGCGGTACACCGGTTCAGACACCGAACCGGGCGCGGACCTCCTGCCAGGTCACGCGCCGGTCAGCCGGCGGCGGGCCATCGGCGACGTAGCCGTCAACGCGGGCCGGGAACTCCCGCTGGGCCGCCGGGTCACGCCAGGCATCAGCCTCGAACCACCACCGCCGGACCGCCTCCAGCAGCGGCCCCAGATCACCGTCCAGCCGGGACCGCTCGAACGCGGCGTCTCAGCCAGACCCGCGATAGACGGACCCGCCGACAAGCACCCGGACCCGCGTCAACCTGTCAACCTGCGGCCGAACCTGCCCAGACACCCGACGGGCCCAGCTGCCGCAGATCAACCGCTTCTGAGCGTCAGCTCAGCATGGGCGCCGCCTGGGCAGATCCGGCTGGCCGTCGTCACACGGGGCCAGGAGGCGGCGAAGCAACGGCAGGTAGGACGGGTCGGCGAAGCTGAGTTCAGCAAGCTGCGCCGCTGCGAACCAGCCGATGGCGTCATGCTCTTCTGGCTGCAGGTTCGACACGGTCCCCCGCCAGCGCCGCGAGGCCCAGACAGTCAGGTCAAGACCCGTCTGCGGGACGACCCGGTGCAGAACCGGGCCGCCATCGACGCCCTCAAGCTCAGCACCCAGTTCCTCTGCCACCTCCCGCCGGAGGGCGTCCTCGGGCCGCTCGCCAGGCTCGACGTGACCACCGGCGAAGTCCCACACATCCGGATACCACCGCCGCTCCGGTGATCGGTGGCACAGCAGCAACTTCTCGCCCCGGCGCAAGATCACGGCCACGACGCGATGATCCTCCATCGCCCAAGTATCGCAGCGCCTACGCAAAATCCGTCACATCGCGAGCGGCGATCTTAACTGGTATATACCTGGAGCTTATGCCGGAGGTTAAAGCCCATGATAATTGCCTTTGCCAGTGCACCCGCAGAGCTGAGAAACGACTCCCGCCGATTAGATCGCCGGGAACTCGAATCCACCGGTCTCAGAGCGTTCTGCCTCGCCTCCACGTCGGCAGGATCACGGGATGCCTGCCGCCGCGGCTACGTTCCGTACAGCCTCTTCAAGATGGCGGTTAGCTTCGCTACCGTAAGCCTGCCAACGTTCAGGCCGACAATTCGCCGTCCCGATCTTGACAGGAAGAACGTCATAGGCAGGGCAGGCACCCCGTAGCGGGCAGCAACTGATCCGCTTGAATCAAACGCGATCGGATAGGAAACGCCGTAGCGTCGCGCGAAGCGGAGTGCGGCTGCACGCTGATCGAGCGTATCGACGCCAACAAACTCGACCCGGTTACCGACGCTGCGGGCAACCTTCTCGATCGCCGGTGTCTCCTGCTGGCAGACCGTACAGGTGGACGACCAGAAGTTCAGCACTACCGGCCGGCCGCCGGATGTCCCCGGACCGATAGCACCCGCTCCGGCCAGCAACGGCAGGCTGAACTGCGGGGCCGGATGATTCTCGGCAAGAAAGCCCATGGCCAGGCCAGAACTCGGCTGGCGCTGAGTACTGGACGGTGACAGCCCGTAGATAACAAGCGCAGCCGCAACGAGCGCGGCCAGGAGTCCGGTGGCAATGAGCACCGGCCGTACCGCGAACGATCTTCGGGAGTCCATCAGCCTCGTTACCTCTGCACCATCCCCAGGGCGATCTCGAAGCGATCCTAGCGAGAGTCGATAGTCTGCTCATGGCGCGATGCCGAGGGCCAGACGAAGCCGGCCCGGCAACGCGAGTCCCTAATCTGCCGCTCACGATCACCAGCAGCTAACCGTTAATCCCGTTGGTCACGGTCATCTGATGGGCGTTGCGCCGCAGCTAGCCGCTCGCTCCGGGCGGCGCCGCTGCCGCGTCTTGAGGTCAGGTCAATTCGCGGGCCTGGCTCAGCCGGCGCCTGGTGCGCGCTAGCGGCCCGGTCTTCATCTGCTTGCGCCAGTCGGGGAACTCCTCGCCGAACTTCTGCTGCTCCTTGCCCGCCGACTCGTACACCACGTAACCGCCCTTCAGGATGCTGAACGGCGCGCTGAGCTTTCCGAGCTTGTCGAACTGGGCCGTCGTCGCGGCCAGGGGGTCGAACCAGGAGGGGGTCACGAAGTTGGACACCGAGACGCCGTCGACCACGTAACTGGGCGCCTCCACCGGATCGCACACCTCGAAGCTGTACGCCGATCCCTTGCCGTCGTTGGCCCACAGATTGCAGTTCGGATCGACGAACATCTCCAGCACCTCGTGCGACAGCACGCTGGACACGCTCCAGTCGCCGGTGGTCACCTGCGCGCCGTTGTCAAGCTCGGGCTTGGCCGCCACGACGCCCCACAGCTTCCCGCCCTGGTCCTCGGTGTGGAAGCCGAGCACGCCCTTGGGCTGGTTCTGGATGGTGTCCACGATCGCGATGCCGTGCGCCGTGGCCGGCACGGCGGCGGGATCGGTGTAGAAAACGACCGCCGCCGGCGTCCGGTCCCAGATCGGGGCGGCATCCAGTCGCACCTGCGTGGCGACGGCCTGGGTCATCGTCGCGGCATCGGCATTCGAGACGAGCGTCGACTGGTTGAGAATGGCGATCAGCATTGCCCGGAGCCCTTCTCTGCCCTCGTGACCGAAGGCTCAGAATTGGCCCCCGATGGCGTGCTCGGCCCATCTTCATGCGGGCCCCGGCATCTTGGCAAGGCGCTCTCCGCGATGGGACCATCGACAGCAGATCTTCCAAGGGCTGGCGAGGAGGCGGCAGGGCATGTTCCGGCGCGGCACGCGGTCATGGCGGTTCTCACACGGGAGCGACCAGGCGCCCCATGCGCTGCTATTCGTCCGTGACTCCCTCAGCCTCCCTGTCGGCTCTGGACCGGGGAACCCGCCGCGCCTGGCGGGGGACGTGCCCGACCTGACCGGGAGGCTCGACGAGCGGACCCGGCGCGAGGCCGCCCAGCAGTGGCCAGCCTGGTGGCGTGACGTGCTCACCCGGGAAGGCTCGATGAACCCTCCGGACAGCGGGACGAACCGTCCGGGGCCGCCGGCCGAGGCGATGGTGCTGCGGGTGCGTGAGATGGCGCGCCTGCGGCGGGAGTTCATAGACCCGCCGGAGTGGCGCTCCCTGAGCGACCGGCCTGCCCTGCGGGCCGCAGCCCGAGCCTGCTACACCGACGGCTGCCGGTGGGCCGACACCGCCCTGCTCCCGGTGCGGCGCGAAAGTGCAGACTCCCCCATCTTCGAATGGCACGTCGTGCGAGACGCGGCCGAGGCGACAGCGGCCGACCTCGGCGTCGACATCGGTGACATCAATGGCCGGGCCATCGTGCTCGCGGTGACGGGCCACTGGCATGCACTGCTCGCACCCGGCCTGGCCGCCTGCTCGGTGAGCGACGCGCTGGATCCGCGGTCGGCAGCGGCGATCCTGCGTGAGACCTTCAGTTCCTGGGTCACCCGCTGAGTAGTGGAGATCGGAGATAGCGTGCGGTGATCCGGCGTTGAACGACCGCGCCGAGCGGACCTGCGATCTTGCCCAGTCGCGTGGCCGGCCGGGAGAACGCCACGACCTCCAAGCTCACCGTGTCGTCGTCGTGATGCTCGACGAT
>JAJYTW010000331.1 GCA_021792855.1 Actinomycetes bacterium
GGCGACGGGACGCTGCCCGCCCAGCACAAGATCGCCGCGCTCGAGCGGATGCGCGCCGCCGTGGATCGGCTAGCCGGCCAGGACGCCGTGCCGCCGGAAGACACCGTGCCGCCGGAAGACACCGTGCCGCCGGGAGACCAGGTGCTGTTCGCGCTGCGGGACGCCGCCGGACGGTTCGGCGTGCCGGTTGGCGCGTTCGGCGAGCTCATCGACGGCTGCGTGGCCGACGTCCGCGGCACCAGCTACCAGACCTTCGACGAGCTTGAGTACTACTGCCGGTGCGTGGCGGGGTCGATCGGGCGGCTGTCGCTCGGCGTGTTCGGCAGCCGGGACGCCGCCGACGCCGAGCCACTGGCCGACGCGCTCGGCGTCGCGCTTCAGCTCACCAACATCCTCCGCGACGTCCGCGAGGATCTCGGCAACGGCCGGGTCTACCTGCCGGCCGAGGACATCGAGGCATTCGGCTGCTCGATCACGCCGGGCGGCCCGGACGGCCGGGGCGTGCTGGACGGCGACCTGGCCGCGCTGATCCGGTTCGAGGCCGAGCGGGCGCTGAGCTGGTACGCGGTGGGCATGCGGCTGCTGCCCATGCTGGACCGGCGCAGCGCCGCGTGCACCGGCGCGATGGCCGGCATCTACCTCCGGCTGCTCGAGCACATCAAGGCCGATCCAGCCGCCGCGCTGCGCGAGCGGATGTCGCTGCCTGCCGGGGAGAAGGCCGCGGTCGCCGCGACATCGCTGGCCGGGATCTTCCGCCGGCCGCCGGCCGGCCACACTGACGCGCCGCGTCCGGCGCCGATGCGGCTGCCGAGCCCGCCGAACGCCACCGGCGGCGCGTCATGACCGCCCGCCGGGTCGTGGTGGTCGGCGGCGGACTGGCCGGGATCTCGGCGTCGATCGGCCTCGCCGACGCCGGCTTCGACGTCACCTTGCTTGAGGCACGGCCCAGGCTCGGCGGCGCCGCGTCGTCGTACCGCCGCGGCGGCCTGACGGTGGACAACGGCCAGCACGTGTTCCTGCGCTGCTGCGAGAGCTACCGCGGCCTGCTGGACCGACTGGGCGCCACCGGGTCGGTGTCGCTGCAGGAACGGTTCGATGTCACGGTCCTGTCCGAGCGCGGCCGAGCCCGGCTGCGGCGCACCAACTGGCCGGCCCCGCTGCACCTCGGGCCCGCCCTGGCCGGCTACCGGCTGCTGTCGCTGCCGGAGCGGCTGAAGGTGGGCCGGGCCGCACTTGGGATGCGGTTCCTCGACCCGGCGGCCCCCGGCGCCGACGTCCAGTCGCTCGGCGACTGGCTCGCGGCCCGGGGACAGAGCGAGCGCGCCCGCCGCGCGCTGTGGGACCTGTTCGTGGTCTCCGCACTCAACATCGGCGGCGACGAGGCCAGCCTGCCGCTGGCGGCCACCGTGATCAAGACCGGACTGCTCGGCGACCGCGGGGCGGCCGACATCGGCACCGCTTCGGTGCCGCTCGGCGAGATCCACGGCCAGGCCGCGGCCGGCCTGCTGGCCAGGCTCGGGGTCCGGGTGGTGCTCGGCGCCAAGGTGGCGAGCGTGCGCCCGGACGGCGAGGGCGGCTTCACGGTCGCCCTGGTGCCGGGACGGGGGGCAGCGGCGCAGCCCGGCCCGGACAGCCTCGACGCCGACGGCGTGGTGCTCGCGGTACCGTCGTGGCAGGCCGGTGACCTGGCCGGACCCGCCGGGGTGACCGACGCCTCGCGCTGGCGCGAGCTTGGCGCCTCGCCGATCGTCAACGTGCACGTGGTCTACGACCGGCCGGTCACCGACCTGCCGTTCGCCGCCGCGGTCGACTCGCCGGTGCAGTGGGTCTTCGACAAGACCACGCATGCGGGCCTGGCAACCGGGCAGTACCTGGCGATATCGCTATCGGCGGCGGGGGAGTACATCGATGTTCCGAGAGCCAGGATGCGGGAGATCTTCGTGCCCGCGCTGGAACGGCTGTTCCCGGCGGCAGCTTCCGCCACTATTACCGATTTCTTCGTGACCAGAGAGCGCCGGGCAACGTTCAGCCAGGCGCCGGGCTGCGTCGCCATCCGCCCTGGCGCCGCGACCTCGGTGCCCGGCCTGGTGCTGGCCGGGTCGTGGACCGACACCGGCTGGCCAGACACTATGGAGGGTGCAGTGCGAAGCGGGCAATCTGCCGCGCAGGAACTGACAGCTGAGCTACCGCACGCGGCTACCGGCCAGCGACCGGCCGCCCCGGCGTCCTCCGGGGCGGCGTCATGACCGCCGTCATGCCCGTGGGCGTCGAGGCCGCCCACGATCAGGTCAGCCCGTCGATCGCCGCCGCCGTGCAGCGACTGAGCCCCGACGTCCGCACGGTCGCCGCGTACCACCTGGGGCTGCCGGACCGCCGGACCGGCTCGGCGGGATCGGCCCGCGCGGCCGGGAAGGCGCTGCGGCCGGCCCTGGTGCTGCTCTCGGCCCGGGCGGCCGGCGCGCAGGCTGAGTCCGCCGTGCCCGCCGCCGTGGCCGTGGAGCTAGTGCACAACTTCTCGCTGCTGCACGACGACATCATGGATGGCGACACCGAGCGCCGGCATCAGCCCGCTGCCTGGACCGTCTACGGAGTGGGCGCGGCGATCCTGGCCGGCGACGCCCTGCTCGCGCTGGCACAGGAACTGCTGCTGGAGGACCAGGGGCCGCAGGGCGTCTGGGCCGCCCGCTGCCTGTCCGCCGCCGTGCAGCGGCTGATCGCCGGGCAGGGCGCGGACCTGGCCTTCGAGCGCCGCTCCGACGTCACGCTCAGCGAGTGCATGGACATGGCCGGGGACAAGACGGCCGCGCTGATGGCCTGCGCCTGCAGCATCGGCGCGATCTATGTCGGCGCCCGCGCCGAGATCGCGATGAGCCTGGCGTCCTTCGGCGCCCAGATGGGCCTGGCCTTCCAGATCACCGATGATCTGCTCGGCATCTGGGGCGCGCCCGAGGTGACCGGCAAGCCGGTCAGGTCGGACCTGCGGGCGAAAAAGAAGTCCCTGCCCGTGGTCGCCGCGCTGACCTCCGGCACCGACGCGGGCCGTGCCCTCGGCGAGTTGCTGTTCAGCCCGGACCCGCTGACCGAGGAGCAGTTGCTGCGGGCAGCCGACCTGGTGGAGGCGGCGGGCGGCCGGTCCTGGGCCGAGCGGGAGGCGGATCGCGCGATGGCGGCCGCCCTCGGGCACCTGACCGAGACCGCGATGCCGGATGAGGTGCGGGCCGAGTTCACCGGGATCGCCGAGTTCATCACGGCGAGGCAGTGGTGACGGCGCGGACGTCGCCGGGTGCCGCGCGGATCCCGGCAGCCGCCCCGCCGATGACCGGGACGACTCCCGGCCAGGCAGCGGCCGCGGCTGGCCGGCCAGCGGCAGCGGCAGCCGCCGCGGCGCGGGCCGCCCTGGATCGCGCCACCGGCCACCTGCTCAGCCTCCAGCACCCGGCCGGCTGGTGGCAGGGCGAACTTCAGACCAACGTCACCATGGACGCCGAGGACCTGCTGCTCCGCGAGTTCCTCGGGGTGCGGACGGCGGGGCAGACCGCCGCCGCGGCCCGGTGGATCC
>JAJYTW010000057.1 GCA_021792855.1 Actinomycetes bacterium
GCTGCGCGATCATCGACTGCGCCGAGCCGGACCGGCTGACCCCGGACGGCGCGATCGCGCTGCGGGCCGGGCGGATCGCCGCGGTCGGCGAACGCGCCGCCGTGCGGGCCGCCGTGGACTGGGCCGACGCCCGCCGGATCGACCTGGACGGCCGCGTGGTCATGCCCGGCCTGTGGGACTCGCATCTGCACCTCGGTGCGGTCGTCCCGCCGCACGAGCGGGCGTTCGCGCACGAGGAGCCAGGGCACCACATGATCCGGTGCATCCGCAAGGCACACGACAACCTGCGCTGCGGGATCACCTCGGTCCGCTCGCTCGGCGAGGAGCACGACGCGGACCTGCTGCTGCGCGACGCGGTGGAAGCCGGGGAGATCGAGGGGCCGCGGATCTTCGCCTCCGGCGACGTGATGTGGACCCGCGCCGCCGCGGGGGTGGACGAGTTCCGGCGCCGGGTCCGGCAGGCGATCGCCCGCGGCGCCGACCAGATCAAGCTGCTGTCCTCCGGTGGCATTCCGTGGCGTTCCGACACCATCGGCCACACCCTGCACACGTTCGAGGAGATCGCGGCGGCCGCCGAGGAGGCGCACCGCTGGGGCAAGCCGCTGGCCGTGCACGCGATGGGCGACGAGACCGTGATCGCCGCCGCCCGGGCCGGCGCGGACACGATCGAGCACGGCTTCGTGATGACCGAGCGCGGGGTCGAGGCCATGGCCCAGGCCGGGACCATGTACTGCCCGAACCTGGCCGTGACCACGGCCTGGGATCCGGCTCAGCTTGCCGCGAAGGGCTACCCGGACTGGTTCACCGCCAACGCGGCCGAGGCCGCGGCGCGGCACCACGAGATGTTCGCGCTGGCCGTCCGGGCCGGCATTCCGATCCTGGCCGGCGTGGACGACCTGCCCGAGGGCGATGGCCCGGTCGGTATCGAGATGCACGACGGCGAGATCGGGCTGATCGCCGAGTTGCGGCTGATCAGCGCGGGCGGCCTGACCCGCGGGCAGGCGCTGGCGACCGCGACGAAGAACGCGGCCGCCGCCGCCCGGGTGCAGGACCGGCTCGGCACCCTGGAGCCGGGCAAGATCGCCGACCTGCTCGTGCTGGCCGGCAACCCGCTGGAGGACCTCGGCGCGCTCGCCACCGTGGTGGATGTCTGGAAGGACGGGCGCCGCATCCGGCTGCTGCCCGGCCTGGATCCGGGCTGGCGCGGCGGCGGGATCCGCTAGTCGCGGGACGGCCGGGGCACCCCGGCGAACACCGACAGGGCGAACCAGCCTGGCGCCGCACGCCGGAGCGCCTCCGGGCCGGTCACCTCGAGCGCGCCGGTGCGCAGGGCGCGCGACCAGGACAGATCCCCGAGCCAGATCTCGGTCATGCAGCGCAGCCTGGCCGTCATCGTGACCGTCACCTCGAAGCCGGGGTCGGTGTCGCAGACGTCGACCTCACGGCCGGTGATGACCAGCCACCAGTCCCGCGCCCCTGGCGCGGCGTCGGGGAACCGGAACCGGACCACGGTCCGGCCCGCGGGCACGGCGTCGAGATTGACGTTCTTGTGCATGTCCCACAGCAGTAGCTGCGGGTCAAGCTCGGCGTCGCCGATCTCCCCGACCCAGCGGGTCCCCCAGGCGCCGATCGCCTCGACGACCGGCCGCAATTCCCGCCCGGCCGGGGTCAGGACGTACCGGACCTGGCCATCCTCGTGCCGCCGCTCGACCAGGCCCGCCCGGACCAGCTGGCCGAGTCGCCTGGACAGCAGCGCCGGTGACATCCGGGGCAGGCCGCGGCGCAGGTCGTTGAAGCGCTCGCTGCCGGTGACCAGCTCACGGACCAGCAGCAGGGTCCAGCGCTCGTCAAGCAGCTCCATCGCCTTGGCGACGGGGCAGAACTGGTGGTACGTGGCGCCCATTCACGCAGGTTAAGCGGCTTTTCGCTGGCGAGCTAGTACAGATCTGGTACTAGGGCGGCGGCCCGGCCCGCTCCTAGCGTCGGCCTGGTGGGGATACCGATCCGAGGCTAGGAGAGCGGTCATGACCATACCGGCCAGAACCACAGGAGTAACGGCTCCGGCCAGCACCCGCCCGGCGGGGGCCGGCCCGGCGGGCACGGGTCCCGCGGACATGTCCGCGCAGCGCGCTATCTGGGCGCTCGGCGACTACCCGTCCGTGGCCAGGGACCTGATCTCCGGCCTCGGCGAGCGGCTGGTGCGGGCGTGCGGGGTGCGGCCCGGCGACCGCGTCCTGGACGTCGCGGCGGGAGCCGGCAACGCCGCGATCCCGGCGGCGCTGGCGGGCGCCCGGGTCACCGCGTGCGACCTGACACCGGAACTGCTCGCTGCCGGGCGGGCGGCCGCCGCCGGCGCGGGCGCCGAGGTCGCGTGGCGGGAGGCCGACGCGACGTGCCTGCCGTTCCCGGACGCCACGTTCGACGTGGTGCTGTCCTGCGTGGGGGTCATGTTCGCGCCAGACCACCAGGCCTGCGCGCGCGAGTTGCTCAGGGTCTGCCGACCCGGCGGCACGATCGGCGTGCTCAGCTGGACGCCGGAGGGCTTCATCGGGCAGATGCTCGCGGTGACGAAGCAGTATCTCGCCCCGCCGCCGGGTGCCCGCCCGGCGCCCTGGTGGGGCCGGCCGGGCTACCTGGCGGACCTGCTGGCCGGTCAGGTGACCGCGGTCACCGAGCGGACGGAGGCCGTCCGGATCGACCGGTTCGCCGGCCCGGCCGAATTCCGCGACTACTTCAAGGCCAGGTACGGCCCGACGATCGCGGCGTACCGGCAGATCGCGGCCGATGCCGAGCGGGTCGCCGGGCTCGATCGCGACCTGGCCGACCTGGCCGCCGTCATGACCTGGGCGCCGGCCCCTCGCTGGTGATGGACTGGGAGTACCTGCTGGTGACCGCCGGCCGGCCGGGCTGACGGCGGCCGCACCCGACCGGGTGGGGGGAAATGACGTCGCCAGCGTCCGGGCGGGCGTGCCAGGGTGGGCAGTATGACCCCGCCTGGCGTGTCGTCGCTGCCCGCCCAGATCACCCGGACCGGGCGATTCACCCACGGCGTTCCCGGCCGGTTCGCGCTCGGCGCGGACGGGGGCACCGTGCTGTTCCTGCGCAGCCGGGCCGGTGACGACCCGGCCGGCTGCCTGTGGGCCGCCGACCTGCCGTCCGGAGCGGAACGACTGCTCGCCGACCCGGCTGCCCTGGCCGGCGCCACCGGCCAGGGCAGCGGCGCGAACGGCATCCGCGGCTACGGCACGGACGCGGCGGCGACCCTGGCGGCCTTCGCGCTGGCCGGCCGGCTCTGGGTAGCCGAGGTGCGCACCGGCCTGGTCCGCGAACTGCCCGCGCAGGGGCCGGTGACCGACGCGCTGCCCGATCCGGGCGGCCGGCGGATCGGCTACCGCTCCGCCGGCGCCCTGCGGGCGATCGGCGCGGACGGCGCGGCGGACCGGCCGCTGGCGGTGCCCGAGGGCCCGGACATCGAGTACGGGGCGGCCGGCCACACCGAGGTGACCGCGCTGCCGGACCGGGTCTCCGGATACTGGTGGGCGCCGGACGGTGCGAGCCTGCTGGCTACCCGCACCGATCACACCGGCGTCGCGACCTGGTACCTGCCCGACCCGACCAGGCCCGGCGAGGCGCCGAAGACGATCAGGTACGCGGCGGCGGGCGCCGTGAACGCCGACGTCTCGCTGTGGGTGCTCGGGCTGGACGGTTCGCGCACAAGGGTGCGGTGGGACGAGCGCGCGTTCGAATATGTCGTCGGCGCCGGCTGGGACGCCCGCGGTCCGTACGCCGTGGTGCAGTCCAGGGACCAGCGCACGGTCCGGTTCCTGGCGATCGACCCGGCGAGCGGCGCGACCACGGTGCTGGCCGAGCAGCGCGACGACTGCTGGGTGCAGTTGCTGCCTGGCCTGCCCGCCCGCACCGATTCCGGGGCCGTGGTCGCGCACGCCGACCAAGCCGGAACCCGGCACCTGACCGTGGCCGGGGCCGTCGTCACCCCGGCTGGCCTGCAGATCCGGGCCGTGCTCGGGATCCACGGCGAGGACGTGCTGTTCGCGGCCTCCGACGACCCGGTGCGGACCGACCTGTGGGTCTACGGGCCGGCCGGCGGCCTCGCCCGGCTGACCGATGAGGCGGGCGTGCACTGCAGCGCGGTCACGGCCCCGCCGTAGGGGTCGAGCAGTACCGGCAGCACCCCGCTGCCCGGCCGGTGCCAGGACGGCCAGAAGAGGTTGGCCCGCAACTCGCGGGCGCCCAGGATCAGGCGGGTCGCGTTCGGCTCGAGCACCGGCCGCTCGGCCAGCGAGGCGATCGGGACCGGCAACGGACCAGGCCCGGCACCCATGACCCGGCGGACCGTGGCCCGGCCGCCCGGCCGGTCGCCGGTGTCGGCCACGTGCACCAGGGTCCGGCCGTTCCAGATCCCGGTCGGTTCCTCGGCCACCCGGCCGAGTATCCCGAGCGGTACGAGGCGTGCTCGCTGCTGCGGGACGCCCCCGGTCTCACCAGGCCGCTGCTGCTGATCCATGGACTGGCCGACGACAACGTGCACGTCGCGAACACGCTGCGGCTGTCGGCGGCCCTGCTGGCGGCGGGCCGGCCGCACGAGGTGCTGCTGCTGCCGGACGCCGGGCACTCGGCGATCGGCGGCCCGCTCACGCAGAGCCTGCTGTCCCACCAGGCGCAGTTCCTGCGGCGTCACCTCGGCGCGGCGGGCTCAGACCAGATCCCGCCGGGCGTAGCCGACTAGGCCGAGCGCGGCGCCGAGCACGGCGATGCCGAGCATCACCCACAGCGGGGTCCAGGCCGGCGAGGCCGCGGGCACCAGCTTCAGGTGGTAGTACGGCGACAGGTCGAGCACCCAGTTCGGCCACTTCAGCGCCGGCCCGATCAGCGCGATCAGGTAGCTGCCGATGGCGAGCGCGCCGACCAGTCCGGCCGTCCAGGATGGCCGGACTCCGTGCAGCAGCATGGCCAGGCCGAGGAACAAGACGGCGACCGGCAGCACGTTGAACGCCCCGGCGAACGAGTCGCCCGCGGTCAGCCCGGCGCCTGCCAGCGCGGATCCGGCCCAGGTCGCCAGCGCCAGGATCGTGGTGAGCACGACCAGCGCGGCCGCGGTCGTGGCGACCGTGGACCCGGCCCACCGGGTCCTGGTAACCGGCGCTGAGTAGGGCAGGTCGAGCCGGGCGGCAGCCTCGTCGTCGTAGTCCGCGTGCAGGCAGGTGATCGCGTAGGCGGCCAGCACGACGGCGGTGAGCACGTCCATGATCGCGATGAAGCCGCCCGGGGTCACCGCCGCGCCCATGCCCACCTCGTTCAGCAGCTTGGTCGCCTCCGGCTGGCTCTGCGGGAAGCCGACCAGCGACTCCGCCAGTCCGCCGGACAGCACGCCGAGCACCGCGACGCCGACGCCCCAGGCCGCCACCTCGGCGATCCTGCGGCGGGTGGCGAACGCCAGCGGCCGCGATAGCAGCCAGGTCCTGGCCCGCTTGGTGTCGGCGGCCCGGACCATCCCAGCGTCGGCGTCCCGCACCCGCGCCATCACCAGGACCGCGGCCAGCGCCAGGATCGGGACGGCGGCGAGCGGGATCAGCGGGAGCAGGTCGTTACCGCCGAAGGCATGCAGATTTTCCACCCAGCCGTACGGCGTGGTCCACCGGACCCAGCCGGCGCCGGCGGAGCCGTCGGCGTAGATCCGCAGCACGATGGTCGCGAACAGCACGCCGCCCGCCAGTCCGGTCGCGCGCCGCCGTTCCGGCACCAGTTGCGCGGCCAGGGCCGCGATCGACATGAAGGTGGCCAGCAGCAGCCCGAGACCGGCCGCGTACAGCCAGGAACCGGCCGCCGCGGCCCCGAGGGCGGTCAGCACCACCCCGGTCACGACGGCGGTGAGCACCGGGCCGGCGATCAGGACCACGGCCAGCACGACGCCGGAGGAGCGGGCCAGCGAGATCGGGGTGGCGAGCAGCAGGTCAAGCCGGCCCGTCTCCTCGTTGCCGCGCAGCACCCGGGTGGTGGCCAGGACGATCCAGACCGTCGAGATCAGCATGACGAAGATCTCGACCCGCCAGACGGTGAACCCGCCGAGCGTGCCGATCGCCGTGGGCAGTCCGTAGACCGCCCGGATGGCCGGGTTGTCGGCGAGCGCCGCCATCAGGCTGCTGCCCGAGGTCTGCGCCTTGTGGTAGGCGATCGTGCCGAGCCAGAGCATCAGCCCGGTTGCGGCCGCGATCACCAGGGCGCCGAACCAGATCTGGCGTGCCGCGAGCCTGGCGCTGGCCCGCTCGGCGTGCAGCCGGGCCGGCCGTCGGTGCGTGGCGGCGGGCGCCGGGGCCTGGGCCGGCCGGACTGCCTGGTCAGTGGTCATGGCCGGCGCCTCCGTCCGGTGCCCGGCCGGATCGCGCCGCGGCGCCGGCCGGCTCGGGAACGTCCTGCCCGCCTCCGGCCGGCCCGCTGGCCACGTGCCCGTTCCCGGCGTGCCCGTCGCCGTCCTCGCCGGCCCCGTAGTAGCCGAGGAAGATCTCCTCGAGCGAGGCCTCGCGGGACCGCAGTCCGGTGACGTGGGTCGTGGTCAGCGCCTCGAGCAGCGGACCGGGCTGGCCGGCCACCTGCACCCGGATCCCCTCCGGCGTTGGCTGCACGCTGCCGACGCCGGGGACCCGGTCCAGATTGGGCGCCGGGCCGTCGAAGTCCACGTCTAGCTCGGTGCCGTGCATGGTGCGCAGGTCGGTGACGTCGGCGACCTCGACCAGCTTGCCCTCGCGCAGGATGCCCACCCGCGCGCACAGCGTCTCGACCTCGGACAGGATGTGCGAGGACAGGAACACGGTCCGGCCCTGCTCGGCGACCTCCCGCACGCTCCGCACGAACTCCGCCTCGATCAGCGGATCAAGCCCGCTGGTCGGCTCGTCCAGCAGCAGCAGGTCGGACCGGGTCGACAGGGCGGCGATCAGCGCCACCTTCTGCCGGTTCCCCTTGGAGTAGGCGCGGGCGCGCTTGCTCGGGTCGAACTGGAACCGCTCGATCAGATCGGCCCGCTTCCTGGTATCCACGTCCCCGTGCATCCGGCCGAGCAGGGTCAGGCACTCGGCGCCGGTCAGCTTGGGCCACAGCGCGACATCGCCTGGCACGTAGGCAAGACGCTTGTGCACTTCGCGAACGCGGGCGATGTCGGTGCCGAAGATCCGCGCGTGCCCTCCGGACGGCTTGGCGAGCCCGAGCAGCAGCCGGAGCGTGGTCGACTTTCCCGCGCCGTTCGGGCCGAGGTAGCCGAACACCTCGCCCTGCCGGACCTCAAGGTCGAGCCGGTCCAGCGCGGTGAACGACCCGAATCGCTTGGTCAGTTGCTCGGTGACGATGGGCCGCTCGCGGTCGGCTGAGTGATTTGTGACAGCCATCTGGACTCCCCCCGTGCCGGGTGGTGCCCAGAGCCGGGCGACCCGGCCATAGTCCGTGACTTCACGTTACGGGGCGGCCCCGGCCCCCACCAGGACCGAAGGTCATCTGTGCCTGCCCGCGGCTAGCCGGCCTGGTCCGCGGCGTCGGCGGCCTCGACGTCCTCCCGGGAGATGCCGAGCAGGTACAAGATCGCGTCCAGGTTGGGGACGCTGAGCGAGGCGTCGGCGACCTGCCGGACGGCCGGCTTGGCGTTGAACGCGACGCCGAGGCCGGCGGCGGCGATCATGTCCAGGTCGTTGGCGCCGTCGCCGACCGCCACGGTCTGGCTCAGCGGCACTCCGGCGCTGGCCGCGAACGTGCGCAGCATCCGCTCCTTGCCCGGGCGGTCGATCAGTTCCCCGGTGATCCGCCCGGTCAGCCTGCCGTCGGCGATCTCCAGCGTGTTCGCCGCCGCGTAGTCCAGGCCAAGCTCGGCGGTCAGCCAGTCGGTCACCTGGGAGAACCCGCCGCTGACCACGCCGCACCGGTAGCCGAGCCGCTTCAGCGTCCTGACCAGCGTCCTGGCCCCGGGGGCGAGCCGCAACCTGCCGATCAGGTCATCAAGCGCGGCCGCGTCCATCCCGGCGAAGAGGGCGACCCGCTGCCGGAGCGCCTCGGCGTAGTCGATCTCGCCGCGCATCGCGGCCGCGGTGAGCTTGGCGACTTCCTCCCCGTGCCCGGCCCGCTCGGCCAGCAGGTCGATGGCCTCGTCCTGGAGCAGGGTGGAGTCCACGTCCATCACGACCAGCCGCATGGCCCGCCGGTGCAGGCCGCCTGGCTGCACCGCGATGTCCACCCCGAGGCCGGCCGACTCCCGCGCCAGTGCGGTCCGCAGCGCCTGCGGGTCGGCGCCGGAAACCTCGAACTCGATGCAGGTAACTGGCTTCCTGGCGAGCCTGCCGATCCGGTCGATGTTCGCGCCGCCGGCCGCGATCCGCCCGGCGATCGCGGCGATCACGTGCGGGAGCAGCGGGCTGCCGAGCACGGTGACGTGCAGCCGGCCCCGGGGCCGGCGCGCCTGCTCGCCGGAGCCCATGGTGATCTCCGCGTTCATGCCGAGATCGGCGGCGAGCGCGCTGACCTGGCGGTGAATCCGGGTCAGGTCGGCCGAGTCCGGGCAGGCCAGCAGCACCCCGAGCACGAGGTGGCCGCGGATGACGACCTGCTCCACGTCCAGCACGGCCAGGTCGTGCGCGGCCAGGTCGGAGAAGAGGCGGGAGGTCACCCCCGGGCGGTCGTGGCCGGTGAGGGTGACCAGCAGCGTGATCTGCGATGACGACATGGCGTCATCCACGGTATCGAGCCTGGCCAGCAGCTTGGTACCGAGGCCGGCCGGGGCTGCGGCACGCGGTCACGCCTGATTCGGGGCGGGGGCGCCTGGTCCGCCCGGCACCGGGGCGGCGCCGCCGGCCGGTCCGGAACCGGCCGACTCGGGCCCGGTCGCTGCTGGCCCGGCCGGCGTCGCACCGTTCCGGTAGCGGGCGAAAGCGGGCAGCGCCAGGCCGATCACGGCTGCCCCGGCGATGGTGGCCAGGCCGCCGGACAGGGCGCTGATCGCAGGCGTGGCGAGCGATCCGACCGCGCCGGCCTCCAGGCCGCCCAGTTCGCCGCCGCCCGCGCCGACCACGAAATCGACCGCGGTGATCCGGCCGCGAAGGCGCTCCGGCGCGACCGTCTGCACGATCGCGGAGCGGAACACGACGGTGAACGTGTCGGCGGCGCCGGCCACGGCGAGCAGGCCGAGCGCCAGCGGCAGATTCGCGGCGAGCGCGAAGCCGGCGAACGCCGCGCCCCACACGCTCGCGGACACCAGCATCGCCAGGCCGTGCCGCCGGATGTGGCCGACCGGCCCGGAGTACACCGCGCTGATCAGCCCGCCGACGCCGATCGCGGTGGTCAGCAGGCCCAGGGTGGCCGCGCTGCCGCCGAACCGCTCGGCGTTGATGGCCGGGAACAGCGCGACCGGCAGGCCGAAGACGGTCGCGTTCAGGTCGGTCAGGAACGCCCCGGCCAGCACCTGGCTGCGCCGGATGAACGCGATGCCCTCGGCGACCGCGCGCGGCCCGGGCCGGGCCGCCCCGTCCGCTGCGGGCATCGCGGGCAGGCCCGCCAGGCCGTACAGCGCGGCCGCGAAGCTGGCCGCGTCGATCAGATAGCAGGCCGCCACGCCACCGGTCGCCGCGGTCAGCGCGCCGGCCGCGGCGGGGCCGGCGGCGAGCGTGACCTGGAAGCTGATCCGGCTCAGCGCGAGTCCGGCCGGCAGCAGGTCCGCCGGGAGCAGGCTGGGGATGAACGTGCGGCGCGCTGGCCCGGCGACCGCGCCGAGCGCGGACTTCACGGCGACCAGGCCGTATAGCAGCCATACCGACCGCAGGTCGGCCAGCGCCGACGCGGCCAGTGCCGCGGTGACCGCGGCCAGGCCGATGGTGCAGGCGATGACCAGCCTGCGCCGGTCGACCGCGTCCGCGAATGATCCGCCGAGCAATCCGATCACCAGGGTCGGCGCCATCCGGGCGAGGCCGATCGCGCCGACCGCGAGCGGCGAGCCGGTGATCTGGTACACCTGCAGGATCACCGCGAAGGTGGTCATCGAGCCGCCGACAGCCGACAGCGTGGAGCCTGCCCACAGCCGGCGGAAGGCCGGGGACTGGCGCAGCGGCCTGGTGTCCGCGAGCAGCCTCATCCCGGGTCGCCCGCTCTCCGGTCGCCCGCTCTCCGGTCGCCAGGTCCCGGGCCGGCGGATTCCGGGGGCGCCGTCGGCGCCGCGGCGAGTGCTTCGCCGAACCAGGGGTGCGCGCGCGCCCAGCCGGACTCGATGATCCGCTGCCGGAACGACCTGCGCTCCAGGGCCGCGGCGATCAGCGGAGCCAGTTCGCTCAGCGGAAACGGAAGCTCGGCGTCAAGCTCGGCGGCCGCGGCCTCGGTGGCTGCCCATTCGGCCTCGATCGCCGGGAGCATCCGCCGGGCGGCGTCGGACAGGTGCGCCACGCGCTGCCGGGCGTCCCGGCCGGGTTCCAGCATGACCAGACCGCGCCTGGTCATCTCGGCGACCGTCTGGCTGGCGGCCGAGTGGGTGACCCCGATCGCGCGGGCCAGATCCCGGATCGGCAGCGGCCCGTGCGTGACCAGGACCCGGACCACCGGGCTGAACCTGGGCCGGTAGCCGGGCAGTCCGAGATCGGCGAGCACCCCGGCGACGTCGGCGTCCATCGCGTCCAGAACATGCCGGAGCAGCGTGCCCAGGCCGGTGCTGGCCGCCGGTTCGGCTGACTCCGTCACCGGGCAAATATAACAGCGCTGTTGTAACTCGTTTGCCGGGCCGGCGTCGCGGGCAGGGCAGGGGCAGCCGGATGGGCCCGGGACGGCGCCGGGACGACTCCGGCACGGCGCCGGGACGGCACCGGAGGGAGGTGTCCGCATGCGCGGTCGGCTCACCGTGGCTGCGGCGGTCGCTGGCACGCTGGCGGCCGGGTACCTGCTCGCGGGACGGACCTGGCAGCTTTCCTGGGGAGCGACCGCGCTGGAGCGCGCCGAGGTGCTGCCGGGCGACGACTTGCTGTCCGTCGCCGATGTCGCGGCCACTCGGGCGATCACCATCGCGGCCGCGCCCGGCGCGGTCTGGCCCTGGATCGCCCAGCTTGGCCAGGGCCGGGGCGGCTTCTACAGCTACGACCTGCTGGAGAATCTGGCTGGCTGCGACATTCACAGCGCGGGGGAGGTCGTACCGGCATGGCAGGACGTCCGGCCGGGGGACGAGTTCCGGCTGGCGCCGCGGTTCGGGCTCAGCGTGGCCGTGGTCGATCCGGGTCGTGCACTGGTCCTTTCGTCCGCACCCGGCGCGGCAGCGGAGTCTCGGCCGACAGCCGAGTCCGGCCAGCCAGCGCCCGGCCCGCCGGCACCACCCTTCGACTTCACCTGGGCGTTCGTGGTCCGGCCCGGGCCAGCCGGGGCGTCCAGGCTGATTGTCCGCGAGCGCTACCGCTACCTCCGGCCGGTCGCGCGGTTCGTGGTCGAGCCGGTCGGGCTGGTGAGCTTCGTGATGAGCCGCAAGATGCTGCGCGGCGTCAGAGATCGCGCGGAGCGAGCGGCCGCGGCCACCTGACGGCCGCCGCGGTGGCTGGAGTGCCGAACAGCCGGGGCATTGCGGGACCTCGGCCCCTAGGCGGACCGGGCGTGGGGACAGTGAAATGGAGTCTCCGCGCTAGCGCAAAGAGGCAAGAGTGAACGCCGCCCCCGAATGGTCCCGCCGGCATCCGCGAGCCGCGGCCTGGGTAGTCATCGCCGCCGTGGTGGCGACCCTGGCGGCGTGCGGAACGAGTCCGCCCGCAGCGACCGGGCCGCATCCGTCCCCGTCCAGGGCCACGGCCTCGCCGCCAGCGGCATCGGCGTCGCCTTCGCCGCCGCGAACTTCGGCAACCTCGCAGGCCCCAAGTCCGGGGACCTCGTCCCCGCCATCGGCAAGAACGGTTCCCGCCGGACTCGGCGGCCGGGAATGGACGTCCATCCCGACATCATCAAGGGTCGTCGCGCTCACCTTCGACGCCGGGGCCAACGCGGACGGCGTGAGCAGCATCCTCGCCACGCTGAAGCGCTACGGCGTTCGGGGTACCTTCTTCCTTACCGGGAATTTCGTGGCGGGCTTTCCCGTGCAGTCGCGTGCCATCGTGGCAGCGGGCGAGAGGGTGGGCGACCACTCGATCTCGCACCCGTACTTCACCAAACTGACCGATGCGCAGATGCGCGAGCAAGTGCTTGGCGCGGAGCAGGAAATCAAGTCGGTGACCGGGGCCGGCTCGTGGCCCTGGTTCCGGTTCCCCTTTGGCGACCGCAACTCGCACACGATCTCGGTGGTCAATTCCGTCGCCTTCGTGCCCATCGGCTGGACCGTCGACACGCTGGGCTGGAAGGGAACCTCGGGGGGCGGCAGCGTGCAGATCGTCGTCAGCCGGGTTCTGGCGAATCTGCATCCCGGCGAGATCGTGCTCATGCACTGCGGCTCGAATCCGGACGATCACTCGACCCTGGATGCGGATGCCCTGCCGACGGTGATCAAGGATCTGCGCGCTCGCGGGTACACGTTCGTCACCATCGACGCCATGTTCGGCTAGTCTCCGCTGGCCTGCTGGCCTGCTGGCCTGCTGGCCTGCTGGCCTGCTGGCGTGACTGGATCGACCTCGGCCAGTTCGGGTGGCGCGTTATGTTGTCCGCCGACATGTGCGGGGAAGGAGTAGTACGCTGCGCCGGTGCCCTCGCGGCCTGTTCCCGAGGGTCCCCTCGTGGCAGGCTGGGTACCAGGTAGACTTGCCGCGCGCCGAGACGCCGTGGCCTGATTTGACACAATCTGGCGGGTTCATGGGTGGGCGGTACGAGCCGCTGGAACACACTGCACCAGCGCAAAGAAGCGGGAGTTGTAATGCGCGTTCTTGTCCTAGGCGGCGACGGATTCTGTGGCTGGCCGACCTCGCTGTACCTGTCGGATCGCGGCCACGACATCACGATCGTGGACAACCTGTCCCGCCGGAATATCGACAACGAGCTTGAGGTGCAGTCCCTCACCCCGATCCGGCCGATCGGCGAGCGGCTCCGGGTCTGGAAGGAAGTCACGGGCCGCGAGATCGGCTATGAGAACCTCGACCTGGCCACCGAGTACGACCGCCTGGTGCGGCTGCTCGAGGAGGTCCAGCCGGACGCGATCGTGCACTTCGCCGAGCAGCGCGCCGCCCCGTACTCGATGCGCACCACCCACTCCAAGCGGTACACCGTGGACAACAATGTCCGCGCTACCCATAACCTGCTGGTCGCGATGGTCGCCACCGGCAGCACTGCCGCCCTGGCGCACCTCGGCACCATGGGCGTCTACGGCTACGGCTGGTCCGGCAGCGCGCCGATCCCCGAGGGTTACCTGACGGTCAAGGTGCCGACGCCGGACGGCGACCTGGAGCGGGAGATCCTGCATCCGGCCAATCCGGGGTCGGTGTACCACATGACCAAGACCCTGGACCAGCTCATGTTCGCGTTCTACGCCAAGAACGACGGGCTGCGGGTCACCGACCTGCACCAGGGCATCGTGTGGGGCACCCAGACCGACCAGACCGCGCGGGACGAGCGGCTGATCAACCGGTTCGACTACGACGGTGACTACGGCACCGTGCTGAACCGGTTCCTGATGCAGGCCGCGATCGGGCACCCGCTGACTGTGCACGGCTCGGGTGGCCAGACTCGCGCGTTCATCCACATCCGGGACACCGTCCGGTGCATCGAGATCGCCATCACCAACCCGCCGCCGGTCGGCAGCCAGCCGATGGTGCTGAACCAGATCACCGAGACCCACCGGGTCCGCGACCTCGCCAAGCTGGTTAGCGAGATCACCGGGGCCGAGATCGCCAACCTGCCGAACCCACGGCAGGAGGCCGACGAGAACGACCTAGTCGTCCGCAACGACCAGTTCCTCGCTCTCGGGCTCAACCCGACCACGCTGTCCAACGGCCTCCTCGAGGAGGTCTCCCAGATCGCCGACAAGTACAAGCACCGGGTCGACCCGACCAAGATCATCGCCCGGTCTACCTGGCGTGAGGGCATGCAGACCTCCGAGGACCTGATCACCGAGATCGAGACCGGCGAGTAACCGGATCAGGCTGGCCGACTGCCGGGCGGGGGCTGTCCTCGCCCGGCAGTCGCGTTCTCATAGGGTGGTGCGATGACCCAGTCAGCCACCCCCGCGCCGGCGAGCCTGGCGGCCGCCCGCGACCTGCTCACCCGGACGCCCGTCTTCGACGGGCACAACGACCTCGCCTGGGCCCTGCGCGAGGCGATCGAGGACGGCACGTTCACTGGTGACCCCGCCCGGGCCGATATCGCCGCCGGAATCGGCTTCACCCACACCGACCTGCCCAGGCTGGCGGCCGGCGGGGTGGGAGCGCAGTTCTGGTCGGTGTACGTGCCGGCCGAACTCCAGGGCGAGGCCGCGGTCGTCACCACCCTGGAGCAGATCGACCTCGTGCGGCGCCTGGTGGCGGCCAACCCCGGATCACTCGAACTGGCCCGCACCGCCGACGACGTCGAGAAGATCATGGCTGCCGGGAAGATCGCCTCGCTGATGGGGGCCGAGGGCGGGCACAGCATCGCGTCCTCGCTCGGGGTACTGCGGATGCTGCACGCGCTCGGAGTCGGCTACCTGACCCTGACCCACAACCTGAACGTCGGGTGGGCGGACTCGGGCACCGACGAACCGGACGCCGGCGGCCTGACCGACTTCGGCCGCGAGGTAGTCAGGGAGATGCAGCGGATCGGCATGCTGGTCGACCTCTCGCACACCGCGCCGAGCACGATGAGCGATGCCCTGGACGTGGCGGCCGGGCCGGTGATCTTCTCGCACTCCTCCGCCCGGGCGGTGACCGATCACCCGAGGAACGTTCCCGACGCGATCCTGGAACGGCTGGCGGCCAACGGAGGGATCGCCATGGTGACCTTCGTTCCCGCGTTCGTATCTGAGGCCTGCCGGGAATGGGGACTGGCGGCCGCCGCCGAGGCCGAGCGCCGCGGCCTGGATTACCGGAACCTGTCCGCCAGATACGACCTGGCCGACTGGGTGGCGGCGAACCCCGAGCCCACCGCCACCCTGGCGGACGTGGCCGACCACGTGGAGCACGTTCGCGCGGTCGCCGGGATCGACCATGTCGGCCTTGGCGGCGACTTCGACGGCACCAGCAGGCTGCCGGCCGGCCTGACCGACGTGTCCAGCTATCCGGCGCTGTTCGCCGAGTTGCTCGACCGCGGCTGGAGCGAGGCCGACTGCGCCAGGCTGGCCAGCGGCAACATCCTGCGGGTGCTGCGCGCCGCGGAGGACGTCGCGGCCGGCTGAGGCCTACTGCGCGGCGCCATCGACGAACAGGTCCACCTTCTCGGTGTAGAAGCAGGCCAGTCCGGCGATCTTCGAGCACTCGGGCAGCGGGGTCCGGTACATCCAGACCACGTCGTCGTGCACGCGGGTGCCGGTGTCGACCGACCAGTAGCTCGCCGTGCCCTTGTACGGGCAGTGCGATACGGTCTGCGACGGGTGGAGCAGGTCCATCCGGATATCGGTCAGCGGCAGGTAGTAGCGCGGCGGTAGCCCGGTCTCGTACAAGATCCTGGGCTGCCCCGACTCGGCGATCGTGACCCCGTCCAGGTCGACCCGCACCCGGCGGGAGCTGGCCAGGATGTCCACCCGGGTGTACGGGCTGCGCGGGTGGGTGTAGACCGGCTCATCTTCCTCGAGCCACTCGCTCATCGCGGACCACTCGAATCTGATCGCATCCGCGATCTCGGCTGCCGGGGCCGCCGGGTACCGTCGCGCGGCCCGCGCCGACGTGCCCGCCCCGGCCCGGACATCGAAGACCTCGGCGGCGCCCAGCAGGTCGGTCGGCTCGCCCTGGCCGGCCGGGATGAGGTCGGCGGTCACGTCGGCCGCCGGGATGTAGTAACTGGGGAAATATGGGTTCTCCCAGACCAGCAGGGGCCGGAGGGTGTCGGCGGCAAGCGCGCCGCCGAGGTACGTCCTGACCCGCTTCAGGCTGCGTTCGAACCGCACCTGGGAGTCTGGCTGCCGCGACATCCGCACCTCCGAGTCCGTTCGCCGAACAGAAACCCGGCCCGATCGCGGGACCGTGCTACGGTGCCGGGCGGGTCGGGCGGTAGCGTCATGGTATGCGGCTTGGCGTGCTCGACGTGGGGTCAAACACGGTGCACCTGCTGGTTGTCGACGCGCACAGCGGCGCCCGACCGCTTCCGGCGTTCTCGCACAAGGTGGAACTGCACCTGGCAGATCACCTCGACGCGCAGAACCGGCTCACCGACGAGTGCGCGTCCCGGCTGCTGGAGTTCGTGCGGGACGCGATCGGCATCGCCGAGGACAAGGGGGTGCAGGAACTCCTCGCCTTCGCCACCTCGGCGGTCCGGGACGCCGCGAACGGCGACGAAGTGCTCGCCCGGATCAGGGACGAGACCGAGGTGGCGATCCAGGTCCTGCCAGGCACCGAGGAATCCCGGCTGACGTTCCTGGCGGCCCGGCGCTGGTTCGGCTGGTCGTCGGGGCATCTGCTGTTGCTCGACATCGGCGGCGGATCGCTGGAGATCGCCTCCGGGCACGACGAGGATCCCTCCGTGGCGGTCTCGCTGCCGCTCGGGGCGAACCGGCTGACCAGGGACTGGCTTACCGGGGACCCGCCGGACCCGGAGGAGGTCAGGCAGTTGCGCAAGCACGCGCGCGCGGAGATCGCCGCTGCGGCCAGCGCGGTGCGGTCGGCAGGGATCCCGGATCACGCCGTGGCCACGTCGAAGACCTTCCGGCAGCTAGCCAGGATCGCCGGCGCCGCGCCGTCCAGCGACGGGCCGTATGTCAAGCGCGTGCTGCGGCACAAGGACGTGGTTGGCCTCGCGCAGCGGCTTGCCGCCATGAGCATCGACGAACGGGCCGAGTTGCCGGGCGTCTCCCGGCTCAGGGCGCCGCAGATGGTCGCCGGGGCGATCGTGGCCGACGCCGCGATGGACCTGTTTCATCTGACCGAACTCGAGATCTGCCCGTGGGCGCTGCGCGAGGGCGTGATCCTGCGCCGGATGGACAGTTTCGGCAGCGCCGGCTAGCCGCAGGTGCCCGGCCGGGCCGGCGGAGCGCCCGGCCGGGCTGCCTGGTTACCCGTGCCGGGCGACGGTCGGCACGGACTCCGGCCGGCCAGCGATGTCGGCCCTGGCCTCATCCGCCTTGATGCTGGCCTCGATCGGAAGCTGCGCCTCGTCGGCACGTTCGTCGTAACCGTCCCCTTCCAGGCGCTCGGCGGTCAGCGGATCGGTGTGGTCGGCGGCCCGCGCCGGGGCGCCGGGCCGCGACCCGGCGGCGGATTCGCCCGGCAGGCCCGGACGCCGACCGCCGGAGCGGGACTCGATGGCCGGCGCCTGCCCGGTGAGCGCCCGGGTGACCTCCTCCTCCAGCGAGCCGCGCGCGGTCTCCCCGGCCACCAGATTGGTGACCACGTCCCGGATCTCGGTGAGCCGTCTGACCGTCTCGGTATGCCGGGAGATGAGCAGGTTGAGCCGACGCTCGGCACCGTCGTGAATCGCAGTCGCCCGCGCGGTCGCTTCATCAAGCTGTTGCTTGGCCTGGGCCATCGCCGCGGCCACGGTGCTCTCAGCATGCTCGGTCGCCTCGGCGACCATCCGCTCGGCCGTGGCGGTGGCCGATCCGGTCACCTGCTCGGCCTCGGCCCTGGCCGAGGCGACGGTGCGCTCGGCCTCGTCGCGGGCGGCGGTCAGCATCCGCTCGGCCTGAGTCTGCGCGTCGGACCTGATCTGGTCGGTCTCGCGCTTGACGTCCGCCCTGAGTTGCTCGGCGTCCCGGGACACCGCCTCCTTCAGCGCGCTGATCTCGGCCGTGCTCCGATCCCGCTCGGCCTTGGCCTCGTCCGCGGCCAGCTTGAGGATCTGCCCCACCCGCTCGCTGATCTCCTCATGCGCCGGCCGGGCCGTGGCCTCGCGCGCCTCGGCGACCTCCCGGCGCAGGTGCTCGATCTCGGCCAGGCTCTGCGAGAGCTTGCTCTCTAGGTCGCGCACCTGGCCGGCCCGCCAGGCCACGTACTCGTCAACCTGCTGGCGGTTGTACCCGCGGACTTCGCGTTCCCACTGGATCGTCCCGGCTTCGGCGAGGAGATCGCTGTGCTCGCTCATGTATCACCTGTCACGCGCGTCGGGCAGATCCGGGCGCGACCTGGGCTCAGGGTCCTGAGCCGGTCGGCAGGCCCGGGCCTGCTAGTGGACTAAGGCGGCGGCTCGGGGGCGGCCGGCCAGGCCGCCGGTGTAGACATGGCACGGCCGATAGATGTGATGACTCTTGCCCCAAAGGACACCTCTCCGCAACCGAAACGGCGAATTATCCGGTTTTCGGCAGTTTGCCGTCGTACCGGGGCGACCGAGGCAGGCGTCGCACGGGGGTCCGTACCAGTCCTAACCGCGGCGCCGGGCAGTCTGGCATGATCGGCGATTGTCGGGCAGCGATCGACATGGGGAGCTGGCCATGAGCGGTGAAGCCAGGATCGGCAGGCTGGCCGGCCGGGCACCCCGGATACACCCGGAGGCGTGGATCGCCCCGGGTGCGGTGGTCATCGGGAGCGTCACCATCGGCGCCGGGTCGAGCATCTGGTACGGGAGCGTGCTCCGGGCGGACGACGCCTCGATCGAGATCGGGTCGGCCTGCAATATCCAGGATCTGTGCTGCGTGCACGTGGATGCCGGCGAACCCGCACTGATCGATGACCGGGTTAGCATCGGCCACCACGCCACTGTGCACGGCGCCCGGATCGGTTCGGGAGCGCTGATCGGAATTGGCGCAATCGTGCTCGGGCGGGCCAGTGTCGGCCCTGGCGCTCTGGTCGCGGCCGGGACGGTGGTGCTGCCGGGCGTGGCCGTGCCGGCCGGTGTCTTGTATGCCGGGGTGCCCGGCCGGGTGGTACGCGAACTCACCCTGGCAGACCGGGACCTGTTCTCCGGCACCCCGGAGCGCTACCTGGCGCGGGCCGGGCGGCACCGGGCGGCGCGGTGGGACGCGGCAGACCCGGCCAGTGCGGATTAGGCCAGCGGGGACTGGGCCAGCGGGGACTGGGCCAGCGCGGTTGGCGGCCGAGGGCGGTGTCGGCGCGCGCCCCGGGTTGCCCAGGATGGACATGGTTTGCGGCAACTGCGTACGGCTCGGCCAGCCCAGTCAGGTGATCAGAAATGGTCCCGATGGGTCATGTCCCAGCCTGGACCGGGACCGTAGCCTGAAGACAGCGGTATTCGTTGTGCCTGGCTACAGGAGGTGGGGCGGTGCGGACAGACATTGACCTTCGCATCCACGATGCCGTGGCCCTCGATGAGATTGATCTGTACGCCGAGGTGCTCAGCGCGGTCGCGTCGGCCGACCGCAGGCTCACCATCGCCGAGATTGACGCGGTGCTCGGCCTGACCGCCACCGCCTCGTGCTGTGCGTCCGGGCAGCCGATCTGATCGAGACGACTCAGGCTGACGGTCGGCCCGGCGTGATCGTGATCGCGGCGCCGGAAGGCCCTAGCGTGATCTGTACCTGGGTTATCCGCAGTCCCGGCTGCATGACGTAGGCCGCGCCGAGTTCATCCCCGAACTGGCTGAGCCTGGGGGAATAGCCCAATGTGGTTAGCACGTAGGCGAGGCCAAGCAGCACTCGGCGCTTGCGATAGCCCGGGTCCGGCGACGAGACGGTGATCGCGATTGGCTGTTCCGGTATCCGCTGGCTGATCTGCCGGGCCGCGACCGCGACCACACGCGCGTACGGGGCATCGGCGACGCCGGGAAATTCGTGTGCGCTGCCCGCTGCGGTCAGCGAAACACCAGCCGCGAGTCCCGCGATCGCGAGCAGTCCGAGGACCTGGGTGCCTCGCCAGGCGACTAGCCGGGAAGCCGCGGCCCGCACGGTGACGGCCCGCATGCTCGCGGCGGCCGACGTAGCCGCTCGGCGCAGCGATCGCTCGGCCCCCAGCATGATCGCGGTGGCTATCGTTAGCCAGCACAGCAGCCCGACCGGCAGCAGCACGATCATCAGGTAGTTCAGCGTGTTGAGCGGGTTAGGCGCCGCCGGGATGCTCCGCACAGAGATGTTGGCGTAGGTGACGACCGAGCCCAGGCAGGCCACGAGGGCGACCCAGGCTAGTGCCGCAAGACGGCGCGACCGTAGCGCCCGGATCGTAAGCGCCAGTACGGCGGCCAGCGCGGCAAGCGCGGCCAGAATCAACGCCCCGTGCACGGCGGACCGCGCGCCGATTGTGTTGAGGTTCAGCAGCGATTGCAGCGGCGTTCGCCACAGCGGCGGCAGGTCGACCGATCCGGCCACGGCACGGAGGCCGAATCCCAGACCGGTTCGCTGCCCGCTGGCCGACTGGCCGTGTAGCAGCGCGGTCAGGTTGCCGACCCGGCTAGTGAACTGCTGGTACATGGGCGCACTCCAGCAGATCAGCCCGGCCGCGAGGCCGACCCAGGCCCACCGGAATCCGGCCCGCTGCCGCACGCTGTCGGCGAGGCCGACCACGAGACCGAGCACGGCCAGGGTAACCGCGATCAAGGCAAACAACAGATGCGCTTGCGCCGCTACGGACGCGGTGGCGACTAGTGCCGGCCACAGGCGGCGGTGGCCGGACATTACGGCCCACCCCGCGGCGAGGGCGGCGAGCAGGAACATCACTCCGAACCACGGATTCCAGAACGGCTGGAGCGCGATTCCCGGCATCCAGGCGATGGTGCCCAGCGTGATTCCGCCGGCCACCACACCGCCGAGCGCACCAGCCACCGACCAGGCCGCTTCTATCGTGACCGACGCGGCCACCATGCACCACAGTGCCGCGCCCCAGGCCAGTCCGTGCGAGGGATCCAGGTGCTCGGGCACCGTCAGCAGCCAGTACTCGAGCGGGCCTGGATCGAAGACCCCCTGACCGAGTCGGGTGGCCTGGCCGACCATCGGTGCGTGCGCAGTCAGGACATTCCACGAGCGCAGCGCGATTGCCGACGCATCCGCGACCGGCCGCCAGCCGTGGCCGAGCAGGTAGGTGAGCGCCCACGCAAAGGGTGCCCACACAGCCAGGTGCGCGGCCATCCGAAACGGGGCGTCGCATCCGGTAGCGAATCTGATCCGGGAAGGGTCCAGTCCCTTGCGCGCAGCCGACCGACTAGCCGCAGGACCGGACGGCGGGGATGGTTCGGCTGAGTCGCCGCAGATCTGCGGGGGTACCGAGCTCATCCGTCATCCGTCCGGGTTAGGCGGCGATTCTGGGTCTGGCCGGACGGGCCGGCTACCTCAGCACTGCCAGAGAATACCTTTGCGGCGCTAGCCTGCCTGCTATGGGGCGTTTCTAGGATGTCTGGGCAGGCTGACGGCCTGCCCGAACGGAGTCACCACCAACATCGCGATGCCTAAGTGCACCGCGACCACCGTGACCGGTAGCAGCGAGCCGCCGGGAACGGCCACGGCGGGACTTGCTGGACCGCTTGCGGTCCCGACGACCTCAGCCTGCGTTCCGCAGCTCAGGCTGGTTCCGGTGTCTCCCGGATGGTGAACGTGCAGGTCAGCAGGGTCTGGGTTGGTGGAAAGGGCGATATAGCCTAGTGACACGACTAGAGCGCTTTGGCCTTGCAG
>JAJYTW010000058.1 GCA_021792855.1 Actinomycetes bacterium
CCGGCACCCGGGTTCCCGTGGCCGGGGACCGCGTACGCCAGGAAAACCCCGACCTGGCAGTTCGTGATCTCCCCCGCCGTGCCGGTGCACTGCCGCTGCACCCCGGCCGACCGGCGCCCGGACTTGCAGAAGCCCGTATCGTCCGCTATCAGCACCCCGGCCGGATCACCCAGCCCGGCGGCCACCGTACCCGACCAGCCGGTCCCGCACGGCCCCGGCGTCCCAGACCGAGGAGTTCAGCCGCCGCCGCATCCCCACCGGCGTGCGGTCACCGGGCGAACTCCGTGATCGTCCACCCGTTCGACCGCCCCAGCCCGGCCGACAGACGCAGCAGGCATCCCTCCGCCCGCAGCCCCGGCTCACGGCGGCCAAATACCCCCGGCAGCTAAGGCACTTCACCGCGCGGCTCGAGGAAATGATGCTGCCGTACTAGTCATTGGCGACCATGTCCCTTATCATGTCAACATCTATCAGCGTACTTTCCTGCATTATGACTGTCATCAGCGTACGGTAAATGTTGATTTCCTATGAAAGTAGCTATAATGGAGCGATATCGGGCGGAGGGCTACTGGGAGGAAGTCGGACAGGAACTACTCCAGCGCACTAATCGGACTTCCAGCATCGCGAGTGACGACACCCCGTTCTACGTACTCAAGCAGCGCCTCTTTTTCGAAAGGTTTCTAGACCCGGCACTCCAGAGCGCCCTCAGTGTCCTAGAAATAGGACAGGGCCCGGGCGGCAATCTTGAACGTCTTCAGGAACAGGGAAAGCAGGTCTTTGGAGTTGACATCTCACCGTCGATGATCCAGCTAGCGCGTGAGCGTGGCATCAAGAACGCTGTACTTATAACGAGTCCCAAGATCCCATTCGAAGATCGCTTCTGCGATGCGGTGTTCACATCGACTGTTCTCCAGCACAATCGCTCAGCGGACGCGGAGAGCCTGCTTCGTGAAATGGCGCGAGTAGCACGACACGAGATTCACCTGTTCGAGGACACATCTCCGGTTCCTGTTCGCGACCGCAGGTCACACTGGCTGCGGAAACCTGCCTGGTACGCCTCTCGCCTTGAGGATCTGGGCTACGAATTGACCGATAGGCACAGGCTGCCTTTGGCATGGCAGGAAATTGCCGCGATAATCGCGCGAATTACGCTCGACAGCAAGCGAACGCAAGGGGCGGCCCCGACGCCGAAGCGGCTTGGACTCGAAAAGCAGATGCTCAGGATAGGGCGAGCGATAGATCGCTCGATTCCTCCGGTAATGGGACTGACTCATTTGTCATTCCGGCGCGTCAGCTGAAGGGTACGCGCCCGGCCCGAACAGGCGCCGTAATCCCGGCATGCCCGGGTGCACGAGCAAAGGCTTACAGTCCGGATCGCTTCTGATCGGCCCCGAGCCGGCCGCGTCGCCGGAGAGCCCGCACCCGCCTCCACCAACGAAATCACCCATCGGATTTCCAAGGTCTCGGCTAGCGCGCCCTCAGGTGAAGGGCTGCTGGATCGCCGTTCAAAGCCTTGAGGCCGACGAGATTCCATGATCGTGAAAAGAGTCAGGGCGCAGGCGCCGCTGAGTCGAGCGGCTCGAACCTGGCCGTAAAGTGCCGTAGCTGCCGGGGTTGGGAGACGATCCTCAAGCCGGGCAGGCCAGCCCGGCGCGCGGCGACCCGGGTGACGACCTCGATCACGTAGTCGATATGACTCTGCGTGTAGGTGCGCCGGGGTATCGCCAGCCGGACCAGGTCCATCGGCGCCGCCTGCTCAGTGCCGTCCGGCCGCAGGCCGAACATCACAGTCCCGATCTCGCAACTGCGCACGCCGCCCTCGGCGTACAGGGCGCAGGCCAGCGCCTGGCCCGGGTAGCTGAGCGGTTCGATGTGCGGCAGCATCGCCCGGGCGTCGATGAACACGGCGTGCCCGCCGAACGGGACCACCACCGGCACCCCGGCGCGCTCCAGGGCCTCGCCCAGGTAGGCGACCGATCTGACCCGGTAGCGCAGGTAGTCGTGGTCCACCGCCTCGGCCAGGCCCTGCGCGATCGCCTCCAGGTCGCGGCCGGCCATCCCGCCGTAGGTGGGGAAGCCCTCCGTCAGGATCTCCAGGCCGCGGCACCGCTCGGCCAGGTCGTCATCGTTCAGTGCCAGCCAGCCGCCGATGTTGCCAAGCGGATCCTTCTTCGCCGACATCGTCATGCCGTCGGCGAGGCCCGCCATCTCCCGCACGATGTCCGCGACCGGCACGTCGGCGTACCCGGGCTCCCGGGTACGGATGAACCAGGCGTTCTCCGCGATCCGGCAGGAGTCCAGGAACAGCGGCTTGCCGTAAGCGTCGCAGACCCGGCGCACCTCGCGCACGTTCGCCATGCTGACTGGCTGTCCGCCGCCGGAATTGTTGGTCACAGTTAGCATCACCAGCGGGACCGCGTCGGCGTTGGCGGCCAGCAGTCGTTCCAGCGCCGTTATGTCCATGTTGCCCTTGAACGGATGCCGTTCCGCCGGGCGGAGGCCCTCGGGGATCGGGAGGTCCACCGCGCTCGCGCCGGTGAACTCGATGTTCGCCCGGGTCGTGTCGAAGTGGGTGTTGCTCGGGATGATCAGGCCCGGTCCGCCGACCGCAGTGAACAGGATCTTCTCCGCCGCCCGGCCCTGGTGGGCGGGGAGCACGTGCCGGAACGGGAACAGGCCGGTCACCGCCTCGAGGAACCGGTAGAAGGAGGGAGCGCCGGCGTAGGCCTCGTTCCCGCGCTGGATGGCCGCCCACTGCTGGGCCGACATCGCCCCGGTGCCCGAGTCGGTGAGCAGGTCGATCAGCACGTCCTCGGCCCGCAACTCGAACAGGTTGTAGCCGGCCGCCGCGAGCGCGGCGTCCCGTTCGGCGCGGGTGGTCAGCCGCATCGGCTCGACCGAGTGGATCCGGAACGGCTCGATGATCGTCACGAACGGTTCGTCGGCCATCGGCCAGCCTCCCAGGCACGGCATCCCACGCTCGCATCGAGCGAGCCGACGGTAAGGCGCCGCAGGGATCCACGACAGGGCCGAACGGCCCGAATTACCAGAAAAATCTTGCGCCGCGCGCTCTGATCCGGCGGCCTGATCCCGACCAGAAACCCCTTGGTTGAACCGGTAGATGTGACTAACACATGCAGGGTCATAACAGAGAGTAACTAGACAAGTACCAAATGTAGCAAGTATTTGAGGTAAACCTTACCGAAACCCACGGCGTCTCAGTAGAGTTATCCCACTTACGTGCTCGTCTGCACCGTTAGTCACCTAGGCGATCATAGCTACCTCTAGACGACCTGAAGTGTACGGAGAAGATTGATGCGAGTCTTTCCGCCCGACGTCTGGGCAACCAGATGACGGTTTCTGGCAACGTGTGGCCCGAGTCAGTGCACGGCATGGCAGCAGCCGCAGCCGGCGAGGCCGGGACCGCGGGGGGGCGTTCCAGCAGTCTGACTGCGCAAAATTCCTCCTATCGAGCGGTCTCCAGTCAACTCGCCATCACGCCTACCGTAAGCGTGATCATCCCGGCCATGAACGAAGCAGCGAACCTACCGCATGTGTTCGCGACCCTTCCGTCATGGATACATGAGGTGGTACTCGTCGATGGTCGGTCCGTTGACGACACGGTCGCCGTAGCTCGACGGCTATGGCCGGGTGTGAAGGTGGTGACCCAAACCGGGCGCGGTAAGGGCGACGCCCTGCGGGCCGGCTTCGCGGCTAGCACCGGGGACATTCTGGTAACACTGGATGCCGACGGGTCTACCGACGGCAGGGAGATCATTCAGTTCGTCACCACCTTGATGACCGGCGCCGACTTCGTAAAGGGCTCTCGATTCGCATGCGGTGGCGGCAGCAGCGACATCACCACGGCCCGCCGGATCGGTAACACGGCGCTAGCCAAGATGGTCAACCTGCTGTTCGGGACCCGCTACAGCGATCTGTGCTATGGGTACAACGCGTTCTGGGCGAAGCACCTGGACAGCCTGGCCGTAGACTGCGCCGGCTTTGAGGTCGAGACCCTGCTGAATATCCGCGCTGCGACCGCGGGCCTGCACGTTCGCGAGGTACCGAGCTTCGAGTACTCGCGCCTGCACGGCTCAAGCAACCTGCGGGTGCTATCGGACGGTTGGCGGATTGCTAAGGTCATCGCACGCGAGTGGTCCGCCCTTCGGCACAACGCCACACGTGTGCCCCGATGCGAGATCGTCGGCAACGCGGAGATGCATGCTCCGGAGCCAGCCATGATGCGGACTTGCGGCGATTTATCGCTCTATCGCTGCCAGACCTGAACCGACCTGATCAGCATGGTGCCGTTGCAGCCGCCGCTCGACCCCACCGTCCGATACTCGGCCACGTTGGCAATCAAATACATCGGCTGATGCGGCACATGGCTCGTGACCGTGAACTCTCGGTGGCCATCGATATACCAGGTCAACCTCGACGGTGTCCAGGAAAGAGCGAACGTATGCCAACCGGAGGTAATGCCAGGTACCCGCACATGCTGACGGTCCTGGGTCGCGCCGACAGGATGCAGGTACAACCCGGTGGTACCCTGCGCGCCGCCCCAGTGCTCCAGAATGTCGACCTCGGGCGGCCAGCGGAGGTTCGCCGCAGCGAGCCACAGCGCCGGCCACAGTCCGTAGCCACCCGGAACGTGGGCGACGATCTTCACGTAACCATATTCGAAGCGGAATCCCGGGTAACTGGTGACCATGCCCGACCGGCACGCGTACACCTGCGGTGCGCCCGCCCGGTCGGTGCCAGTGATCGTGACTGGGGTGGCAGTCAGCCGCAGTGCGCCGCCGCTGACCTGGACCTGGCCGGGCGTATACCACTGGTACTCGCGATTCCCGAAGTTGGTGCACCCAGACGGCGCGGTGGCCCATGGATAGCAGGTGGACCAGACTGCCTTGTCCAGGCTGTTGCCACGGAACCGCGCGTTGAACGCAAGGTGTCTAGCACCCGGCGACACAGTGGCCGCAGGCCGGGCCGGACCAGACTTGCCCGGGGTCTGAATGCTGACAGCCGCCCTCCTTCCGGCCGGGGTACGCAGCGCCAGCGCCAGCAGTCCGATCACGGCGGCAACCGCCAGCAGTCCGGCAGCCAGTCGTGCTCTCATAGCCGAGTTGATCCCCCTTCCCCTGCAAGACGCTTCGACGGGATCCGGCAGTCGGGGCCCGTCAGCGCCCGTCTCGGACACCTATCGTGATGGCCGACACTGATGAGGTGCCCCGCTCTCATCTGTCTCGAAGCCAAGCGGACCACAGGTTCGCTGATGTACTTGACCTGCTGGCCGGACTCGTGGCTGTCGGGCTTGTCATAGTCACCATCGAGGGCCAGCCGAGCGTACCCAGAATACTGCTTACTCTGATGTTCACTGCTTATGTTCCAGGACGGGCAATCGTCGCGAACTGGCCTGCCATGGCGCGCTGGTCCGAGGTTATCCTTGCCTTTGTGTTCAGCCTGGCCGCGCTCTGCCTGGCCGCCATGACGGCACTGTGGGCGCAATACTGGCACCCAATCGGACTGTTCCAGGCGGAGGCTGCGCTGAGCGTCGCTGGGCTGGCGGTCGCGGGCTTCCGCCGTCGGCGGTCCGAAGACGATCGTGGCAAGGACCTGCCAGCCGGTGACACACGCCCGTCCCGGTCATAGCCATCGAGGCGGACGGAGAAATAATGGGCCAGATCCATCCCGTCTGGGTCGGGGTGTGCGACCTCGACCAGGTGGGACCGGTCTGGAGTCCTGGCGGCCCGCTGGCCGAGCATCACCGGACGGTCAGGGCGCTGGTCCGATGGCACGGCGCACCGGTCGGCTATGTTTCGGTATCGGCGCTTCCGGCGGATTCCCTTGCCAGCCGCGTGCATGCGGCTGCCAGGGCCACCCTGGCCGGCCCGCTTGAACAGCATGCCGCCTGGGATGCCGAGGCGGAGCTTCCTGCCTCGCATCGAGACGCCGTGCCAGGTCGGGACGACTGGCTTCCCCGCGTCTCCTGCCCGCAGCGCTTCGGGTATGCCAAGGGAACCGGCATCACGGTCATTGTCTGTACCCGGGATCGCAGCGCGGAGCTACAGCTCTGCCTGGACTCGCTCAAGCAGTTGCGGCATGACCCGATGGAAATTCTGGTCATCGACAACGCCCCGGCCTGCGGAACCACCGAGGCCATCGTCCGGCAGCTAGCCGAACGCGATCCCCGGATCCGCTACGCACGCGAGGAACGGCCGGGACTGTCACATGCACGCAATCTCGGCCTGACCCTGGCTACCCATGACATCGTGGCGTTCACCGACGACGATACGCGGGTGGATCCTGACTGGACGCGCGCTCTGCTTGCTGGCTTCGCTGCTGATCCGTCGATCGCGTGCGTCACCGGCCTGGTGGCGTCCAGTTCGCTGGAAACCAACTCGGAGCGCTACTTCGACGCACGGTACGCACGGCCGGCCGCCTTCGAGCCACACCGCTACGACCTCGCCATCCGTCCAAGCGGGCTATATCCATACAGTGCAGGTGTATTTGGAACGGGTGCAAACTTTGCGGTCTACCGCCCGGTCATCCTGGACCTAGGGGGTTTCGATACCTTGCTTGGCGCGGGTAGCCCCGGGCGGGGCGGAGAGGATCTCGATATCTTCCTCCGGGTCATTCTCTCCGGGGAACGGATTGGCTACCTGCCGACGGCACTGGTCTGGCATCGGCACCGCACCGATACTCGCGCACTGTGCGAGCAGGTCTACTCCTACGGTTACGGGCTTGGCGCCTACCTGGCAAAGCACCTGGTAGTCCCGGACCTCCGCCGGGCGCTCCGCGACTACGGGCCGCCGAAGGCTGCCGCGCTTCTACTGCAGATGCGGCATGCGTCGCGGGCCAGCCGACTTGGCGCTGTCGGCGTCAAGCTGGCGGCCCGGGAAGTGATCGGCGTGCTCAGCGGCGCTACCCGGTACTGGCGCCTAAGCCGCTCCGGACCGCATTCGCGGGTGGATCGGCCATAGGCGTCGCCGGGTCTCGAGCACGGCCGACCCTCGCCCGCGAACCCCGCCGGCTGGAAGCTCATCGTGCACACCAGATACGTGGGATCTACCGACTGCGAGGATACAACTCGCCGTCTCGCCAGTCGAAGTGCGTGTGCCGTGAGATTCGCCGCTCAACCAGCCCGCCAGCCTCCAAGTAGGACCAGTCTGGATCGGGGACGCGCCACTCTCCGTAAGTCTCCTTCAACTCCAGTTCGTGATCTTCCGGCTTGAGCCAGGTTCGGTCAATGAAGTCGAACGGGACCACGGGCTGGATCGGCACCGTGAACTCGAGCTCAAGGATCTCCTTGAGACTGATGCTGTAGGCGTAGTACCGGAGACGGTCGCCAGAAGGGAACATCCGGAAGAAGTCAAACCTCGAACCGTGCCGGGCAAAGGTCAGCTCGGTGATCACGCCATCGTTGTTCACGAACCGCCGATCGCAGGCGAATCCGGCCCGGACCAGCGTTGGCACCGCATCTACTAGACGGTCGAAGTCCTTGTCTAGAACCGCGAAGTCCGCATCCTGGCTGTCGTGCTCGAGAATGGCGCCCTCACGCGCCCATCCGAGCAGCATCCCGCCCCATACCCAGTAGTGATCCCGCAGCGGCGTACCCTGCAGAACGTCATGCAGGTAGCGCAGGTCGTCGGTGAACCGGGCGACCAGGCGCGATCGCAGCACGGGTACTCGCCTGGCTGCCTCGCCCAGGCGCGACTTCGCCAGATGGCCCATCCGGAAGCCGGTGATCTTAATCATCAGCAGCCGCCTTGAATCCGACGAGATCGAAGCGGAAACCGGCGTTGCCATATCCCTCAATCCGGACATCATCAGTCCAGACCGGCGCGCAGCCAAGATCGGTGAGATGCCGGGTCATATCTTCCCTGCGGAAGTACCGGTGGTCGAGGCCGCCGTATCTGCGCGTGTACTCGGCGACGCCAAGCTCGGCCTGACGGGCCGCGATCGCCGCAGAACGCCTGGTCTCATCCGGCAGATCTAGGATCGCCACCGCTCGGCGCGCCGCCCGGACCATCGCCTCAGTCACCTGGTAGGCGTACTCCAGAGACGGAAAGTACAGGAACGAGCCATTAGCAACGACTACATCAGCGATCCCGACAGCATCCAGAACGGTGGCCTCACCGACCCGGAAATTACCGTCCGGAATGGCTCGCCGGGCCAGCCCAACTAGCGCGGCCGAGACATCTAGACCGCCGACGGCACAACCCATCTCCCGAAAGCAGGCCAGGAAGGCCCCCGCTCCACAGCCGATCTCATAGACGACATCTCCTGAGCGCACGCCCAGGATCCCGGCCCAGCGCGCCGCATGGTCGCGCCACCGCTGCACGCTGATGGCAGCGTAGCTATTGTCGTATCCATCTGCAGCGATGAGGTCTGCCAGCCCATGTGAGCCGTCTGGCGGGATGCTGCGGGACGCCCAGATGTCCTGCCAGCTTCGGGTGTTTCCCGCCGCGCGAGCCGGCTCCTCCGCAGCCGCCATCATCCGACCGCCGTCAGCAGCGTCTCGAGCGCTACCAGCAGTCCGTCATTGTCCTTGCTGGTCCGGACGGCGATCCGGAGCCTGGGCAATCGGTCGGCGAACTTGGCCGAGACGTCCTTAACCTCAATCCGGCTAGTCGCAAGCAGATCTGCCCGTACAGCGGCGGCCAGGTCGGCGTCGGCCCCGTCGAGTTCGACCAGCACGAAATTGGCTCCGCTGTCGTACACCCTGCTCACCAGCGGATGTTCACGGAGTCTGGCGGTCAGCCGATTCCGTTCCGCGACCGTCGCCGCGATCGACGCCGCGAGATCGGACCGGAACTTCAAGGTGAGTTCGACAAAGTACTCGGCCAGCGCATTCACGCCCCAGACCGGCAGGCTGTCGGCGATCAGCCGACGGGTATCCCGGTCACCAGTTCCCGGCGAGTAGACGAAACCGAGCCGCAACCCGGGGACACCGAGTGCCTTACCGAGGCTGGTCAGCACCGTGATGTTCGGCAGCGGCGCGGACTCAAGCAGATCCACCAGTGAGGACTGGCCGCTGAACGGCAGGAACGACTCATCTACCAGGAACTGGGTGCCCTGGGCCTGCTCGGCAAGCCGGTAGATGTCGCTGGTGGCCAGCGTCGTGCCGGTCGGATTGTTCGGATTAACCAGCACCATCAGGTCGACCCGGCTAGCCACCTCGTCCAGCGGTCCAGGACCCGATCCAGGCACGTCGCGGTAGCGGATGGCCTGCGGGAAGGCACGTACGTACTCCCCGAAGGTCGGATCGGGAATCGCCACCCGGCAGTTCGCGAAGATCTCCCGGAGCAGCGGATAGGCCTGCGACGCACCGCTGAGCAGGTGAACGTGCGCCGGCCGACAGCCGAGGAAGTGGGCAAGCTTCTCGTCCAGAATCGTCTGCGCCGAACCGTAGCCGGTGATGACATCGGGCAGGCTGTGGCGCATGGCTGCCTGCATGGCTGGCGTCGGGAAATATGCGTTCCGCGGCAGCGAGAAGTCCAGGATGCCAAATGACCAGTGGCCGCCGAACGCACGATCGAGCAGGCCCGGGCGGGCGGCGGGGTCGAACGCGAACTTCGCGACCGCGAGATCGTTCGGGTCATCCACCTCCACCCAGTCCGACTCCGCCACGACGTGCGCGACGATCCGGTGCGCTGGAATGTTCGCCAGCATGCCGAGCACCAGTTCGTAATAGCAGTTGGCGTCGACGTGGTTGGCGTAGGCAGTCAGAATAGGCCGCAGCGTCCGGTGGCAGAAGTCACGGTCGAAGCGGTAGATGTTCAGCGTCTTGAACTTGTCCTCGTAGTGGAAGTCCGCATTCTGGCTGCTGGTCGGGAATACCTGCGCCACGTAGCCATCTTCGATGGACACCACGGTACCGTCCATCCCGGTCCGGTACCGGTCGACGAGGGCCGCGTTCTTCCCGGCGTAGCCATTGACCAGGTCCGCTATCAGCCGCGGATCAAAGAGCAGGTCACATTCGATCAGGATGACGTCGTCGTCACCAGGCAGGCTCTCCAGTGCCAGCGCCAGCGACACGATGTTGTTAGTGGTCTCGTACCGCTCATTGGCCACGTACCGCACATCCAACCCCGGATATCGCGATCCCACGAACCCGGTGATGTCGTCGGCGCGATACCCGGTGACGATCGTCACCGGACCGACTCCCGCGGCGACCAGGCTGTCCAGCGCACGCCCGAGGATCGTGTCGTCGCCCACCTCGAGCAGTGCCTTATGACAGGTGCTAGACAGCGGTTCCATCCGCCGGCCGCGGCCTGCGGCAAGGATGACGGCCTGCATAGTCCTTCTCCCCCTCGTGCTATCCGAATCGCTAGCGGCTTCGGGCGACTCGCTGAAGGAACTGCCCAGCGCCGTCCGGCCTGGTGCGGCGCCGAGCGTAACTCACCCGCCCGGAAAGGTAGCCTCCGGCCGCCGCGGCCAGGCCCGTGACCGCAGTGACCATCCGCAGCGCGGCGGCCGCCTCACCGCCGAGCACCGCGCGCAGGTCCCTGAGAAGTTCGGCCGGGATGACCGAGGCAGCGTGCCGCCGCTCTGACGCCAGGCCGCTAGCGGCGCCGGTGAGCCGCACAACGTCCGCCTTTGACCTGCCCTCATGCCAGCAGCGGCGGAGGAAGTAACCGGGCCGCAGGCGCTCCGCCGCGACGTGGTGGTCGACCACCGCGGCCGGCACGTAAACCACGCACAGATCGGGGTCAGCCGCAGTGAGCCTGATGGCCAGTTCGGTTTCCTCGCACCCCCGCGGGTGCTTGCCGACCCGGCCGATACCGCCATTGAAGGCACCTGCCGCGAGCGCGAGATCCGTCCGCACGCTCATGTTCGCGCCGATGGGGTTACGGATCACCGCCTCCCGCTCGGGCATTCCCCGGTAGCTGCAGCCGACGACCCAGTAGAAGGTCGAGGGCAGCCACCGTGGGCGATCTGCGGGCCACCTCGGGTGGATGCCGCCACCGGTAGCGACCACCCCGGGACGCTGGTACGGCGACACCAAAGCCTCAAGCCAGCCATCCCGGGCCTGCGCGTCATCGTCCAGGAAGACCGTGACTGGCTCGGTGGCCATGCGCAAGCCGGTATTGCGTGCGCCGGACAGACCGGGCGGCTCCTGACTCTCGACGACCGTCACCCCGGTGAATTCCGCGCGTGCCCGAGCAGCCAGGGCCAGGTTGTGGTCGATGACCAGAATGACCTGCGCCGGGCACGGCCGCTGGCCGACCGCCGAGCGTACCGCGGCGACCGTCTCGTCCCAGCGGCGCTCGGTATAGGCGCAGATGACCACCGAGACGGCGAGCGGTATCGGTTGCACCGCTGCCCGGCCGACGATCTGCTCGACGGTGCTCAAGACGCATGCCTCTCGGCAACCGGAATTCTCACAGTATCTGGCAAGTGACGACCCCATCGATGTGCTGACGTACACGAACCCGAAGGAGGTGCCTAGACCACTACCAACTGGTAGTTTCGTTACGTCACTGCGTAATTCCGTCGACGCACAGTAGCATAAGATTCACTAGATTGTCGTTGACTTCCGAATCGCACGTTCACTCAGGATATGGGCTGCTAAGGGGGATGGAGCTAGTCGGCATGCGCCTGACGCCACCTCGCGCCGTTGGCGCTTCGCCGTGACGGCCGTCAGGACGGCACGCACGCCTCCCGTCTCGCACCGGCGGCCCCGGAGCGCCCGCGGCCTGCCGACCAGCCTGGCCCGGCGCTCGTCCTATCGCAGCGGGTACGCACTGGTCGCCAGCACAGCGGCGTCAACCGGCATCGGCGTGCTCTACTGGGCCGTCGCCGCGCACCTCTACAGCAGGCAACTCGTAGGCCAGGCGTCCGCTCTGGTGTCTGCGCTCGTGCTGCTGTCCAGCTTCGCGCAGCTCAACCTGTCCAACACGCTGCCCAGGTTCCTGCCCAGCGCAGGCCGAAGGTCCGGCCGGCTTATCGGACTGGGCTACGCGCTCAGCGCCGGATGCGGACTGCTGGCCGGCCTGGCATTCGTGCTGGTCATGCCGCAACTTAACCCGCAGTGGCAGTTTCTGGGTAACTCTGGGCTGCTCCGCATCCTCTTTGTAGCCGCCGCTGCCGTCTGGGGGATATTCGCGCTGCAGGATGCCGCGCTGCTAGGACTGAATCACCCGATCATGGTGCCGGTCGAGAATGCGATCTATGGCGCCGCCAAGGTCGCGGTACTGATCGGCGTCGCCGCCACACTTCCGGTCACCGGCGTGTTCGTCTCATGGACCGTCCCGCTCGCGCTGACCGTGCCCGGAGTGAACTGGCTGATCTTCCGGCGCTACCTCGCCGATCGGCCGTCTTCGACCGCGGTGGCCACAGTGAGCCCGCGCAGCATCGTCCGGTTCACGGCAGTCGACTATATCGGGGCCGTGGCCAGCCAGGGATACGGCAACCTGCTCCCGCTGATCGTGCTGTCCACACTTGGCGCGGCCGCCAACGGCAGCTTCTACATTGCCTGGACTATCGCGACCGGCCTGGAACTCGTGGCGACCAACTTCGCAACATCCCTGCTGGTCGAGGGGTCCGCCACGCCAGAACGCCTAGGCGAGCTAACCCGGGGCATCGTGGCCCGGAGCCTGCTTGTGACCGTGTCCGGCGCTGCCGTGCTTACCCTCGGCGCGCACCTGATCCTGACCATCTACGGCCACGGCTACGCCGCCGGCGCGGAGCATGTCCTCGCGCTGCTGGTCGCGGGCGCGATCCTGTACGACCTGCTGCTGATCGTGTTCTCCCTCGATCGGCTAGCCGGCCGGGTCGGCAGAGCCACCGCGACCCGCATGATTCTCGCAGCTCTCATGCTGGGCGGAAGCTGGCTGCTGATCAGGCGGATGGGCGTGGACGGCGTCGGAGTAGCCTGGATCGGCTCCACTCTCCTGCTCGTCCTGGCGCGGCTGCCCACGCTGGTGCGCGCGCTCCGGCAGCCGGCCTCCGCCACTGCCCGCCGCGCGAGGCACCGCGTGGATGGCAACGCTAACGACACCGCCACCCGCTCTGCAGGCTCTGGCGCAGTCCGCGACTCCGGGCATACCCCGCGTCATCGCGCGGCCGCCTGACCGGATCTCAGCCCCGGCGCACGCCGTGCCCGGTCGTATAGTCAAGGGAAATGCCCCAAGACCGGTCCTGGCTCCGCGCCCTCGCACGGTCCGTGCGGCCAGCCTGGTCCAGCCGGAACGTCGATCTCGTGCTCGCCGCGCGCGTTTCGATGAGTGCCGGCCGGTCCCTGGCGGGCGTGCTGGTCCCGATCTACCTGGCCCTGCAGGGCTTCACCGGCCTGGAACTCGCCGCCTACGTGCTCGTGGTCGCCGCGACGTCGGCGATCCTGTCGCTGGTCATCGGCACGATCTCGGACCAGGTCGGCCGACGGCCGTTCCTGGTCGTGCTGCCGCTAGTCACCGCCGCCGCGGGCCTGGCCTTCGCGTTCTCCAGGTCCGATCCGCTGCTGTTCGTGATGGGCGCCCTGGGCAGTCTCGGCCGCGGGTCCGGCGCGGGCGCCGGCGCGGTCGGCCCGTACCAGCCCGCCGAATCGGCGTTCGTGACCGAGATCCTGCCATCGCGATTCCGCAACGCGGCGTTCGGGCGGCTCTCGTTCTCCTCCTCGCTCGGCGCTATGGTCGGCAGCCTGCTCGCGCTGCTGGTGCCGTCCGCCCACCTGCACGGCGCGGCGGCGACGGCGATCTTCCGGGACGGGTTCCTGGCGGTGACGATCGCCTCGGCGCTAGCCGGCCTGATCGCGCTCGGCCTGACCGAACCGGGCCGGCGGCCCGCGGCGGCGGCCGTCCCCACGGCACCCGATGCCGCGGCCCCGGACACCGCGGCCCCGGACACCGCGGCCCCGGACACCGCGGCGCCGGACATTCTCGCGACCGAACCGGAGAGCACCGCGCCGGTGGCCCTGGCTGGCCGATCGGCCGCGCGGCTGACCTGGCCGCGGCTGCCCACCCGATCCCGGTGGCTGCTGTACCGGCTGTGGATCACCAATTCGCTGAACGGCGTCGCGGTAGGCATGTTCGGGCCATTCGTCACCTACTGGTTCTTCCGCCGGTTTGGCGCCAGCGCGGCCCAGGTCGGCGTGCTCTTCGCGGTCATCAACGCCGCGACGATGGTGTCCAGCCTGTCCGCGGCCCGCCTGGCGGATCGCTGGGGACTGGTCCGCACGGTCACCATCATGCGGACCGCCCAGGCTCTGCTGCTGGTGCCGATGGTCCTCGCGCCGACCTTCGCGATCGCCGGCGGCGTGTACTTCGTCCGGATGGTGGTGCAGCGGATCGGCCTCCCGCTGCGGCAGTCCTACGCGCTCGGCCTCGCCGACCCCGCCGAGCGGGGCTCGGTCGCCGCGCTGTCCAACGTGCCGAGCCAGGTGGCGATGGCGGCGAGTCCGCTGCTTACCGGCTACCTGATGGACGAGGCCAGCCTGGCACTGCCGTTCGAGCTAGCGGCACTGTTCCAGTTCCTCAACGCGACCAGCTTCTGGGTGCTGTTCCACCGGTATCCGCCGGAGGAGGAGCGGGAACGCGCACAGCAGGGACTCCGGTCCGCTCCCGAGGTCGCGCTGGCGCCCGAGACGACGATGCCCGCGCGCGAGGGGCAGGACCGGGCCGGACAGTAGCGACTCACCGCCCCTTGACGGGATGGTCCGTACGCAACACAATGGCGCAATTTCTTATCTGCTATTCGCAATATTTGACTTCCGATACCCGGAGATGCCGCAAGGTAATCGGATCATCCGCACGGCGGCCGGTCACATTACCGGACTGCGGCGGCTACCTCGAATGCGAACCGCAGCGCGGCCGACCCGGTCGCCGGCCCGACCGGCCTGGCGGCCTTCCTGCGCCGCCGGTGGACCCCGGCATACCGCCTCCCGCCTGGGAGAACACGGTGCAGAAAGCCATGACTGCCTGGTCCGTCGGGATTCCACGAGACCCCGAACACCCTCAGCAGGCCAGGCCCGTCAGCCAGCCAGTAGAGGGGACTTTTGCCCCGCTTCATCACGTAGCTCCTTCCAGTCATCTGCTCTTACATCGGAAATGACTAAAAAGGCCTGACGTCATGACGCCATCTGAGGCAAGATCTTTGTGTCGGCTCGGGAATGCCGGCGGCATGGCACGCAACACTGCGGGAGTTGGTGCACGGTGACTGGGCAGTCGGGCACCGCTGAATTGGCGACCGATGCCGAATTGATCTCCGCGGCGCGCGCCGGAGACGGCATCGCCTACGGCGTCCTGTACGAGCGGCATGTGGACGCCGCGACCCGGCTTGCCCGGCACATCGTGCGGGATCACGCGGATGTGGACGACGTCGTCGCCGAGACGTTTGCCCGGGTGCTCAGCACGATCCGCAACGGGGCCGGCCCGACCGAGGCGTTCCGGCCGTACCTGCTGACCACGGTCCGGCGGGTCGCCTTCGACCAGATGCGCACGCAGCGATCGCAGGTGCCATCCGACGTCACCGACCTGCCCGACTCAGCGAGTGGCCAGGTCGACGAGGCACTGGAGAACCTGGAACGGTCGCTGGTCGCCCGGGCCTTCATGGCGCTGCCCGAGCGATGGTCGGCCGTGCTCTGGCACACCGAGGTCGAGCAGACCCGCCCGGCCGAGATCGGACTGCTGCTCGGACTGTCCCCGAACGCGGTCGCCGCGCTCAGCTACCGGGCCCGGGAGGGGTTGCGGCAGGCCTATCTCCAGCTACATCTGTCCGACCGGGCCCGGCCCGCGTGCGCGCCGGTCGCCGCCAAGCTTGCCGCGCACGTCCGCGGCGGGCTGTCCTCGCGCGAGGCCAGGAAGGTGGACCGGCATCTGCGCCGGTGCCGGGACTGCAGTTCCGCGCACGCGGAGCTGACCTGGATCAACAGCACCCTGCGCCGGGCTTACGTTCCGGTGCTGCTCGGCCTGCCCTCGGCGGCGGAGGCGGCGCACGCCGCCCTGGCTGGCCTCGCCCGGGGCGGCCTCGCCCGGGGCGGCGGTTCAGCCCGGATGGCCGGCTCCGCGCATGCCGGCGCGACCAGGGTCGGCGGCGCGGCACGCGGCGTGAGCCAGGCTCTGGCCCGGCATCCGGTCATCGCCGGGGCCACCTCGCTCGCGCTGGCCGCCGGCCTGGTGCAGATCGGCCTGGGCATCCCGCACCTGCGCACGGGCCTGCCCCCGGTGACCGCCCCGCCGGTCCAGATCGCTCCGGCCGGCTCGACCACGCCGCCGCGCTCGCACGGCACGTCAGCGGCCCGGACGACTCCGCCCGGCCCGGGCCGGAAACCCGGCCGCTCGCCGTCGCCCCGGCCGACCCCGAGTGGCACGCCCACCACTGCCCCGACCCCGACCCTGACCCCGACCCCCTCCCCGACCGGCGCGCCGACGCCGTCCCCGAGCAGCCCGGGTGTCGTGCTGCAGGCCAAGCTGAGCGTCGGTGTCCAGGTCCAGGGCCTGCTCGGCCTGGGCGTCGCGACCACCGTGGGCGTCCGGGTCGGCAACGTGGGCAGCGCGCCAACCGGCAAGCTCAGCACCACCGTCACGCTGCCGACCGGGGTGCTGGTGATCGCGATGCCGACCGCCGGGTCCGGGTGGACCTGCACGGCCGCCGCTTCCGGCGCGACCCAGTGCACGCATCCGAAGCTAGCCGCCGGGGCAGCGGTGAACGCGAGCTTCAGCGTGCTCGTCGTCAGCCTGGCCGGCTGCGGCAACAGCGTGCTCGCGACCGCGACCAGCGGCAGCCTGTCCGCCCGGGGACACTCCTCGACACAGGTGCAGTGCCTGCTCGGAGTGCTCTAGCCGGCTGGCTGCCGGCCCTGGTCCGCCGGGCTGCCGGCCCTGGCCGGGCGGCCAGGGCCATTCCGTCGACCGCGGCTTACTCGTCGGCGGGCCGGCGCAGCCGCTTGACCTGCGACCTGCGCTGCTTGTCGTCCATCCGGCGCTGGCGGGCGGCGCGGCTTGGCCTGGTCGGCCGGCGCGGGGGTGGCGGCGGCGCGGTCGCCTCGGTAAGCAGCTCGGCGAGCCTGGCGGCGGCCGCTTCCCGGTTACGCAATTGCGAGCGGTACTCCGAGGCCGCGACGGTGATCACCCCGTCGGTCAGGCGGCCGGCCAGCGCCTCCAGCGCCCGGTCCTCAGCACCGGCGGCAATGCGGTCGAGGCGGCCAGGTCGTAGGACAGCTCGGCCCGGGTGTCCTGGGTGTTGACCGCCTGCCCGCCGGGTCCGGCTGACCGGGAGAACCGCCAGGTCAGCTCGTCGGCGGGAATCGTCGTGCCGCGCACGGTGACGTCGAGGCTCACCAGCACCATTGTTCCACCCGGCACTGGTCGGCCGGGTACCCGCCGGACGCGACGGCCCCGGCGGGCTCAGCCGTGCAGCCTGGCCGCCACCTCGTCCTGGTACGGGAAGCTGCCCGGCTCGTAGCCGCACCAGGGCTCGGCCGCGAACGGGTCCCCGGTCACCGCGTAGGCCCGGGATCGCGATCCGCCGCAGACCGACCGGAACTCGCATTGCCCGCACCGGCCCTCCAGCCGGTCCGGATCCCGCAGCCCGCGCATCAGTTCGGCGTCCCGGTAGATCTCGGTCAGCGGCAGGTCCCGCACGTTGCCCGCGTCTGCGGGCAGGAACCCGCTCGGGTGCACGGTGCCGAGGTGGGAGACGAACACGAAGCCGCGGCCGGCGTTGACGTCCATCGGCGGGCGCCTGCTGTGCCGCCGGACGCCGCCAAACGCCCGCGCGGCAAGGCCGGCCCGCAGTTCGGCGTAGAGCGGGCCGAGTCCAAGCGCCTGGACGTGGTCGATGCCCTTCTCGGCCAGGATGGCGCGCTGGATCGCGACCCGCCGGAAGTGGTGGCCCTCGGTGGTCTTCGCCGCGATGTAGTCGCCGGCGTCGTAGACGAAGTTCAGCACGTCCTCGACCTCGGCCGGGGTGAGCGAGTCCAGGTCGCGTCCGCGCCCGGTGGGCACGAGCAGGAACGCGCTCCAGGTCATCGCCCCGTACTCGGCCACGAGTTCGGCGATCCGCGGCAGGCTGTGCAGGTTGTGCCGGGAGACGGTGGTGTTCACCTGGACCTTCAGGCCAAGCTCGCGGGCGATCCGCCAGCCGCGCAGGGTCCAGTCGTAGACCCCGTCCACCCGGCGGAAGCCGTCGTGCTCCGCCGCGGTCGCGCCGTCCAGGCTGAGCGAGATGGCGGTGGCCCCGGCATCGGCGATCATGGCCAGGTTCTCCCTGGTCAGCGAGGGCGTGCCGGACGGCGAGACGGCGACCGGCAGGCCCGCGTCGACGGCGGACCTGATGATGTCGCCGAGGTCGGACCGGGAGAACGGGTCGCCGCCGGTGATGATGAACAGCGGCCGGGGCTGCCCGAAGGCGGCGACCTGGCGGGCCAGGTCCGCGGCCTCGGCCGTGCTCAGCTCACCGGGGTTGCGGTCGGTCTGCGCCTCTGCCCGGCAGTGCTTGCAGGAAAGCTGGCACGCCCGGGTGCACTCCCAGATCACCAGGAATGGCCGGCTGGTCACGTCATAGCGAGGGGTGCGCACCACCCTGGTTGGGGCACGCTCGGCTGTCGTCACGCTCACGAGCGCAAGTTCACCCGATCCGGGATGGTCCTGAACAGGACCAATCGGGTAGCCGATTCGGGACGAAGGTCCCGGCGGGGCCGACCTCGCCCCGCATGATCACGGGTGACTCTCAGAGCGTGACCGATTCTCAGTCGCATACGCTGAGAATCACCCGTGATCATGGAGAGGGTGGCGCCGGGCGAGCCACCCGCGCCGGGCGAGCCACCCGCGCCCGGCCGACTGATCCCGCTAGGCGGCCGTCTCCCGCATCGTGCGCAACGTCGTCGCCCACCGGGCAAGCTCGTCCAGCATCGCGGTCGCACCGGCCTCCGCGGCCTCGTTCGGGACGAACCGGCGGTCGGCGTCGATCATCTGCTGCACGAACGGGATGCTCACCGACTCGGTGAGCGGAACCATCTTGAGCACGGTGACGACCTGCTTGAGCATCTGGACCGCCCGCGTCCCGGCGGCCACGCCGCCGTAACTGGCGAAGCCGACCGGCTTGTACTGCCACTCGGCGTGCAGGTAGTCGATCGCGTTCTTGAGCGCGGCGCCGAACGCGTAGTTGTACTCGGGCGTCACGAAGATGTAGGCGTCGCCGCGCGCGATCGTCTGGCTCCACTCCTTGGTGTGCGCGTGGGTGTACTCGCCGAACCTGGGATGCTTCGGCTCGTTGAACATCGGCAGGTCCACCTCGGCCAGGTCGATCAGTTCGACCGCGAACCCGCCGTGGTCGATGGCGCGCTGGTACAGCCAGTCGGCCACGGCCGGCCCGACCCGGCCCGGCCGGGTGCTCCCGATGATGATCTGCAGAGTTGGTGCGCGCACGAAGTCTCTCCCGGCGGTGCTGGTGTCGGTGGGGGCGATGCGACAGGCTGCAACCGGCGGCCAGCGGAGTTTGTTCCGGCCCGCGGACCCCGGGATCGGGGCCGCCGAGCGCTTCATGCCGGTATGGGAGACTGATCGGATGCAGCCCGCACCAGCGCCCGGTCCCGACGGCGGTGCACCCGACGGCGGTGCACCCGACGGCGGCGACCGGCTGGCCTGGACCAGCGAGGGCACCTACCAGGTCGCCCCCGGGGTATACCGGATCCCGTTGCCGCTGCCGTTCGACGGCCTGCGGGCGGTGAACGTCTACGCCGTCGAGTCGTCCGACGGGCTGACGCTGATCGACTCGGGCTGGGTCCAGGCGGCCACCAGGGACCTGCTGGAGCGCTCGCTGCGGTCGATCGGCGCCGGGTTCGGTGACATCCGCCGGTTCCTGATCACGCACGTGCACCGGGACCACTACACCCAGGCGATCGCGCTGCGCGAGGTGTTCGGGACGCCGGTGGCGCTCGGCGCGGACGAGAAGGCCTCGCTGGACGCCCTGCTGTCGAAACGGTTCCGGCTGCTGTCCGCCCAGGCCGACCGGCTCGCGGCAGCCGGCGCGGAGGAACTGCTGCGGGAACTGGAGCGGGCAGGACTGAACCGGAGTCAGGAGGTTCTGGACTACGCCGAGCCAGATGAGTGGATCGGCGCAGGCCAGGTCTTCGACCTGGGCGACCGGACCCTGGAGGCGATCGCGACCCCCGGGCATACCCGCGGCCACCTGGTGTTCGCCGACCGGGCGGCGGGCCTGCTGTTCGCCGGTGACCATGTGCTCCCGCACATCACCCCGTCGATCGGGTTCGAGGCCGTGCCGCCGCCGCTGCCGCTGCGCGATTTCCTGGAGTCGCTGCGTCTGGTCCGGCGGATGCCGGACCTGGCCCTGCTGCCCGCGCACGGCCCGGTCGGCCCGAGCGTGCACGCCCGGGTGGACGAACTGCTCGACCACCACGAGGCCAGGCTCGCGGCGATGACCAGGGGACTGGCCGACGGCGTGCGCACCGCCTACCAGGTGGCCGGGGAACTGCGCTGGACCTCACGGGACCGCAGGCTCACCGAGCTTGACCCGCTGAATCAGGTGCTCGCGGTGTGCGAGACCGAATGCCATCTCGACCTGCTGGTCAGCCGGGGCCTGGCCGCCGCGCGAGTCGCCGAGGGCGTCCGCCGGTATCAGCTGATCGCCGCGTAGGCGACCGCGATCTCCGCTGCCAGGCTGGCGTTGTCCACGATCAGCGCGCGGTTGACAGTCACGCTCTGCCCGCCGCTCAGTTCCTCGATCAGCGTCAGCACGGCGGGAGTCACCGCCTGGCCGGTCACGCCGGACGACCGGACCCGCTCGACGGCGGCGCTGATCACGTCCTCCATGTCGATCCCGCCCACCGGCGGCCGGCCGACGATCAGGCCGCCGGATGGGTTCAGCGACCAGTGCCCCTGGGCGATCCTGGCCGTCTCGGCGGCGGTGCCGACCGTCGCCGAGACCGGCGGGCCGCCGGCCGCGGAGTAGAACAGCGGCAGCGTCGCGGTCTGCCAGCCGAGCACCGGCACGGCCAGCGTCTCGAGCATCTCGGAGGTGGCCGGCACGTCCAGGATGGACTTGGCGCCGGAGCAGACCACCAGGACCGGGGTCCGGGCGATCTGCAGCAGGTCCGCGGAGATGTCCAGGGACTCGGCGAAGCCGCGGTGCACGCCGCCGATGCCCCCGGTTGCCATGAACGAGATGCCCGCCCGACGGCAGACCGCGAGCGTCCCGCCGACCGTGGTGGAGCCCAGCGCGCCCTGCACCACGCAGGCCGTGATATCCCTGGCCCCGGCCTTGCGGGCATCGGTGCCCGCCTCGGCGAACCGTTCCAGGGAATCGCGGTCCAGGCCGACCCGCACCTCGCCGTCGACGATGCCGATGGTGGCCGGGACCGCACCCGCCGCGCGGACCCGTTCCTCCGACTCAACGGCGGCCGCCAGGCCGCGCCCGCCGGAAAAGCCGTGCGATATCAGAGTGGTCTCCAGCGCCACGACCGGGCGCCCGGCCGCGAAGGCCTCGGTAACCTCGTCGCTCATCCGCACGGTCAAGGTCACGGCATCGCCCCTATCTTCGCCACCGCGGTCGCCGCCGCCGACAGTCCGAGGGCGACACCGCCGACAAGATAGCCGGCC
>JAJYTW010000059.1:0-5000 GCA_021792855.1 Actinomycetes bacterium
TGCATGCGGTGCTCGGCACCGTGGCCGGCGACGACACCGTGCTCGTGGTGGCCAGGGACCCGGGTGGCGGGGACGAGCTTGCGGCGATGCTGCTCCGGCTGGCCGAGCGGCGCGGCCGGCCGCCGTCCGGCGGGCTGCTGGTGCCCGAGCCGGACTGAGCGGGTAGCAGGCAGCCGCCCGGGGCGAGGACCTCGCGAGGGGATGACGCGCGGCCGGGAGCGAACTGCCCCGGCCGCCTGAACGGCTTGCCGGGGCAGCCCGCGATCCCGGCCGCCGTGACCGGCCGCGGCGTGCGGGAGTGACCCGGGGGAGCCGTTAAGGCCGATAGCTTGTTCGGATGAAGCGAACCGAGGAGGAGCTGTGAGCGAAGCTGGCACGCCGCCGGTGCGGCTGTGGGGCGGCCGGTTCGAGGCCGGCCCGGCCGAGGCGCTGGCCAGGCTCTCGGTCAGCGTCCAGTTCGACTGGCGGCTGGCGCGGTATGACCTGCTGGCGTCCCAGGCGCACACCAGGGTGCTGCACCGAGCCGGGCTGCTCGACGACGCCGAGGCCGAGCGGATGCTCACCGCGCTGGCGGAGCTGAGCCGGGACTGCCAGACCGGCGACTTCCGGCCGACCGCGATGGACGAGGACGTGCACACCGCGCTGGAACGCGGCCTGCTCGAGCGGGTCGGCTCGCTCGGCGGCAAGCTGCGCGCGGGCCGCAGCCGGAACGACCAGATCGCCACCGACCTGCGGCTGTACCTGCGGGACCAGGCCAGGACCGTGATCGCCCGGATCGTCGAACTGCAGACCGCGCTGATGGACCAGGCCGCGCGGCACCTGGCCGAGCAGACCCCGGCGCCCGGGCTGACCCACACCCAGCACGCCCAGCCGGTGCTGCTCGCGCACCAGTTGCTCGCGCACGTGCAGGCGTTCGCGCGGGACGTGGCCCGGCTCCGGGACTGGGACAAGCGAGCCGCGATCAGCCCGCTCGGCGCCGGGGCGCTGGCCGGCTCGTCGCTCCGGCTGGACCCGGAGGCGGTCGCCGCCGAGCTAGGGTTCGACGCCCCGGCGGGGAACTCGATGGACGCGGTCGCTGACCGGGACTTCGCCGCCGAGTTCTGCTTCGCCGCCGCGCTGACCGGGGTGCACCTGTCCAGGCTCGGCGAGGAGGTCGTGCTGTGGACCTCGCGGGAGTTCGGCTGGGCCGAGATCGACGACGCCTATGCCACCGGATCCTCGATCATGCCGCAGAAGAAGAACGCCGACGTCGCCGAGCTTGCCCGGGGCAAGTCCGGACGGCTGATCGGCGACCTGACCGGCCTGCTCACGATGCTGAAGGGGCTGCCGCTCACCTACAACCGGGACCTGCAGGAGGACAAGGAGCCGGTGTTCGACGCGGTCGACACCCTGCTGCTCGTGCTGCCCGCGATGTCCGGGCTGGTCGCGTCGATGCGGTTCCGCGCCGAGCGACTGGCGGCCGAGGCCGGCGCCGGGCACGCGCTCGCGACCGACCTGGCTGAGTTGCTGGTCCGGCGGGGCATCGCGTTCCGGGAGGCACACGAGGCGGTCGGGCACCTGGTGGTCTGGTGCGAGGTCAACGACTGCGAGCTAGGCGACGTCAGCGACGAGGACCTGGCCAAGATCTCCGAGCACTTCACCCCGGACGTGCGGTCGGTGCTGTCGGTGCCCGGGGCGATCGCCGCCAGGGACACCTTCGGCGGCACCGCGCCGAACCGGGTGGCCGACCAGCTTGCGGCCCTGCGCGAGACCGTGGCCGGGGACGCGTCCTGGGCGGCCGGCTCGGGCGGGTGAGCCAAGCGGGCGGGCCGTCTGGTGGGCCGGTCGGCGGTCAGGCGGCCGGCGGTCAGGCGGCCGGCGGTCAGGCGGCCGTCCTGGTGCCTCGGGACTTCTACCGCCGCCCGGCCCCGGAGGTAGCGCCCGGCCTGCTCGGCTGCGTGCTGGTGCACGACACTCCGCTCGGCCGGGTGGCCGTGGAGATCGTCGAGGTCGAGGCCTACACCGGGGGGACCGATCCGGCCTCGCACGCGTTCCGCGGGAAGACCGATCGCAACGCGGTGATGTTCGGCGACCCCGGGCACGCGTACGTGTACTTCACCTATGGGATGCACTTCTGCGTGAACCTGGTGTGCCAGCCGGCCGGGGAGGCCGCCGCCGTGCTGCTGCGGGCCGGCCGGGTGATCGACGGCGCGGACCTGGCCGCCGCGCGGCGCGCTGAGCGGTCCGGGGCCGGAGCGGGAATGCCGGGGCTGCCGGAGTTGCGGGGACTGCCGGAGGGGGTGGCCGGTCCGGCGGGGCCGAGGCGGGTCGGCCGGGCGGCGCGGCACCTGGCCAGCGGCCCTGCTCGGTTGTGCCAGGCGCTGGGCATCGATCGGGCGCTGAACGGCGCGGACGTCTGCGACGTCGGGGGCAGCCTGCGGGTGCTGGGTCCGCTGGCCGGAGTGGCCGAGCCGGCGGACCAGCACCGGGACCCGGACTGGCCGGCGCGGCTGCCCGCCGACCGGATCGCCCGCGGGCCGCGGGTCGGGGTGCGGGACGGCGCGGAGGTCGAGTGGCGATTCTGGATCGCCGGGGATCCGGCGGTCTCGGCCTACCGGCCGCACGTCCAGCGCCGCCGGAATCCCGAGCGCCCCCAGCGCCCGGCGCCGTGAGCCGGGCAGCGTGTCGGCCGGGCAGCGTGCGGCTGGGCACCATGTCGGCTGGGCGGCGCGTCGGCTGGGCGGCGCGTCGGCGGGCCGCCCCGGGCCGGGTGCGCCTGCCGCGCCGAGGGTCCGGCTGGTGGCGTTCATGATCGTGGTTGATTCTCAGAGCGCGGTGGATTGTCGGCCGGATTCACTGAGAATCACCCGTGATCATGGGTTGGGTTCCGGGCGACCGGGATATCGAGTGGGACCACGGGGCTTGCGGATGGGAGTATGCACCGGTGAGCGAGATCATTGACGACCTGACCTGGCGCGGGCTGATCGCCGTGTCCACCGACCTCGATGACCTCCGCAAGGGGCTGGCCGCCGGGCCGATGACGTACTACGGCGGCTTCGACCCGACCGCCCCTGGGCTGCACATCGGGAACCTGGTCCTGTTGCTCACGATGCGGCGGCTCCAGCAGGCCGGGCACCGGCCGATCGGGCTGGTCGGCGGCGCGACCGGACTGATCGGCGACCCGAGCGGCAAATCCGCCGAGCGGACGCTGAATCCCCGGGACGTGGTCGCGGCCTGGGTGGAGCGGATCCGCGCTGAGGTGGGCAGGTTCCTGGACTTCGACCCGGGCCCGACCGGCGCGATCGCGGTCAGCAACCTGGACTGGACCAGTCAGCTTTCGGCGATCGACTTCCTGCGCGACATCGGCAAGCACTTCCCGGTGAACCAGATGCTCAGCCGCGAGGTCGTCAAGACCAGGCTGGAGCAGGGTGGGATCAGCTACACCGAGTTCAGTTACCAGATCCTGCAGGCCAACGACTTCCTCGAACTGCACCAGCGGTACGGCTGCGACCTGCAGCTAGGCGGCAGTGACCAGTGGGGGAACCTGGTCTCCGGCGTGGATCTGATCCGGCGCGTCACCGGCGACTCCGTGCACGCGCTCGCCACGCCGCTGATCACCAAGCCGGACGGCACCAAGTACGGCAAGTCCGAGGGCGGGGCCATCTGGCTGAGTCCCGAGCTGATGAGCCCGTACGCGTTCTACCAGTTCTGGCTGAACCGGTCCGACGCCGAGGTGCCCGGTCTGCTCCGCGTCTTCACGTTCCTCGGCCGGGACGAGATCGAGCACCTCGAAGCGGAGACGGCCGAGCGGCCGGCGGCGAGGGTCGGCCAGCGCAGGCTGGCCGACGAGGTCACCACTCTGGTGCACGGAGCGGCCGAGACGGCGAAGGCCGTGGCCGCCGGGCAGGCCCTCTTCGGCCAGGGTGACCTGCGCGAACTCGACGAGGGGACGCTGGCCACCGCCCTGGCCGAGGTGCCCAGGGCGGAAGTCGACAAGGCGGACCTGGCTAGGGCCGGAACCTCCAGTGAGCCGGACGGCGGGACCGGCCTGGCGACGGTCGCGGACCTGATGGCCGCGTGCGGCATCGCGCCAAGCAAGTCGGCGGCCCGCCGGGCGATCCAGGAGGGCGGCGCGTACCTGAACAACGTGAAGGTCGGCTCGGTCGAAGCGAGCCCGTCCGAGGCTGACCTGCTGCACGGCAGGTACCTGGTGCTCCGCCGGGGCAAGCGCACGGTGGGCGGGATCGAGGTACGCGCCTAACCTGGCCGCTGCCGTGCTCAGTTGCCGCCGACCGGATCCGTGCTGCGGGCCGGGTGGCCACCCCCCTGAGATTGTCGGCTAGTCATCGGCGCTGGCGCCGTACCCGCGTCCCGCCGCGGCCCGGAAACTCGACCCGGGCCCGCTGACATCGGGTGACCTCCCAAAGCCACCCAGATAGGCTCTCAGCCTCTCCCAGCGGCATCTGACGTCACTCTGGCCCCACAGGCCGTTCGCACCGCGCCCCTGCCCGACTCCGGTGCGACCCGATCTGCTCCTGCGACCCCGCCAGTCCGGCCGCTTGGCGGCCGCCGCGCCAAAACGATCGCCCTGGCCGCGCCCCACCTCGTGCGGAAGGCGGAACGCGAGGGTCCGGCGCGGGCCAACCAGCCTGGTGCGGAGGGCCCGTGGTGCGGAAGGCCCGTGGCGCGCGAGAGTCATGTCCGCCAGTCGCCCAGGGCCGCCCGATAGATGCCGCAGTAAGTCACCCGTGGAACGTCCCGGCGGCCGCGTGGCGAGCAGCCCCGACCACCGGCCGCCCGCTGAGGCCAACCGCATCACGTTCCCTTCCTGCACTCTGGCCCAGGTTCAACGCTGCCCGGTAGCCCGGGCAGGCGGTGCTGGATGGATTCGCCGGACTGGCCGGACTGGACGGCCCTCCAGCGTGACCAGTCGGCCAAATCCGCGCAAACTCTGGTGAAAGGGCAGGTCAGCGACTTGTCGAAAAAAGAGTCCCGCCCCGATTTGACACCCGTCCCGAGGT
>JAJYTW010000059.1:10000-21555 GCA_021792855.1 Actinomycetes bacterium
GTTTGGCACCTCGATGTCGGCTCGTCGCATCCTGGGGCCGGAGCAGGTCCCAAGGGTTGGGCTGTTCGCCCATTAAAGCGGTACGCGAGCTGGGTTTAGAACGTCGTGAGACAGTTCGGTCCCTATCCGCTGCGCGCGCAGGAGACTTGAGAGGGGCTGTCCCTAGTACGAGAGGACCGGGACGGACAAACCTCTGGTGTGCCAGTTGTTCCGCCAGGAGCACGGCTGGTTGGCTACGTTTGGAAGGGATAACCGCTGAAAGCATCTAAGCGGGAAGCTCGCCTCAAGATTAGGTCTCCCACAGGGTTAACCTGGTAAGGCCCCCAGCTAGACGACTGGGTTGATAGGCCAGAGGTGGAAGCACGGCAACGTGTGCAGCTGACTGGTACTAATAGGCCGAGGGCTTGGCTCTACTTCACGATCTTGTTTGCGTCCACTGTGCGGTTCCCGAGGTGCGGTCGGCTCGGGCGCTGGGGCCCGGGAAAATCACATCTCCATAGTGTTTCGGTGGCTATAGCGAAGGGGAAACACCCGGTCCCATTCCGAACCCGGAAGTTAAGCCCTTCAGCGCCGATGGTACTGCGCGGGAGACTGCGTGGGAGAGTAGGACGCCGCCGGACATCTTCCCGCTGAGGGCCGTTACCGTAAGGTGATGGCCCTCAGCGCGTTTTGACGTGCTCGCGAGCTCTCTACGGGCGGCTCGAGGCGGGACGCGGGTATCCAGATCTGTCTGGGGCAGCGCGGTCTTCCGCTGATCCGCGAGATGCCGAACGATGAGTCGGTTCGTAAAGCCAGACCCGACTCGGGGCGGAGAGTGGCTTTCCGGCCGGCTCGTGAGCCGCTGGGACGCTGGGAGATTCGCTGGCCGGGGAAGCGCTGTCCGGAGCGGGTCCGACCACAGGTGGGCGAGTAGTGGCCGCGGAAGGCCGTAGGCTGCGCGTACAGGTGAGATTGGTGGAGAGTTCCGTGGCAGGAAGTACCGGCGGGCGGCCGCAACGAGGCGAGGGCGACGGCGGTCGTGGCCAAGGTGATAGGCCTGGGCCCAATGCTGGTCGAGGAGGTACGCGTTCCCAGGGGCGAGGGCCCTCTGGCGGCGGATCGGGTGGGCGTGGGCCGGGCGGCCGTAACTCGGGCGGTGCTCGCGGCAGTGGCCGACCGGGCGGTGGATTTGGCAGTGAAGGCGGTCGGCGCGGTGCGTCGTCAGGCGGGAATGGCTGGACGCGTGATGGCGAGACGTCCCGCGGTCGCTGGCGGCCGGAAGAGACTGGCGAGGGATCACGGCCCGGGCGCCAGGGCGGGCGTGACTCAGACGGCGGTGGCCGCGGGGCTGAGTCAGCCGGTGGTCGCGGGGCGGGCAATAGGCGACCGAGTTCCGGGCCGCGCGCGTTGGGCGGTGAGCGGCGGGACGGCGGCGGAGTGCGAGGCGAGCGCTCAGGGCGTTCCTGGGCCAGCGACCGGCCATCTGGCGGCGGCCGGCCATCTGGCGGCGGCCGTACGGGTTCATCGGGTTGGTCTGGTTCGCGCTCGGAAGGTTCTGATCGTCCCGGGCGCTGGCGGCGCGAGGCAGAAGACGCTGGCAAGCGTGAGGGCGAGTCCGGCGGCGGCTGGACGGATCGCCGGGACCCGGGTGATGGTTCGCGTCGCGGCGGTGCACCAAGGCGGTCGAGCGGAGCCGGGGCCCGTCCGTCCGGCGGCGGTGGGGGTTATCGGCCGCCCCGGGGAGACAGCGCACCAGGCTCACGGCCGCCGGCCCGGGATGGCCAGCGGTCCTTCGACCGGGGCGGCGCGGCCCGGGATGGCCAGCGGTCCTTCGACCGGGGCGGCGCGGCCCGGTATAGCCAGCGGTCCTTCGACCGGGGCGGCGCGGGCCGGGATGGCCAGCGGTCCTTCGACCGCGGTGGCGCGGGCCGCGGCCGGGAGCGAACGGGACGTTCGGGTCCGGACGCCGGCGGCGGCGACCGTCAGCACCGCGCCGAGCCGCGCCTGGCCGTTCCTGCCAGCATCACCGCCGATCAGCTCGATCCGGCGGCCCGCGCGGAGCTGAGGACCCTCCCGGGAGACCTGGCGGACTCCGTCGCCAGGCTGCTCGTGGCGGCGGGTCTGGCCGACGATCCGGATCGCGGGTATGAGTACGCGCTAGCCGCCAGGAAGCTGGCGGCGAGGGTAGGGATCGTGCGCGAGGCGTGCGGCGTGGGCGCCTACCGGGCCGGGAAGTGGGCGGAGGCGCTGGCTGAGCTTCGCGCTGCCCGGCGGATTACCGGGCAGGATTCGTACCTCCCGTTGATGGCCGACTGCGAGCGTGCGCTTGGCAGGCTGGACCGGGCACTGGATATCGTCACCGCGCCGCAGAACAGCAAGCTGAGTCGGGAAACGCAGCTTGAACTGCGGATAGTTGAGTCCGGTATCCGGCGCGACCAGGGCTTCCCTGATGCGGCGGTAGTCGCGCTGCAGGTGCCGGAACTAACTGCGAAGCGGGCAGGCAGCGGTTCGGCTCGGCTGTTCTACGCGTACGCGGATGCGCTGACGGACGCGGGGCGCGCTGACGAGGCGCGGTATTGGTTTGGCCGGGCCGCTCAGGTTGATGTGCACGGAGAGACGGACGCGGCCGAGCGCATCGAGGATCTCGACATGCTCGACTTCGACGATCTGGATCTCGACTTCGACGTCGAGTCCGGGGCCGAGTCTGAGTCTGGGGCCGATGAGCCGGACCCCGTTCCGGTCGATTCCGCCACGGCCACGGTCACGGCCACGGCGGATTCTGGCGCGGTAGCGGATACAGGTTCGGAGGTGCACGGCGCTGCGGAGGAACACCCAGCCGCAGACTCCGATGCGGAAGCCGACCCGGACGCCGCGCATGGTGCCGGGTAGCGGCGAGCCGGCTAGCGGCCGGCCGGTGCCGCGCCCGGCGACGCCGTCCGATCTGCCGGGCATCGAGCGCGTAATCGGACGGGCCTATGCGCGGTACGCCGACCTGCTAGACCGGCCGCCCGCGCCGGTGCTGCACGATTACCAGCCGGAGGTCGCAGCAGGCTACGTGTGGGTGCTCGGTGAACCGATCGCCGGGGTAATCGTCCTGATCGAGCGCGACGATAGCCTGCTGATCGAGAACGTCGCGGTCGACCCGGCCGCGCAGGGGCGCGGGCTTGGCCGCGTGCTGCTGGAGTTCGCCGAGCGACAGGCAGTCGGCCGCGGCCTGCCGCGGCTGACGCTGTATACCAACGAGGTGATGACCGAGAGTCTCGCCGTCTACCTCCGCCTTGGATACCAGGAGGTGGACCGGCGGCACCAGGATGGTTACCGGCGGATCTTCCTCGTCAAAGCCGTCGGCTAGATTGCCGCGGCGCCGCCGAAGACTAGGGCAAGTCCTGCGCGATCTGCCAGATGTAACCGTCCGGATCGGCGAAGGTGATCGTGCGCATGCCCCAATCACGATCGGCGGGGCCACTGATGATTGTGACTCCGTGCTTGTCCAGTTCGGCGGCGACGGCATCGACGTCCTCAACCCAGATCGAGAACTGGCCGACGCCCTTGCGCGCCAGGGCGAGTAGTTCGCGGCCGGGGGGGCTTGTAAGCCGGATCCTGCCGCAGTGCGACGTACAGGTCAGAAAAGCCGAAGATCGCCAAGTCCGCTTCCTGATCCAGCGGGAGCAGGCCGAAGACCTCCCGGTAGAACGTCTTCGCGCGCTCTAGGTCTCCGACTACCAGAGAGATGGAATTGATGTGCTTGTCCCACCCGGCCATTGCGCTCCTGTCTCATCATCGATGCAGATCTGAGGGTTGGACTGCCTGGCGACCCGCAATTCATCGGCCCGACTCTTGATGGGATGGCAGACGGTTGTAGCGGTCCGCTGGGTGCTCCTGCTCCCGACGCTGTTGCCACGACCGCGTGGTGCGGCCTCGCCGGGCCCGGCGAGGCCGGGCGGGCCGCGCAGGCGGGGCGGGCCGCGCAGGCGGGACTAGGCGCGGACGCGGAACCGGAGGATGGTGACCGTGCCCGACCGGGTGGCGCCGAGCGGTTCCAGGTCTATCCGGCCAAGACCCGGCGACGAGAACCGGATGCCGTCACCGAGCAGCACCGGCAGCACATAGACCAGGATCTCGTCGACCAGGCCGCGCCGCAGGCACTGGCTGGCCAGGTCGGTGCCCAGGATCTCCAGGTTCCTGCCGCCCGCGGCGTCCAGTGCCGTGGCGACCGCCGCCCCGATGTCCCCGGTGAGGAACGTGACCTCCGGGTCCGGTGTGTCCGGCGGCCGGTGAGTCAGGACGAACACGGGCCCGGAGAACGGGTAGGCCTCGCCGGTTGCCCCCGAGCCGCGTTCGTTCCCGGCGTCCATCCGGTTCGCGACCTCGTAGGTGCGCCGCCCGATCAGCATGGCGCCGGTGGCGGCCGCGATCTCCGGGAACTCATCCGGCGCCACAAAATCGAAGATCCAGTCCATCGCGTCACCGGGACCCGCGATGAATCCGTCCAGCGACATCGACCTGTTGACGACCACCTTGCCGGTTCCGGCGCTGGTGTCACTCATGGCTAGACCGCCTCTCGGCGCCGGGGCGCACGCGGCTTCTCCTGACCGGCCCGCGGCGCTCGGCGGCGGTGCCGATGTCATTAACGGCAGACTAGGCCCGGCCAAACCCGTTCGCTACCCGATAACGGTTCGCAGCCCGCGTCTCAACCTGCCCCGCAGAGCCGGTCCCGGCAGCCCGCCGCCGCGGATCCCCGGCCTAGCGCGCTAGGCAGGCTGGCCTGCGGCTTCGGTCTTCTCCAGCCAGTGCAGGATCCCGGCGACGTTGGCGGCCGCCCCGGATAGCCGCTCGAACTTGGCCGCGATAGCCGGGTCGGCGTCGTCGGCGAAGACCGCGTACCGCTGCCTGGTCCGCTCGGCCACCATCGCGACCGCGTGGTCCAGGTCCAGGCCGGACCGGTGCGCCCGCCTGGTTTCCTCCACCCAGAGCCGGAGTTCCTCCCCGGAGCGCTCCAGCGCGCGATCAACCTCGGTGACCGGCCCGTAGTGGCTGAACAGCAGCCTGGTCGGCCGCAGATCGGCGAACGTGCGCAGCGAGTTCAGCGCGACGCCCAGATCGAAGTCCGGCGGCGGGGTGGCCGGGCGCTGGTCCCCGGTCTCGGGAATGTAGATCCCGGCCGCGTCGCCGACGTACAGGTCGCCGCTGAGCGAGTCGAGCAGGCCGACGTGGTGCTTGGCGTGCCCGGGGGAGTAGTGGCTCTCCAGCCGCCGGCCGCCGCCGAGGTCGACGACGCCGGTCTGCTCCACGGCCCGGATCCGCTCGGCAGGCGTCGGCAGCAGTTCGCCGAACAACTCGTCCAGTTCGTCGCCGTAGACCATCCGGGCGCTGGCCATCAGCCGGGACGGGTCCGCGAGGTGCCTGGCCCCGCGCTCGTGCACCACGATCTCGGCGTTCGGGTACAACTCGGCGATGTCGCCGACGCCGCCCGCGTGGTCCAGGTGGATATGAGTGACGACCACGGTCGCCAGGTCGCCCGGGCCGACCCCGAGCGCGGCCAGCGCGTCCCGCACCACCGGCGCCGACGGCGCGGTGCCGGTCTCGACCAGGCACGGCCGGTCTGCGCGGATCAGGTAGCCGGCGGTGATCCCGTCGTAGCCGGCCATCCGGGTGTCGATCTGGTACACGTCGTGACCAAGCGGGGTGATCACGTCCGGACCGGCCGGGGTGCGCGATTCGTCGTTCATGGCCCTATCGTTTCAGTCCAACCCGCTGCCGCGGGATCCGGTGCCGGCTGGCTGGCCGACGATTCAGCCGTCGGCGAACGCCCGCATGACCAGTCCGGTCCGCGGCTTCGGTGCGAACGAGGTCGACTTGCGCGGCACCTTCTCGCCGCGGGCGGCGACTGCGTAGACGTCGGCCGGGGTCATCGGACTGCACAGCACGGCGGTGCCGCCGCCCTCCTGCGCCGCGCGCACCGCCGCCTCGGCGTCATGCACCGCGAGCACGGCCTGGTCATCGTCGGTCAGTTCCCACACCCCGAAGATCAGCAGTTCCTGCATCACCGATGCCGGCAGCGCGCGCCACTGCGGCGAGGTGCCCGGCGGCATGGCCGCCTGTGCCCGGGCCGGGTCCGGGTGAGAGAGCAGGTAGCCGGCCACCTTGTCGATGACGGCGAAGGCCGGGCCCTCGGCGCTGGCGTCGGCCAGGGCCTCCAGAGTTACCGGCAGGTCCATCATCGCCGCCGAGACCTCGCGGACCCGGAACGCCGTGCTGGCCAGTTCCGCGGCCCGGGTGGCGTCCAGTCCGGAGATGACCCGGTGGATCGCGCCGATCCTGGGCGGGTAGCCGGCCGAGTCGACCAGCAGCGCGAGTCCGTAGTCCCAGGGTCCCTCACCGGCGCCGGAGCGCCGCATATGCTCTTGCAGCCGAAGGTAGGCGGCGTAACGATGGTGCCCGTCCGCGATCAGCGCCTGCCGGGGCGCGAGATCGTCGGCGATGGCCGTGACCTCGCCGGGATCGGTGATCGCCCAGAGCCGGTGCCGTAGCCCGTCGGAGGTATGAGCCTCCATCAGCGGCGGGTTCTCCGCGGTCCGGGCGATGATCCGCGCGGCGGGACCCGGGTCGCCGTCACCGCCGTCGTAGAGCAGGAAGATCGGCTCCAGGTTGGCCTGAGTCTCGGTCATCAGCCTGAGCCGGCCGGCCACCGGCCCGGGCGAGACATCCTCGTGCGGCAGCACGACCCCGGCCTCCGGCGGGACCAGCCGGACTGCCCCGATCAGCCCGCGCTGCACCATGGCCGGCCCGGCCTGCTCGTACACGTACAGAGCCGGGTCCGGGTCGGTTACCAGGATCTGCTGCTCGCGCCACTCGCGGAGGGACTGCGCGGCGTGCTCGTACTCGCCGCCGACCTCGCCATCGACCGGCCTGGGCAGGATCAGCCGGACCACGTTGTGCGGGTCCGCCGCCATCAGCTGGTCCTCTTTATCGCTAAAGATGACGTCGTACGGTGGAGAGGTGACCTCGGCGAGGCCGCTGACCCGGTCTGGCGCGTAACGAAGGCCCCGGAAGGGCGCTAGCTCCAGGCTGGCGAGCCGCTCCGTGGTGGATGCGTGGTACGACGGAAGGATCTGCACATATGTCAGAAGGATCTTCGGGCGGCTGGGATTCCCGCCCCGGCGAATTGCCTGCCGCCGAGGCGGGCGGGCCCGGGCCTGCCGGGCGGCGCGGCGAGGCCGGGCCGCACCCGGATCAGCTCGCGGATCAGCCCGGATCGGAGCCAGCCGGTCCGGAGCATTACGACATCTACGGCATGTACCGCCGGGGCCTGGACCTGCTCGGCCGGGGTAGTCCGGCGGCCGCGGCGCAGTTGCTCGAGCGCGCGGCGGCCGCCGAACCGGACTCCCGCAGCATCCTGGAGGCCCTGGCCAGGGCGCAGTTCGACACCCGCCGCTACGCGGACGCGGCCGGCAGCTTCCGGCGGATCGTCGAGGCGAGCCCGACCGACGACTACGCGCAGTTCGGCCTCGGCCTGGCGCTGGCCAGGACCGGGGATCACGGCGCGGCGGTCGAGCATCTGGCGCTCGCGGCCGCCATGCGGCCGGATCTGCGGCATTACACCGACGCGCTGCGCAGCGCGCGTGCCACACTGCGGGCCAGGAACAGTGTCAGAAGTGAAGAATGTGATTGATGCGAAACGACGAGCACCCCGACGGCCGCACCGGATCCGCTGTGCGCGCTGAGCCCGCCGAGGCGACCGGCCCTGCCGAGGCGACCGACCCCGCGGGCACGCTCGCCGCGACCTACGACGTCGCGCTGCTTGACCTGGACGGCGTCGTCTACAAGGGGCAGGACGCGGTGCCCGGCGCCGTCGACGGCCTGGCGGCGGCCCGTCGGGCGGGCATGCGGCTGGCCTTCGTGACCAACAACGCCTCCCGTACTCCGTCGGCCACCGCGGCGCAGCTCACCAGGCTCGGCGTAGCCGCGGGCGCCGGTGACGTGGTGACCTCGGCGCAGGCCGCCGCGCACCTGATCGCCGACAAGGTGCCTCCCGGGTCGCCGGTGCTGGTCGCCGGCGGGATGGGGCTGAGAGTGGCGCTGCGGGCGCGGGGCCTGCGGCCGGTCTCGGTCGCCGCCGAGCACCCGGTCGCCGTCGCACAGGGGTACGTGCCCGGCATCGACTACGGACTGCTCGCCGAGGCCGCAATCGCGGTCCGCGACGGCGCCTGGTACGTCGCGACGAACGCGGACAAGACGCTGCCCACGCCGCGCGGACCGCAGCCGGGCAACGGGTCGCTGCTCCAGGTCGTGATCGCCGCGACCGGCGTGAAGCCGGTGGTCGCGGGCAAGCCGGAGCCGCCGTTGCACGCCGAGGCGGTCCAGCGCACCGGCGCCCGGCGCCCGCTGGTGGTCGGCGACCGGCTGGACACCGACATCGAGGGCGCGGTGCGCGGCGGCGCGGACAGCCTGCTCGTGCTGACCGGGGTGACCACGCCGCTGGACGCGGTGCTGGCGCCGTCCGGCCGCCGGCCGACCTACCTGGCCGCCGATCTGAGTGGTCTGACCGAGCCGCAGCCGGTCATCGGCCCGAGGGGTAGCCCGCGCGTGGGCGGGAACCGCGCGCCGGAGTCCGGCGAGGACGGCAGGTCGGCGGGCGCTCTCGCTGCGGCGAGCGCTGCGGACGGCGCATCGCAACACAGAGCCATCGAGGAATACGGCTGCGGCGGCTGGACCGCTAGGCGGCTGGCCGACGGCGGACCGCTGGAGCTGTCCGGGGCGGGCGCGCCGATCGACGGGCTGCGCGCGCTCTGCGCGATCGCCTGGACCGGCGATCAGGTCACGGAGGATATGGTCCGGCCGGCCATGACCAGGCTGACCGGCGGGGACGGCTGGGTCCGCTAGCTGCCCGTCGCGCGGCTAGCGTGCCCGCCGGAGCCACCGGCCGGGCGCCCGCCCGACGGGGAGGGAATGCACGGCGTGCTAGCCAAGGGCCAGCCGCCGGATACCGGCGGACCGGATCGGCTCGGCCTCGTCGGCTGTCACCGGAACGCGGCCGGTGAGCTTGGCGATCAGGGTGACCTGATCCCAGCCGGCGGCGCTCCGGATGCTGGTGGCTTCCGCCGGAGTCAGCAGTAGTCCCTCGGTGACCTGCGCGGCCTCAACGGTGGTCCACGGACTGCGATCCAGCGCGACCGCTAGGTCCAGTCCGTGGACGGCGAGCTCGAAGACCCGGGTGCGGACAAACTCCGCGAGCAGCATCCGGTCCCCGTGCCGCGTGCGCACCAGCCGCTCGGGCGGGGCATCCCGCACGCTCGCCCAGGCATCATCCCTGGCCTGCCGGAACTCGCGGACGCGCGTCGCCGCGTCGGGCAGGTCCGCCGCCTGGCGCTGAGCGGACTGGACGCGGTCCGCGTTCACCGACGGGGAGAAGCGCCCTTCGGCCCGGTAGTACCCGGCCGCTGTCACCAGACCCGTGCCCCCAGGGTCGGGGTCGGGGTCGGCGAGCATCGTGGTCAGGCGCCCGACAGCCATCTGCACGTGATAAAGGAGTTCGGCCACCGTCCACGGGACGCAGCGGGTGGGACGGGCGAAGCCCGCGTCATCGAGCCCGGTCATCACCTCTGATAGCCGCCGCGACTCGCCGGCGAAGGCCGCCATGATCAGTTCCGGTGCCATCGCGGTCATCGTATGTGCCGGCCCGAGCCGGACATGCCGCGTATCAGCCTCTGGGCTGAGCCGGATTTCACTCCTGCGACCGACGCGGCGGCGGTGCTCCCGCATCGATACTGATCACGCTGGCCACCTGGATGCGCCCGGACGGGCGCCGGCGGGCCGCGATAATCCGAACCTGTGCCGGTCTGACCGCGGTCCTGTGCCGGCAGGAAGGAACTGCCGACCATGATCGAGGCACGGAGCCTCACCAAGCGGTACGGCGACACCCTCGCCGTCGACCATCTGTCCTTCGCCGTCGAACCGGGCAAGATCACCGGCTTCCTCGGCCCGAACGGCGCCGGCAAGACCACCACGATGCGGCTGATCCTCGGGCTCGACCGGCCGACCAGCGGCTCGGTCACCGTGAACGGCAAGCCGTTCCCGCAAATCGCCTGGCCGATGCGCGAGGTTGGAGCGCTGCTGGACGCCAAGGCGGTGCACGGCGGCCGGAGCGCCTACAACCATCTGCTCTGCCTGGCCCAGACCAACAACATCCCGGCCCGCCGGGTCGACGAGGTGCTCGAGCTCGTCGGACTCCGGGAGGTCGCCAAGAAGCGGTCCCGGGGGTTCTCGCTCGGCATGGGCCAGCGCCTCGGCATCGCCGCGGCCCTGCTCGGCGACCCGGGCATCCTGATGTTCGACGAGCCGGTGAACGGCCTGGACCCCGAGGGCATCCTGTGGATCAGGAACCTGATGAAGGCCCTGGCTGCCGAGGGGCGAACGGTCTTCGTCTCCAGCCACCTGATGTCGGAGATGGAGAACACGGCCGACCACCTGATCGTGATCGGCCGGGGCAAGCTGATCGCGGACTGCACGGTCCAGGAGTTCATCGCGGCCAACTCTCAGCAGTCGGTGCGCGTCCGGACCCCGCAGGCGGACCAGCTTGCCAAGGCCGCCGCCGCCGTCGGTGCGACGGTCCGTACCGACGACGACGGCCGTCTCGTGCTGCTCGGGATCGGCACGGCCCAGGTCGGCGATCTGGCCTTTGAGAACGGGATCAGGCTGCACGAACTGACGTCCGCGCAGGCCTCGCTTGAGCAGGCCTTCATGGAGCTGACCGCGTCGAGCGTGCAGTTCCACGCCGAGACTCCGATGGCCGACGGAGCGCCGGTCGCTCCTGCGGGAAGGGCAGGCTGAGATGACCACGATGACCACCGCCGCGCCGGCCGTTGGCGCGGTACCGCGGGGCCGGGCCGGATTCCTCGGCGCGATGCGCTCGGAGTTCACCAAGATCCGCTCGGTGCGCTCGACCTACTGGACGCTGCTCGCGCTGGTCGTGGCGAGCATCGGAATCGGCGCGCTGTTCAGCTGGGGCCAGACACAGCGACTGGCCAGCCTCAAGACCGGCCTGACCCTCAATGGACGAGCGCTGTCGCACGCCCAGGCCGCCGCACTGGTCGCGCAACGGGCCGCGGAGATTCGGTCGACGGCGGTCAGCGTCAGCCTGTTCGGGCTGCTGATCGGGCAGCTCATCATCGTCGTGCTCGGCGCGCTGGTGATCACGTCGGAGTACTCCACCGGGATGATTCGCACGTCGCTCACCACGATGCCCAGGCGCGGCACGGTATACGCCGCCAAAGCCGTGGTCTTCAGCCTGGTCGCCCTCGTGGTCGGCCTGGTGACGAGCTTCGTGGCGTTCTTCATCGGGCAGGCGATCCTGTCCACGCAGAGCGTCAGCACCAGTCTCGGCGAGCCGAACGTGCTCCGCTCGGTCATCGGCGGCGGGCTGTTCCTGGCGGTCACCGGACTGCTGTCGTTCGGCCTCGGGGCGATGCTCCGGCACACCGCCGGGGCGATCTCGGCCGGGATCGGGCTGATGTTCGTGCTGATGATCCTGACCAACTTCCTGCCCGGGCCGCCGAGCGGGTGGTTCGGCCAGGCGG
>JAJYTW010000332.1 GCA_021792855.1 Actinomycetes bacterium
GCGTCCTCGCGGGACAGCCCGCGGAACATCCCGGCGACCATGACCACGCCGTCCCGGCTGATCCCGGCTAGCAGGGCCAGGATCTGGGCCGAGCCGATCAGCACCGCCTGCCCGTTGCTCTGCCTGGCCAGTCGCCGGTCCGAGGCGATTCCGGCATCCCGCTCGTCGATGTGCTCCGCGGCCATCGCGACGGCGGCCGAACCGCCGCCCGCGGTCGCCGCGGCCGCGACCGGCGTGCCCGAAAGGCCCGCCCCGCTGACCCGGACGCTGGGCGTGGCGATCGCGGCGTCGTCGGCCTGCTGTGCCCGCTGGGCGTGCCGGCCCTTGGGCGAGCGGCGCTGGAACATCTCACCGGCCAGCAGGATGAGCCCGTTGGCGAACAGGAAGATGCCCGCGTAGATCGCGGTGCCGAACAGGACCCGGAACTCGTGCTCGAACAGGACTCCGACGATGCCGACCGGGATCGTTGCCAGGATGATCATCCACGCCAGCCGCTGGTCGGGGGTCTCGATCTCGCGGTGCCTGAGCGAGGAGAAGAACCCGCCGATGATCCTGATCCAGTCCCGCCAGAAGTAGGCCATCAGCGCGAGCGCGGTCGCGACGTGCAGGCCGACGATGAACGCCAGGTACGGCGTCTTCGACCCGGACACGTTCAGGGTCTTCGCCCAGCTTCCGCCGACCAGCGCGGGGAGCAGCACGTTGTGACCGAGGCTCGAGATCGGGAACATCTCGGTGACGCCCTGAATCAGGCCGACGATGGCGGCCTGCAGGTAGGTCAGGTGCATGGCGTGGCGCGTCCCTCTCGAAGCTGCCTGCGGCGGAGCAGCCGACCGGGCACGGCGCGGCCGCCGACCCGGCCGGATCCGGGCATCGGGCCGACCGGGCCTGGCGGCAGCCTACGCGCGGGCAGACCGCTGCTGGCAGGTTGTCGCTGGCTGTTTACCTGTGGTTCAGCGGCTGGCTGCCGCGGATCGCCCGGCGCGGCCGGGTCAGCCGAGAGTGAGTTTAGATGGATCCGCGCGCTGCCGTGACGGCAGCGGAGTGACAGACGTTACCGGGCCGGCCGTGCGTCACCGCGCAGATCGCCGCGGTGATCATGTTGGCCGCTCCATCGATGTTCCGGCCGACCGAACTGGCTGGGTCGCGCATCGCAGCCGCGACCTGTGCCCAGGTCATCCCGGCGAGGGTGGACGGCAGGTACTGGGCCTGCGGCGCGACGTACCGGTTGCCGATGTCCACGAACGGGATCGCGCCGCCGGAGTACCTGGCGAACAGGCGGGCCTGCTGAGGGGTCGGATGCTGGAGGTAGACATGGCCGAACGGGGTGCTCGGGTCGGTGGCCTCGCCGAACCACTCCACCGGCACGAAACTCAGGTACCTGCTGGTGAAGGTGGCCCGGGAGAACGACAGGGTCGGCGTGTTCGGGTAGGCGTCGGTCGGTGAGGAGTGGATGAAGCGCAATCCCGACAGCGTGCCGAACCGGCTGACCGCCGCCGCGATCGCCCAGCGCTCGGCGGCGCAGTAGGGGCAGAATTCGCCGCCCATGTAGAGCAACTCGGGCTTGCCGCCGACGGACAGGGCCTGGCCGCTGATCGCTCGCAGGCCGGTCGCCGAACCTGCTCCGACCCGGTCGAATACCGCCGCCGGGACGGTGCTGACCTGGCGGGCGACGTTCGAATCCAGCCGGGCCGGCCCGGCCTTGGCCGTCGGCCGGGCGAGCCGTACCAGGATGAGTGCGCCGACCACGGCGACCACCGCGATGACACTCCCCGCGGCGATCAGCACCCGCCGCCTGGCCCGGATCCGCCGCTCTCGTTCCCGCTGGGCCGCTATCTTCGCCTGGGCGGTGCGCGCCCTAGTCCGTGCTGCCTTGCTCATCGGACCGCCTCTCGACTGGAATGGGCCGCACCATTCGATCTACTATCTACGTACGCACATAGTAGTCGGAGGCGGCGTGACTGTCCTGCCGCCGGACTCAGCCGGCGCCGGGCTTCTATGCTGACGAGCAAGGACACGGAGGCGGGATGCGCGGATTCGGCGACCTGGAATCCGTGGTCATGGACCGGGTGTGGGACCGGGCCGGTGCGCCGGTGACGGTGCGGGATCTGCTCGACGAGATCAGCCGGGACCGGCCGATCGCCTATACGACGGTCATGACCACGATGGACAACCTCTACAAGAAGGGGTGGCTGAGCCGGGTCAGGGACGGCAAGGCATACCGCTACACCGCGACCGCCAGTCGCGCGGAGTACAGCGCCGGGCTGATGCGCGAGGCGCTGGACACCGGCGGCGACACCGAGGCGGTGCTGAGCCATTTCGTCGCCCAGATGGACGGCGCGGAGTCACACGCGCTGCGCGAGGTGCTGCGGCGCCGGACGGACCGGCGGCCGGGGTGACCGCGGCACTGCTGTGGTTCGGCTACGCCGCCGCCGTCGCCTGGTTCGCCCCGCCCGTGCTGGTCAGGCTCACCAGATCGGGTGTTGACGCCCGACTCGGGCTGCTTGCCTGGCTGGTCGCTGTCGCGACCGCGGTCTGCGCCGCGATCCTCGCCGTGCAGGCACTGGCCAGTTCGGCGGCCGCTGGCTGGAGTGCGCTCGCCGAGGTCATCTGCCAGTCGGTCGCCGGCCACGCGTGCGCGCCCGCCGTCTACCAGAGCGCACTCGTCGACACCGGGCTATCGGCGGCGGCGGTCGCGACGGGCCTAGCGCTGGTGCTGGTAGCCGCGCGGTGCGCGGGCGGCGTCCGGCGGGGCCGTAACGGCAGCCGGGCCCATGCCGCGGCGGCGCGACTGGTCGGACGCCGCCTGTCCAGCGGCGCCGTCGGGACCCGCCGGGCCGGCGAGGTCCGCGCGGCCGGCGAGGTCGGCGCCGTGGTGCTCGATTCGCCCCGGCCGGCCGCCTACTGCGTGGTCGGGCGCCCGGCCACCATCGTCCTGACCAGCGGCACGATCGCGCTGCTCGGACCGGGCCAGTTGCGCGCGGTGATCGCGCATGAGCGGGCGCATCTGGCCGGCCGGCACAACACGCTGATCCTGCTCACCCGGGCGCTGTCTCAGTCCGTCCCGGGCGTGCCGCTATTCCGCGGCGCGGCCGAGCGCGTCGCCGTGCTGGCCGAGATGTGCGCGGATGACCGGGCGGCCCGGGTGTCCGGTCGCCCCGCGCTGGTCACGGCTCTGCTGGCGATGGCCACCGGCGCGGCGGTGCCGGAGGAGGCGCTGGGCACGGCGGCGAGCGCGGTTGCGGCCAGGGTCGACCGGCTGCTCACCGTTCAGCGCCGGATAACGATGGTCCGGTACCAAATGGGGCTGGCCGCCGTGATCGCCGTGCTGGTGGCCGTTCCCGGCTGGCTGGCGCTGGTGGCCGGCTGACGAGGCAGATCCGCTGACGAGGCGGATCCGCTGGCCCGGCCGGACGACTAGCCGGCCGGACGACTAGCCGGCCGACGCGGCGGACGTGCTGAACACGTGGTCAAGGAACCACTGCCAGGTCTGTGCGATGCCGTCCTCGCGGGCGATGGTCGGCGCGTAACCGAGCAC
>JAJYTW010000333.1 GCA_021792855.1 Actinomycetes bacterium
CTCAAACTGGGCCGTGCGCTTGCGGTCCTTGGTGACGACTGTCCAGCCATCTGGCCAGATATCGTAGGCGATCGTACCGAGGGTGAGCATCGGCTCGATCGTGAAGGTCATCCCCGGCTCCATGATGGTGTCCGCGTCCGGGTCGTCGAAATGCGGGACGATCAGGCCGGAGTGGAACGTGGTGCCGATCCCGTGCCCGGTGAAGTCCCGGACCACCCCGTACCCGAACCGGCGGGCGTAGGACTCGATCACCCGGCCGATCACGTTGAGCTGGCGGCCGGGCAGGACGGCATTGATGGCCCGCATCGTGGCCTCGCGGGTGCGTTCCACCAGCAGGCGGGACTCCTCGTCCACGTCGCCGGCCAGGAAGGTGGCGTTGGTGTCGCCGTGCACGCCGTTGATGAATGCGGTGATGTCGATGTTGACGATGTCGCCGTCGGCGATCACGGTGTCGTCCGGGATGCCGTGGCAGATGACCTCGTTGATCGAGGAGCACAGCGACTTGGGGTAGCCGCGGTAACCCAGAGTGGACGGGTAGGCGCCGTGATCGCAGAGGAACTCGTGCCCGATCCGGTCAAGCTCGTCGGTGCTGACCCCCGGTCGCACGTGCGCGCCGACCTCGACCAGTGCCTGGGCCGCGATCTTGCAGGCCACCCGCATCCGCTCGATGGTCTCGGCGTCCTTGACGTCGTCCTCGCCGAGCGTGGGGTACCGCTTGCCGACGTACTCGGGCCGCGCGATCTCCTGCGGAACACGGCGGGTCGGGGAAATCCGGCCAGGTCGCAACGTCGTCGCCATGATCTGAGAGTCTAGTTGGCATGGAGACTACGGAGCACTGGTGGTTCTGCCTGAAGCACCACACCGTCGAACCGGACGCGGGGTGCCCGGGCAAGGACCGTCTCGGACCGTACCCGACCAGGGAGGAGGCGGCCCGGGCGCTGGAGACCGTGCACCGGCGGAACGAGGAGTGGGACGCCCGCGACGAGGACTGATGGTCCGGGCCCGCGGCGAGGTGGCACCGCGCGGGACACGACAGTAGAGTCACATTCCACGGGAGATACCGGGCCGAAGGGCGTTTCCATGACTGAACCATGGTCAGGCCAGGAGCTGCCGCCGGCGGCAGCGGCGCGGATGGCCGAGATCCGGGCCAGCGGCACCTGGGGCTCGGCGCTGAGCACCGACGAGTTCGCCGCGATCCGTTCCACCGGCTTCGAACCGGTCGGCCAGGTGCTCGGGGCGGCGGTCTATAACGTCGGCTACACCGGCGGCTACGGCTGCCCGAGCTATTCCTACTTCGGCAGCTTCAGCCGGTTCCAGCCGATGATGCAGGTCGGCTACGGGCAGACGGCGGTGTCCAGTTCCGGCGGTAACGCGATGTACGGCCCGCTCGTCCAGACCATGTACGCGGCCCGCCGCCGGGCGATCGACCGGATGGTGGCCGAGTGCGCGGCCCTCGGCGGGCATGGCGTGGTGGGGGTGTCGCTGACCATCGGCCAGTTCCCGGCCGGCGGCCTGGAGTTCAAGGCGATCGGCACCGCGGTCCGGGCCCCCGGCGCCCCGCCGCTGCGGCAGCCATTCACCTCCGACCTGTCCGGCCAGGACTTCGCCAAGCTGATCGCGGACGGGGTGGTCCCGGTCGGACTGGTGCTCGGCATCTCGATCGGCGCCCGGCACGACGACTGGCTGACCCGGGGCCAGAGCCGGTGGGGCGCCGGGAACGCCGAGGTCACCGGCTACACCGACCTGGTCTCCAGCACCAGGCACGACGCCAGGGACGAATTGCGGCGGGACGTGGCCAGGCACGGCGCCGAGGGCGTCGTGATCCAGCGGATGGACCTGCGGATCGGCGAACGGGAGTGCCCGGCCCAGGAGGGCGCGCGCGACCACACCGCCGAGGTCACCATCATCGGCACCGCGATCACGCACTTCCGCCGATCCGAGCGGGCGGCGGAGCAGCCCAGCCTGGCGATTCTCTCGCTCGACCCGCAGCGACGGCAGGCGGCGCGGGTGCGGCTCGGGCAGAACCGCTAGAACGGCACGATCAACGGCAAGACCCCAAACCATCGGGCATAACGCAGCCGAGGAGCAGCATGACGGAGCAGCAGCCAGCCGAGTTCGGGGCGATGGGAGTACCCCAGGACGCGATCGCCAGGCTTGCCGAACTGAGGCCGGACCGGCCCGGCGCGATCTTCACCTCCGACCTGTCGGTGAATGAGTTCCTGCTGGTCAGGGAGGCCGGGTTCCGGCCGCTCGGACTGGTGCTCGGCAGTTCGATCTACCACGTGGGCCTGCAGATCGGCCGGTGGAGCAAGAACCAGGAACTGGACGTGCTGTCCCAGGCGATGTATCACGCGCGGGAACTCGCGATGTCCCGGATGGAGGTCGAGGCCCAGACGCTGGGCGCCGACGGGGTGGTCGGGGTCCGCCTGGACGTGGAGATGAAGGAGTTCGGCGCCGACATCGCGGAATTCATCGCGGTCGGGACCGCGGTCAAGGCGGAACCGGACGCTGGCGGGGGCGGGGTGACCAACTGGCGCAACAACAAGAATCTGCCGTTCACCTCCGACCTGTCCGGCCAGGACTTCTGGACGCTGATCCGGGCCGGTTACGCGCCGCTCGGCATGGTGATGGGCTCGTGCGTGTATCACATCGCGCACCAGCGACTGTCCGGCGTGATCGGCAACATCGGCCGGAACGTGGAGATCGAGCAGTTCACCCAGGCGCTGTACGACGCGCGGGAACTCGCGATGAGCCGGATGCAGGCCGAGGCGGAGGCGTTGCACGCGGAAGGGATCGTCGGAGTGCAGTTGCGGCAGCACTCGCACACCTGGGGCGGGCACACGACCGAGTTCTTCGCGATCGGCACCGCCGTCCGGCCGCTGCGTCCCGACCACGTGATCGAGCGCCCGACGATGGTGCTCAGCCTGGACGGCTAGGCCAGGAGCAGGTTCAGGACGGCGAGCAGGACGGCGAGCAGCAGCAGGCACGGACCGAGGCTGGTGAGCCCGGTCTGCTGGAGGATCACGCCGATCAGCGCCGACAGGCTCGCGCCGCCGATGCCGCCCGCGGCGAGTTGCCAGCCAACAACGTGCACGGCGGCGCGGGACCCGAGGCGGCCGGGAGTGAGGTTCATCAGCGCGGGGAAGATCGGTCCGAGGCTGAGGCCGGTGACCACCAGTGCCGCGACCGCGACGGCCGGGTCCGGGTTGGCCCACAGCCCGGCGGCGCCGACGATCGTGCCGATGGTGCCGGCGATGGCCGCGGTGCGCGCGGAGACCCGGGATCCGAGCGCGGCGGCGAGCAGGCGGCCGGCCGCCAGACCGGCCCAGTAGCCGAAGACGGCGAGACCCGCCAGGGTCGGGGTGAGCTGATCCGGGCCGCGCAGGAAGCTCGCGGACCAGGATGCTGCCCCGATCTCGACGCCGGCGTAACAGAAGAAGGCGGCGAGGCTCAGGCCGATCAGCGTCGCGTGCGCCGGGTCACGGGCGGCCGTGCGTTGCGGCCCCGGGTCGTCCGGTTCGTGCCCGTCCGGTT
>JAJYTW010000060.1:0-1708 GCA_021792855.1 Actinomycetes bacterium
CCGCCGCCCCAGGTCCGCCAGGCGGCCGGCCTGGTTGTTCAGCGACGCGGCCAGGTCGGGCAGGAACGCGTCCGGCCGGGCCGCGGCCAGGTCCCGGCAGATGGTGACGGCCTGGCTGATCGCGGCCAGTGCCTCTTCCCGCCGTCCCAGGTCCGCCAGGCAGCTCGACTGGTTGCTCAGCGACATGGCCAGGTCGGGCAGGAACGCGTCCGGCCGGGCCGCGGCCAGATCCCGGTAGGCGGTGACGGCTTCGCTGGCCGAGGCCAGTGCCTCTTCCCGCCGCCCCAGATCCGACAGGCGGCCGGCCTGGTTGCTCAGCGACGTGGCCAGGTCGGGCAGGAACGCGTCCGGCCGGGCCGCGGCCAGGTCCCGGTAGGCGGTGACGGCCTGGTCGATCGCGGCCAGTGCCTCTTCCCGCCGTCCCAGGTCCGCCAGGCGGCCGGCCTGGTTGCTCAGCGACATGGCCAGGTCGGGCAGGAACGCGTCCGGCCGGGCCGCGGCCAGATCCCGGCAGATGGTGACGGCTTCGCTGGCCGAGGCCAGTGCCTCTTCCCGCCGCCCCAGCTCCGACAGGAACACCGACTGGTTGTTCAGCGACGCGGCCAGGTCGGGCAGGAACGCGTCCGGCCGGGCCGCGGCCAGATCCCGGCAGATGGTGACGGCTTCGCTGGCCGAGGCCAGTGCCTCTTCCCGCCGCCCCAGCCCCGACAGGCAGCCGGACTGGTTGTTCAGCGACGTGGCCAGGCCGGGCAGGAACGCGTCCGGCCGGGCCGCGGCCAGGTCCCGGTAGGCGGTGACGGCCTGGCCGATCGCGGCCAGCGCGTCCTCGCGCCGCCCCATGCTGCTCAGCCAGTTGCTGAGGCTGATCTGGCGGCTGGCGCGCTGCTCGCCGTCGGGTGCGGTGTCGGCGAGGCGCTGGTAGGTGAGGGCTGCGATCCCGGCGAGGGAGACGGAGGTGTCCGGGAGTTCCCGGGCGATCCGGGCCAGCAGGTCCGGTGAGCCGTGCCCGGCTGCCAGCAGGCCGGCGACCTGGTCGCCGACGGCCCGGTTGGTCTCGACCGCGACGGTCATGGCCGGGATGACCAGGTGCTCGGGATCGGACCGGATCGCCCGGTCAAGCAGGCCGGCGGCGGCAGGGCTGGTCAGCGCGGCCCGGCCCAGGATCGTCAGCGCCCTGGTGGCACGCTGCTCGCCGAGCCCGCGCACCAGGTGATCGAGCAGGTCCGGCTGGCCGGTCATGACCCGGACGATCAGCGTCTCGGCCACCAGGTCCGGGCGCAGCGGCCCGATCCACTCGCCCGGTGCGTGCCCGGGCTCGCACCCCGGTGCGTACCCGGGCTCGCCGGCCGGGTACAGGTCGTGCAGCCACCGCGCCGCGCTGCCCCGCACGGCCGGGTCAGCCAGGTCGCCGATCGCGGACAGCAGCCTGAGCGCCGACGCCTCGTCCCCGGCGCCGATCAGGGTCGCGGCGGCGACAGCGCGCTCACGGACGGCCGGGCCCAGCGCCAGCTGGTAGCGGGCCTGGGAGCGAGCCCAATACCGGGCCTCATGGCCCAGCAGCCTGGCGATGACATCACCGGGCCCGGCGGGCGGTTCCGCCGCGCCGCCGTCTGGAGGGATCTGGCGGTCCAGGACCGCGAGCAGCGCCGCGGCGTGCACGACCAGCACGACAGCGTCCGCCCCCATCACGGGCACCGGCACGGACGGG
>JAJYTW010000060.1:1718-21489 GCA_021792855.1 Actinomycetes bacterium
GGGCAGTCCACGCCCAGCGTGCGGGCGAACCCGGCCAGCGCGTGCCGGAACACCTCCTCCTGGCCCGCCGGCCCGGTCAGCGGGCCCAGCGGCACGGGCGCGACAGCAGCCAGCATGTCGCTGGTGCCGGCCCCGGAATCGGCGATGAGCTGGGACCACCATTCCCCGGCGCTGCGCGCCAGCAGCAGCACCCGCGAGGCCGGGCCTGCCTTCCGGGTGGTGACCGCCGCGAGCATGTCCGCCAGCCCGGCGCGGGTCTCGGCATAATCCACGATCAGCAGCACCGGGAGGGAGCCGCGGCCCGCGGCGTCCGCCGCCTGCTCCAGGCCCGCCGCCGGGACCCAGTAGCAGCGCCACCCGTACTGCTCCTCAGCCTCGGCCGCGAGCTGCAGCGCCAGGCGCGTCTTGCCGCTGCCTGCCGGGCCCGTCACCAGCTGCACGCCAGCCAGAGCCGGCGATACCAGCCAGCTGCGCAGCGCAGCCATCTGCGGGCGGTCCCGGAACTCCACCACCCCGGCCTCAGGCCGCAGATACCCCGCCGGGCTCACCGCCTGCCCGTCCGGCAGCGCCAGCCCGGCCTCCGCTTCCCGGAGCCGGTCATGCTCGCCCTGAATCCTGGCCTGGCGGCTGGCCGCGACCTGCCAGCCCACCGCGAACACTGCCCCGGCCAGCGCCGTCAGCGCCCCTGCCGCAGCGCCGGCCAGCGCGCCGAGAACCACCGTCGCCGCGACCGCCAGCACGCCCAGGACGACAGTCCATTTGTCCAGCCGCATGCGCTAACAATGGCCTATCCCGGCATCAGCGGCCAGCCAGCAGAACGCAGACCCCGCGCCCCGCAGGTCAGCAGCGGCCGGCAATCAGCCGATGGTCGCGTTTAGCGGGACAGCCGGCCCAGAACGGCTAGGTGTGCCGCAGGTCGCGGAGGAAGTGGCCGACCGCGCCGGCCGCGGACCGGAGCAGGTGCAGGCTGCCCACCACGGCGTTCGCGGCGCCCTGCGGGTCGGTGGCCAGGTAGTAGACGGCGAACCCGATCGCGGCCCACAGCAGGATCTTCTTCAGCATGGTTCCTTCTTCCGGGTCAGAGCCGGTGGCCGATGCGGAATCCGCCGATGCGGACGCTGGCGTAGGGGCCGGTGACGGACGACCAGTAGAAGCTGGGCCGCAGGCCACGGGCCTTGCGGTGCCGGTAGTGGGCGTGCCCGGCTCCGAGGTGGAACCCCAGGTAGGCGATGACGGCGGCGATGATGATGAGTTCCACGGGTGCTCTCCTAGCGGGCTGACGGGACGGTCTGGGCTACTCGGGTTCGCGGTTCCGGGGCCTGGCGGTCCCGGGACGGCCCGGAATCGGCTACCCGGGTTCGCAGTTCGGCGTCGTGCCAGGTGCGGATCGGTGCGTCGGCGGGGACGTGCGGGAGCGGGTCGCCGGGGTGCCAGGACCGGCCGCCGGATCGGACCAGCAGGACGGTCAAGCAGGTCCCTGCGGCGGCCAGGACAGCGGTCAGGGTCCAGACGGTGATCAGGACGTTCATCGGTGGTTCCTCTCGTGCTTCACGAGCCAGTAGGTGCGGTGGATGACGGGTGCGAGCCGCCGGGGCGCGCGGCCGGTCGCCGAGCAGCGGCGGCACGGCCGATACCGGGCGCGCCAGCGGGTGACCATGACCCGCTGGCCATTGCAGCGGGGGCACCTGCGGGTCGGCCGGGCGAGAGCCAGCAGGACGTATCCGGCGGCCAGGGCGAGCAGGACCAGGACCACGACGCCGGGGGTCAGGTGGCTAGCCAGCAGCGGGGGCAGCGCTAGCAGCCCCGGCCGCATACCCGGCCGCGAACCCGGCCGATTCGCCGTCCATGTAGCCGCGCCAGTACCCGGCCGACTGGCCTTCCTTGTAAACCCTGCACGGGAACCTCGGGCAGTCCGGGTCGGCGCAGTCGCGGTAGTCGTGTTCCTCGGTTCGCCGGGCCATGCGTCCTCGCTGTCTAGACAGCACCAGTCCGGGCAGCGGGCGCCGCCTGGCGCGTGGTGCGGAACATCGCTGGTCAGCGGCCAGGTGGCGTGTTCCGCGTGTTCCGGCCGGCCCGTGTTTGCGCTGGTGGCGGCGTGTTCCGCCAGCGGAACGGTCCTCACGGGGTCACCGCCTCGACCGCGGTCCGCTCGCAGCCCCACCCGGCCGGGCCGCCGGGCTCGCGGAGCTTTTTCACCGGCACGCCGAGCGCCCGGAGCTGGCTGGCGACGGCCTCGGTGGTCAGGTCCGAGTACACGCCGGGCAGCCGCTCGGCGAGCCGGGCCGCGATGGTGGCGGTGTAGAGCTTGGCGTCGGCACCGAACACGGTCAGCACGTCCGCCGCGAACGAGCGCGGAGCCTCGGTGCCGTCCTGCCCGGCGGCGTGGCCGGTGAGCAGGCCGGCCAGCTCGCGGGTCGCGCGGGCAGTCCGGGCGATCTTGTCGGCCTGCGGCACGTCGATGTCGTAGCCCTTGATGATCTGCGGCTCCGGGGTGATGCCGACCGCCCAGCCGATGCCCTTGTCCTCGAACGCCAGCAGCGTGGCGTTGATCCCGCGCTTGTACGCGCTCGTGCCCAGCACCATGTCGTTGGAGGTCTGGTCCATCACCTTGAGGCAGTACCGCATGGCGATGTTCGCGGTGATCGCCGTGGGCAGGCTCCGGGCGTCGGGGCGCTGCGTGGCCAGGACGAGCATGATTCCCAGCGCCGGTCCGCGGCGGATGAGCTGGAGGCACAGTTCCTCGAACTCGGCCTTGTACCGGGGATGACTGAACGCCTCCTGGCACTCATCGACCGCGTACACCAGGGGATGCAGCCGCAGCCCCTTGCGGGCGGCCAGCTCGGGTGTGACCTTCCGCTGCGGGCAGACGGCGGCGGGCAGTCCCTTGATGACCCTGGCGCGGCGGTCCAGCTCGGCGTGTACCTTCCGCAGGTCGGCCAGCGCGCCCTCGATCGTCTCGTCATCGGCGCCGGACCCGAAGGCGTGCGCGACGTGCGCCAGCGGGTCCAGGTCGCCGGTTCCCTTCAGCTCCCAGACGTGCAGCTCGGCGAGCGGGTCCAGCGCGGCCGCCAGGAGCACGTTCCGCATCGACGCGGTCTTGCCCATCCGGGAGATCGCTCCGATCAGCAGGTTCGCGTACATCAGGGTCAGGGTCACCGGACGCAGCCGCTGGTTGAATCCGAACGGCATCGGACTGAACAGGCTCGCGCGGCTCGCCCCGGCCAGCGGCCACGCCGGCTGCCGGACCTTGTTCAGCGACTGGTCGCAGATGTACAGGACCAGCCGGCCGGGGTGCTCGTCCTGCTCGCCCTCGGGCCACACGCACGCCATCGGGCGGCGAAGTCCCGACGCGAGCTTGTCGCGGCGCTCGGCGACCTCATCGACGGTCACGCCCGGCGGCAGGTCCAGCGCCAGCCGCCAGCCAGGGCCGTCCCGGCCGACGCCCGGAGCGATCAGCGGCAGGCAGCCCGCATCGGCGACGGCCTTCGCCAGCGCGGGGATGCCCGTGGCGGCCAGCGCACGGCTGACCGACTCCGGCGTCGGCGCCGCGTACCCCGCCGGCACCACCGCCGCCCGCACGATCGGCCTGCCCTCCGGGCGGCCGTGCCGGGCCAGCAGCACGACGGCGACCAGGCCGATGGGTATCCATGCCGGCCACGGCAGCAGCAGCACCGCGGCCGTGAGCACCGCGGCGGTCACGATCAGGACGGCGGCGATGATCCGGCCCCGCGCAGCCCTCGTCTTGAGTCCCTGCTGGTGGGCGCGCATCGCCTCCTGGTGACCGGCACGCCCGGCGGCGACGGCGACGGACTCAAGCTGCCAGCCCTCGGGCCAGTGCCACCACCGCATGAGGCGGCGGGTGAGCCGCCCGGCGCCGCGGACCGCGTGCCACAGGACCAGGATCAGGTACGCCGGGGCGCGGAGCCCGTGGTAGCGGGCGCGGTGCCAGTTCAGGCCCGCGTGGTAGCGGACGGTGCTGCCGATGTTGGCCCGCTGGATCGCGGCCGGGATGATCGGCCGTCGCTGCGGCTCCGGGCTCGTGGTGTCGAGGTAGGCGGGCGGAGCGGCCTGGTCCAGGTCGCCGGGCGTGGCCGCGTGCTCGGCCCGCAGCGGCACGATCTCGGCGTCAGGACGCGGTTCGGGTTCGGGGTCCGGGTAGTGGTCTGCGGGTTGTGCTGGCACGATGGTCATCTCCATTCGGTTGGAGGCCAGGCCCGGCGCCGCTGTCGAAGGGGAGCGCCGGGCCTGGCGCGTTTCTATGGTTCGGTGAGCAGGGCGGCCAGGTGGTCCCGCAGGTCGCGGGCGCGGTCCTGGCCGACGTGCAGTCGGCTGCGGATCTCGCGGATCGAGGGCAGGGCGCCGGAGGCGAGCACGGCGGCGTACTCGCGCTCGGCGTCCTCGGCAGTGACGGGCGCTCTCCGGGTACGCCGGGCAGGTGCGCTCCGGGTACGGGTCCGGGTGCGCTCCGGGTGCTCTCGGGGTGCGGGTACGGGTGCAGTGTCCGGGTGCGCTTGAGCCGCGCTCTCCGGGTGCGCGCTGGCCTGTACCCCGGGTGCGCTCTCCGGGTACCCGGCAGGCGCGGTCCCGGGTACGGTCGCGGACCGGCGGGCGCTGGCCCGGACCAGCAGCATCAGCAGCTCGTAGCAGCCCACGAAAGCCAGGGCGGGCCACGCCGACACGACCGCGCCGAGCGGCCCGTACCCGGCTCCGGCGAGCACGTTCGCGGCCAGGGTCGCGGTGATCCCCGCGGCGAGCAGCCACACCGCGAGGGCGGGTGCCCGGTCGCGATGCCGGGCGGCATCGAGGAGCACCATCGACGCGGCGACGATCAGGCCGTCCACGGTCGCCGGGTACATGCGACCGACCCACCCGGACTCGCCGTGCGCGCTCACGACGGTGACGGCGTGCCGGTAGGACACCCAGCCGGCCACGGCGGCGACGGCCAGGACCGCGACGATGGTGACGGCGCGGATCGCGCGGGTCGCGTTCACCGGTTCCTCGCATCGCGGTCGCCGTCGCGGGGCACGGCGAATACTTCGCCGGGGTGACAGTAGGCGCTGCCGGTGGCGACGTGGATCCAGGCGCGGGCGGCCGGACCGTCGCTGCCCATAGGCTCGATCTCGGCTCCGCACCGGCAGATGGTGAATAGCTCCGTCGCGCTCACTGCCAGCCGTCCTCTGCGGTCAGCGGATGGACGCCGGAGAACGGCTGCCCGATCAGGACCCGGGCGGTGTCGTCCGGCTCGGGGCGGGGGCGGGGCGGCTGGCTCGCCGCGGCGTCCCATGCCTGTTGGGCGGATTCCCTGGCGTGGGCCAGGTCGTGCCGGAGCTGCTCGGCCTCGACCTGGAGCGCGGCGATCTCGGCCCGCAGGGACGCGGACCCGCGGTGCGCGGATCGGCCCGGCATCCGGCCCACCGCGATCGCGGCGGCCACGATCAGGCCGGCCACCAGGAGCATGGGCATCGCCTGGACGATGGCGCGGGCGGCGCCAGCAGTGACCAGCACGGCGATCACGGCCGCGTACACGAGCAGAGCCGTCCGCAGCGGCCGGGTGCGGTAGTGGTTCATCATTCGGGGTCGTCCTCCTGGTCGTCATCGTCGGTGTCGCTGGCCGGGTTCAGGTGCCCGCGCTCATCGACGCGCAGCAGGTTCCTGCCGCGCCAGTCGTTCATGTCGCGGACCGGCCCGTGCCAGCCGCAGGTGCAGGTCACCTGGACCAGCGCGGGCCACCAGCCCGGCGCCTGCCGGGCCTCGGTCACATGCGGCTGGCTCATGACGGCCGTCCACGCCGGTGCCGGCGGTGGAAACCGCGGCGCACCTGATTCACTCGGTCCCGGGTGGCGGCCGGATCGGCGAGCGCGATGGCGACGCCGAGCAGGTACAGCGCCAGGACCACGTACAGGGCCAGGTCGGTGCCGCTCACGACCCGCTCCTGAGCCGGGCCGCGAGGTTGTTGTACTCGGCGATCAGGTCGCGGCGCTCGCAGCAGGCCGGGCAGTTCCCGGCTGTGGCGGCGCCCGGGTGCAGGCACGCCCCGTTGCGGTCCATCAGACCGGCGACGGCGTGGACCAGGGCGTCGAGCACGGTGCGCCGGTCGTGCGGGGTCAAGCCGGGCGCTGGGATCTGGCTCATGGCGTCCGCTCCGGCACGATGGTGGCCCGGGTGATCCAGCCTGCGATGACGGCGCAGATCGAGTCCTCCCACCCGGCCAGCCAGGACACGATGCGCTCGTCATAGGCGCCCAGCCCGACACCGGCCGCAGTGAGCGCGCCGGTCAGAAGCTGCCGGTTCCCGGCGTCGCGCAGGATGGACCAGCCCGGCTCCGGAGCTACTGCCTGGTGGGCGGCTGCCCGCGCCTGCTGCTCGGTGCGGAACGGGCCCGCGCCGGCCGGTCCCGGGCTGGCGGGCTCCGTGATCAGCGCGACGCGGATGCAGGAACGGCACATGTCATCCGGGGTTCGCTGCCCGATCATGGGGGCGCCGCATCCGGTACAGGTCCACGGCTCGGAGTCGATCACGCGACGGCCCTCTTTCCCGCCAGTGCGGCGGCTCGTTCCTCGCTGCTCATGCCGCCCCACACACCGAACGGCTCGGCGTGCTCCAGGGCGTAGGCCAGGCACTCGGGCTGGACCGGGCACGCCGAGCAGACCCGCTTGGCCTCGGCCATCGCCCGGTAGTCCTCGGCGAACTGCCGCTCCGGGTCGTCGCCGCAGGCGGCGAGAGCGACCCACCGGCCCGGGGGCGACCACAGGCGGCCGGGCGGGTCGGTCGGCTGGCCGTAGCGCTCGGCCTGCCAGGCATGGTGCCGGCAGTAACCGTGGCTGTAGTGCCGGGCCGGGCAGCCCGGGTGGTCGCAGCCGCGGGGGGCGGTCACGGCGTCCGCTCCGGGATCACGCACCACTTGGTGACGACGACCAGGCGGATCACTTCGCCGGTGATCTGGTCGCGGGTGATCCTGGCCGCGGAGTAGGCGTCCAGCCAGCGATACAGGTGGTCCGCCCGATCCGGCCGGGTCCGGCAAGGGACGCCGGCAGCAGCACCGCAGAGCGGGCACGCGGCCCACCGGACCGCGGAGTAGACCAGGCCGGGCGCGGAGCAGAGCGCCTCGATCCGGGGCTTTGCCGCGATCGCCCGGGCCGCGGGCAAGTGTGGGAATCTAGGCACTGGCGGGGACCTCCTCGCAGGTCATCTGCCAGCCCCGGCGCGGTGCCAGCCGCGTCGGGGCATTTACGTTTGATTCAGAACGTCGGCAAGACAACTCTGCTCCGAGCACTTGCGAGCGAGATACCCGCTGGGGAGCGGATCGCCACCCTGGAAAGCGAGTACGAGCTATATCTGCATGAGACCGCGCGGCACCCGGATGTGATCGCGTTCGAGGCCAGGACCGCGAACTCGGAGGGCGCTGGCTCGATCTCGTTGCACGATCTAGTGGCGCACGCTCTGCGGCACAACCCGCACCGCATCGTTGTTGGCGAGGTCCGGCAGAGCGAGATCATGCCGATGCTCGAGGCGATGAACTCGGGCCAGCAGGGGTCGATGTGCACCCTGCACGCGAATTCCCCGGCCGAGACGTTCGACCGGATCCTGATCCTGGCCCTCCGTGGCGGCCTGAGCCTGGCCGAGCGCGCCATTCACATTCTGGTCGGCATGGCCGTCGACCTGATCGTGCATGTTCGCAAGCGTTACGACGGCCAGCGTGTCATCCGCTACGTGGCTGAGATCTGCGAGGTACTGCCCCCAGGCGACACCGAGCGGCCTGCCATGAACCGGGTCTTCCTCCCGGCCGGACCCGATGGCGTGGCCGTCTGGGCACATACGCCGTCAACTGGCCTGCTGACCCGGCTAGAGGCGGCCGGTTTCCGCCCAGGAACGTCGGATGACCTGTCGGCCCGGGCATCGCAGTCGGCCCGGGCGGCTACCCGATGACGGCCCTGGCCGGACTGGCCGGCGCCCTCGTCTCGGTCGGCGTGCTGGTGTTCGCGGTCGGATTGGTCCGGCGCGATTCCGGGCATGGCAGGCCGCCGGGACTCCTGACGCTCCTCCGGGACGGCCTGGCCGCGTGGGCACGGCGGATGGTTCTCGCTCTGTCTGCGGGGCTTGCCCTGTTCGCGCTGACCGGATGGCCGGTCCTCGCACTGGCCGCCGCCGCCGCGGTGATCTTCGTCCCCGAGATGTCCGCGGCGCGGTCGGCCCGGCAGCGGCTTGCCGTCCTGGAGGGGCTTGAGCAGTGGGCCCGCAGGCTCGCCGACGTGTTGTCGGCGGGTCGCGGGGTGGAGGAGGCCCTGGCGATCAGCGCCAGGACCGCACCGCCCGCGATCGCGGGACCGGTCGCCGAGTTGTCCAGGCGCCTGCTGTCGCGGGCGGAACCACGGCGGGCGCTGCTCGCCTTCGCCGACGAGGTTGACGATCCGGCCGGCGACCAGATCGCGGCCGCCCTGATCATCGCGACTAGCGAGCGCGGCGGCGCCGTCCGCGGCGTGCTGACCGCCGTGGCTGACATCCTGGCTCGCGACGTGGCCGCGCGCCGCGAGGTCGAGGCGGACCGGGCCGAGCAGCGAACCACCATCCGCTGGATCATCGGATTCGTCGGCGTCTTCACCGTCGTGGCGATCGTCAACCGGACCTATTCGGCGCCGTTCGGGACGCCCGCCGGCCAGGCGGTGCTCGCGGTCGTGTCGCTCCTGTACGCGGCCGGGCTGTCCTGGCTGAATCGGCTCAGCATGGTGCCGTCAGCCGGGCGGTTCCTGACCGGTCCGCGGGCCTCGTGGCGGACCGCCCGCCGGACCACCCTGCGGAGCACGCGGCGAGCCGTTCCGCGGCATGTCGTCCCGCGGGAGGCCCGATGACCATCGGGATCATCGCGGCCGGGGTCCTTTCGGGTCTTGGCTGCTTCACCGCCGTCATCCTGCTGTGGCCGCCCCGGCCGCGCCTGGACGCGGCAATGGCCAGGCTGCACCCCGACCAGGCGGTCGATCCGGCCCCGCCGTGGCTGGCGCTATGCCGTCGGCTCGGCGCGGCATCCGGGGTCGGCGTGCCCGTGGCCGATCTGGACCTGCTCGGCACCGACCTTGAGCACTGGGCGGCTGCCAAACTAGCCGCGGGACTGGCCGGACTCGGGCTAGTACCGGTGCTCGCCCTGGTGGGCGGCCTGGCCGGGATGCGGATCGACTGGTCCGTACCGGCCGGGGGAGCACTTGCCGCCGGCACGCTCGCATTCTTCGCGCCCGACCTGATCGTTGCGCGTACGGCGGCCCGACAACGGGCCGATTTCCGGGCCGCGCTTGCCAGTTACCTCGACCTGGTCGCGCTGGAACGCGGGGCGGGCGCCGGGCCCACCCATGCGCTGGAGGCCGCGGCGGAGATCGGCGACGGCTGGGCGTTCGCGCGGATCGCCTCGGCGCTGGCGGGCGCCCGCCGGGCGGGACGCCCGCCGTGGGACGGCCTGGCCGGCCTCGGGGAGCGGACCGGCGTGCGCGAACTGGCGGATCTGGCCGACATCGCGGAGATCGCCGGGCAGGAAGGGGCGAGCATTCTGCGGACGCTCGGCGCGCGTGCCGACTCGATGCGCGCCGAGGCGGTTGCCGCCCGCCGGGCCATCGCCAGGTCCAGGAGCACCGTGATGGTCGTCCCGATCGCGCTGCTCGGCGCCGGATTCCTGCTGCTCATCGTGTTCCCGATCGCGTACCGGACGTTCGGCTAGCCGGGCGACGCACGAAAGGAGATCGCGCATGGAGATCGTGTGGCTGGCGGTTCGCTCGCTCGCCGGGCGGCTTGGCCGGAGAACCGGGCGGCTTGGCCGGAGGGCCGGGCTGCGTGGCAGGCTCGCCGAGACTGGCGCGCTGTCGCTGGAGTGGATCGTGATCGCCGTGCTGCTGGTGGGCGCGGCCGGCATCGCGTATGCCTTCTTCAAGGGCGCGATCGTCGCCGAGGCAAGGAAGCTGCCCTGAGATGCCGCGGCCAGGTCGACTGCGGGGCCAGGGCACTGGCCGGCCGCGTCCGGGATCGGACTCGGGTGCCTTCACGCTGAGCTACGTCATCATCGTTCCGGTCTTCCTGGCCGGGCTGATGGTCATTGTCCAGGCAGCGGTCTGGTATCTGGCCAGCCTTAGCGCGCTGGCCGCGGCCCGTGCCGGGGCGAACGCTGCCAGGACGTTCAACGCGCCGCCCGGTGCCGGTCCGCGCACGGCACTGAGCTTCGCTCGGTCGGCAGCGCCCGGATTCCTGCTTGGCCCGGCCGCGTCCGCCGCTGGCAGCACGCCATCGATCGTGCGGATCACCGTGACCGGCCGGGCCCCGGCCCTGGTTCCCGGGCTGGTGATCGGAATCAGGGAGGTTGTCCGGGCCCCGGCTGAGCGGTTCATTGCCGCAGGCGCAGGCCGGCATGTCCCGCGCCGTGCCGTCGCGCGCCGTGCCGTCGCGCGCCGTGCGTCGCAGATTGCCGGCGGCCCGGCGCGGGGAGGGCGGGCCGGATGAGCGTCAGAGACGGGGGGTGGCGGTGGCGTTGCCAGGCCCCGAATGACGGCGGGAACGCGCCGCTGGAGCTTGTCATCCTCGCTCCCGTGGTGATCTTCCTGATCGGTCTGGTGATCGCGGCCGGACGGGTGCTGCTGGCGCAGGACGCGGTGGGCGCCGCTGCCCAGGCCGCCGCGCGGCAGGCCTCCATCTCGCTCAGCGCGGCCGCCGCGCGCCAATCGGCGCCACCCGTCGCGCTCGCGGTGCTGCGCCAGGACGGGCTGCGGTGCACGCCCGCCGTCAGCCTCGGGTTGGCCGGATTCGGCTTTCCCGCGGGGGTGCCGGCGCAGGTCAGCGCGACCGTGCGGTGCACGGTCCGGCTCTCGGACCTGCTCGTCCCCGGGCTGCCGTGGTCCCGCACGCTGCGAGCCAGGTTCGTTTCGCCGCTGGACCCGTACCGGGCCAGGACGCTGGCGGCCGCCTTGCTCCTGGATCGGCGCGAGTCATGACCGCGGCCCGCCCGCGCCAGCGACCGGGCCGCGACCGCGGGTCGCTGACCCTGATGCTGGCGGTTCTGATGGTCGTGCTGCTCGCGCTGGTCGGCCTGGTCATCGATGGTGGCAGGAAGCTGGACCAGGTTGGCCGAGCAGTCGCCGTTGCCCAGGCCGCGGCCCGGGCCGGCGCGGGAATGGCGGATCGCTCGATCGCCTACCGCGGGGGCGCGATCGTGGTCAGCCAGGCGCGGGCGATCGCTGCCGCGCGCGCCTATCTGGCGGCCAGCGGATCTCCCGGAACCGTCCGGGCCGACGGCGCTAGCCGGATCCGGGTAACGGTCACGCTCACGACCCGGACGGTCGTGCTCAGCCTGGTCGGGATCGACACCATGACCTCGACGGCCACGGCGGTGGCCATCCTGGTGGCCGGCGTCACCGGGCCGGGACGATGAACCGTCGCCCGGCCGAGTTCCTGCGCGGTCTAGTGACGCTCGCCGTGCTGGTCGTCGCGGTCGCCGGGGTTCCGGTCGCGCTATACAGGTTCGGCGGGCAGCCGATTCCGTCCCGGCTGCCGACGGTTGGCGCACTCCTCGGCGACCTGCGGCGCCACGACTCCGGGGCGGTGTTCCTCGCTGCGGTCAGGGACGCGTCCTGGCTCGCCTGGGCTGCCTTCTCGACCGCGATTCTGGCCGAGGCCTGGGCCGCCGCACGGGGCAGCCGTGCCGTCCGGGTGAGCCTGCCGGGAATGCAGAACCTGGCCGGCCGCCTGGTCGCGGTCGCCGCCCTGACCTTCGCCGCGCCGGTCGCGATCACGCTCGCGGCCGCGCCCGCCCTCGCCGCCACCGCCCGTCCCGCCGCCACCGCCCGTCCCGCCGCCACCGCCCGTTCCGCCGCCACCGCCCGTTCCGCCGTTTCGGCTGGCTCTGCGGCCACAACTAGCCCCGCCGCCTCCCGGGCTGCCGACTCCCCAGCGGCCGGAACCGCCACTCGGGCCGGTCCCGTCGTGGTGGTGCGGCCGGGCGACTGTCTGTGGACGATCGCGCAGCGCTATCTCGGCGCGGGGGACCGATATCGGGAGATCGCCAGGCTCAATATCGGTCGCCGGATGGACGACGGCCGGGTGTTCCGCGATCCGTCGCTGATCCTGCCCGGCTGGCGGCTCCGGCTGCCCAGGGCCGGCCAGCAGGCCCTGGACGGTATCAACCGGACCGGGCATGCAGTGGGTCGCGCTGATCAGCCCAGCACCTCCGAGTACGGGACCGTGCCGGGGCACGCCGCGCCCGACGTGCGGCACGGCGCTGGGAGCGCGTCTGTCGGCAGCGAGCCCGCCCGGTCCGGTGCAACGACGTCACGCGGCGGCCACGGCGGCAAGGTCGGGCTGGCCCGGGCCGGTGCGGCCCGGCCCGGCGCCGCTGCCGACTGGCCGGCCCTGGCCGGGACATTCGGCCTTGGCATGCTGGCCGGCGGCGTGCTGAGCAGTCTGGATCGGCTGCGACGGCGGCAGCGCGCCGGCCGCCGGGCCGGTCACCGGATCGCCGTTCCCGCTGACCCGGATGGCGCCCGGATCGAGCGCAGGCTGCGCGCGACTGCACGGCCAGGTGGCGCGCCGGTCCGGGACCTGCCTGCGCTGCTCTCCGCAGGCCTGGCGGAGTTCCGTGCCGCCGTCTCGCGGGCCGGCCTGCCGCTGCCGCCCGTGGTCGGTGTGCACCTGCTTGGTGACTCGCTCGACGTGCTGCTGTCCGCGCCTGCCGAGGGGCCGCCGCCACCGCCATTCAGCCTCACCCCGGGGTGCGCGCAGATGTGCTGGAGCGCCACGGTCCCCGCGCCTACGGACCCTACTGGCGGCGGATCAGATCCCGTCGATAACGCTGCCCTGCTCCCCGGTCTGGTGACGGTCGGCAGCACCGACGAGGGCGGATATCTCCTGCTCGATCTGGAGGCGATGCCGGTCGCGGGTTGCGCTGGTCCGGTCGAGGCGGTGGACCGGATGATCCTCACGATCGCCACCGAACTCGCCGCCATCGACCGGGGTCGTCAGCGCCACCTGGTACTCGTCGGCTGTGCGGGCCTGGGCGTGCTCGGGACCGTCGAACTGGCTAGTGACCTCGACACCGCGATCGACCTGCTGGCGGAACGAGCCGCGACGGTGGCATCCCGGCTGCCCGGCGCGCGTCCGGGCGCCGTGCGCGCCTGCCGGGCAGCCGATCCCGGCGACCAGGACTGGGGGTTGTCGCTGCTGATCAGCCGGGTTCCGCCGACGCCCGAGCAGATGTCCAGGCTGCTGGACCTGACCGGCGGGCCCGGGGGTATCGCCGCATTGGTGGCTGGTGACATCCGGGCCAGCAATGGCCATGCCACGCCGGCGGTGTTCCGGCTGGAACCGGATCCGGCCGATGCGGCAACGATCTGCGCGACCGTCATGCTGCCCGGGCTGGGTCCTGATCGCCCGGTGACGGTGCGCGCGCAGACCCTGACGTTGGCCGAGTACCGGGCGCTGACCGGCGTGCTCGCCACCGCGGCCTGCGATCCCGGTCCGGGCGGCGACGTCGGGACTGCGGGCGATCCCGACGCCGCCGATGCCCTGCCGTGGACCCGGCTGGCGGCTGCCCCGGTCGATCCCGCGCTGCCCTTGCCGGTCGGCGGGGGCGGCCCGCAGGTCCGCGTTCTCGGCCCGATCGAGATCGCCGGGGTCGCTGCGCCGCTGCGGCCGGACCAGACCGAATTGATGCTCGCCCTCGCGGTGCATGCCCCGCTTGGCCTGCCCACGTCGGCGCTCAGCGACCTCCTCGGCCCGGACGCAGACCATCCGAGCCCGCCCGACGCCGTTCGACGGCTGATCGGCGAGACCGGGCCGCTGCTCGGGCCCGCCAGCGACGGCCGTTCCAGCATCCTGCATCAGGGCGGTGGCGTCTACGCGCTGCATCCGGACGTCGGGCTGGACTGGGCCGACTTCAGCGCGCTCGCCGTCCGGGGCATGGCCGAGGAGGCAACCGACGTCCTCTGGGCAGCCCTGAACCTGGTTCGCGGCGAGCCTTTCGGCGGCTGGCCGTCCTGGTGGATCGATATCGGGCTGATCGAGACCATCCGGGCGGAGATCGTCGATGTCGCGCACGCGCTGGCGCGGCTTGAGATTCGGGCCGGTAACGCCGCCGCCGGATGCCGTGCGGCCCGGGCCGGCCTGGCGGCCGAGAGCACGGCGGAGGAATTGTGGCGTGCGCTGATGTCTGCCGAGCACGCGGCCGGAAACCCGGCCGGGGTGGTTGCCGCCTGGTCTGGCTGCCTGGCGGCGATCACCGAGATCGATCCAGGAGCCGACCCGCATCCGGACACGCAGCTGTTGTTCCACCGCCTGTCGGGTCAGCGCGTGTCGGCCGGAGCGAGCCTGGATGCCCGATGACGGGTAAGGATCCGGGAAGACGGGGAACGCGTGCGAGACCGGGGGAGCGCCATGGCAGAGACGATGTCCTTCACGATCGGCGGCAGGGCCGAGTGCGACGACGGCATGTGCGGCACGGTGACCAGGGTCGTCGTCGACCCGATCGCCGAGACCGTTACCCACCTCGTGGTCGAGCCTGAGCACCGGCAGGGACTGGCGAGGCTGGTGCCGGTGGATCGGGTGGAGGCGACGGCCGGCGGGGTCCGGGTGCACTGCACCGCCGACGAGTTCGCGCGCTTCGACTCGGCGGAGGAGACGCAGTTTGTCCCCGGCACCTCTGGCTACGCGACCTACGGGCCCGAGCAGGTGCTCTCCTGGCCTTACTACGGCCTGCACGGCGGGCATTCGATCGACCCGGACTCGGTGCCCGGCGTCTCGCAGACCGTCACCTATGACGCGGTGCCGACCGGCGAGACCGAGATCAGGCGCGGTGAACCGGTCTACGCCACGGACGGGCCGATCGGCCGGGTGCACGGCCTGGTGCTCGACCCGGCCAGCCATCGGGTCTCGCATGTGCTGCTCGGCGAGGGGCACCTGTGGGGCCGCAAGGAGGTCGTGATCCCGATCAGCGCGGTGAAAGGCGTCGAGAACGGCATCACGCTGCGGATCAGCAAGCGCGAGGTGGGTGACCTGCCCACGGTCGAGATCGAGCTTCCCGAGCTGATCCGGCCGCGCTGACGCCGGGTATCACTTCGCGTCGGCGTAGCACTCCACGACCGCCGTGGTAAGCGGGAAGACCACCGGAGTCGGCCCGAATACCAGTCTCGTGGCGTCGGCCGCGGCCTGGGACACGGCGGCTGCCACGTCGTCGGCGAGCGACCGGGCGCAGTGCACGATGACCTCGTCGTGCTGGAAGAACACGAGTTCGGGCACGCTGGCCCGGCCGTCGGCGCCGGCCGGGATCGTGGTCAGCCTGGCGCGGAGCCTGGCCAGCATGACCAGCGCCCAGTCCGCCGCGCTTGCCTGAACCACGAAGTTCCTGGTGAACCGCCCGCGGGCGCGCAACGCCAGGCCCGCCTGCGGGTCGCGTTCGCTGTCCGGATCACTTGCCTCCTCGGTCAGGGCCCGCCAGCGCGCTGACGGCGGCGGGCAGGTGCGGCCGAGCGCCGAGCGGACGGTACGGCCCTCCTGCCCTGCCTGGGCGGCGGCCTCCACGAAGCCTGCCGCCGCCGGGAACCGCTGCCGGAGCACGGCCAGCAACTGCCCGGCCTCACCGCCGGCCCCGCCGTACATCGCGGACAGCATCGCCACCTTGGCCTTGGCCCGGTCGCCGCCGAAGTGACCGGCGAGAGCGTTGTACAGATCGCCGGCCGCGGCGGCGGCGGCGAACGCTCGGTCGCCTGCCAGGGCTGCGAGCACCCGGGGCTCAAGCTGGGCCGCGTCGGCGACGACCAGGACCCAGCCGGGGTCGGCCACCACGGCCCGCCGCAGCAGCCTGGGGATCTGCAGGGCGCCACCGCCGCGGGACGCCCACCGGCCGGAGACCACCCCGCCCACCACGTACTCCGGCCGGAACCGCCCGTCGGCGACCCAGGTATCTAGCCAGGCCCACCCGAACGCGGAATGCAGCCTGGCCAGTTCCTTGTACTCGATTAGCGGCGCGATCGCCGGATGGTCGACCTCCCTGAGCGCAGCCAGCCTGGTGGAGGAGACCCGGATGCCGGCGGCGGCGAGCGCCCGGGTGAGTTGGCCCGGCGAGTCCGGGTTGACCGGCTGGCGGGTCCCGAGCGCGGCCGAGATCTGCGCGGCAAGCTCGGTGAGTCGCCGCGGCCTGGCGGCCGCCTGCGGGCCGCCGAGCCTGCTGGCCGCGCCGAGAGCGGCAGGCGGGCGGGCCCCGAGCATGCCGGTAAGGATCGAGTCATGCACGTCAGCCCGCCACGGCAGGCCTGCCAGGCTCATCTCGACGGCGGCGAGCGCACCGGCCGACTCGGCCGCAGCTAGCAGCGCGAACCTGGCCGGATGCGGGTCGGCGGCGATCCTGGCGACCTGGCTGGCATGCACCTCGATCAGGGCGTCGAGGGCGGCGCGCGGGTCGGCCGGGGGCTGTGTTCCGACCTGGTCGGGGTCGAAGAGCGCCGGCTGGATTGGCCCGCCGTCTGGCCGGTAGCTGGAGTTTGGCCGATAGGTCGTGTCGGGCGGGTAGGTCGTGTTTGGCCGATAGGTCGTGTCGGGCGGGTAGGTCGTGTCGGGTGGGTAGCCGACGCCCGGCTCGGCTGGACCTGGGCGGTAATCGAGCAGCCGCTGCCAGGCCGCGTCGCTGGCCGGTTCGCCGGGTTCGCCTGCGGCGCTGGCGCCGCGCGCGCCGTCGCGGGCGGCCGCGTCCCTGGTGCGCAGCAGCGCCTCGGTCAGCGAGATGTCATGGCAGCGCGCCACCACTGCGTCGGCCCGCGCGAGCGCCGGGTAGAGCGCCGCCGTGGCGAACCAGACCCAGCGGATCGCGCTGCCCGCGATAGGCCCACCGCCCGTGCTGTGGCCTCTGTCCGGCGCGGACCGCTCGCGCTCCCGGATGGCGGCCGCCAGATCATCGACGGCGATCGGGACACCCGCCCGGCCACCGTGATCGTCCAGCGGGCAGAGCAGCCCGGCCCGGCCGGGACCCGGCACGACAGCAACCCGCACGACTCCGATTCTGCCGTGCCGTACCGACAACCGGAGCATGCCGGTCCCGCCTTCTACAGCTCAAGCGGGATCGCCGACATCAACTCCTCGTCGTGGTAGATCTCGGTCAGCCTGGTGATGGCTGCCAGCCGTTCCTGGTCCGCGCCGACCTCGGCCTGGTACGCGGCCGCTCCGGGCACGCCGAGCCGGGCGTAGAGCGGCAGCAGACGGGTGAAGAACGCCCGGTAGTGCAGCCCGGACAGGCCCTGGATCTCGACTTCCTGTCCGCCGGAGAACCAGGTCTGCCTGGTCCGCTCGATCCCGGCATGAACGCGGGCTGCTAGGTCAGGGCCGAGCCCCGAGTTCTGACCGGCGGCGCGGGTCAAGTCGGCGGCAAGCTCGGCGTGGCCGTGCAGGATCAGGTTCAGTGCGGCGATCTCCACCGCCGCCGCGTGGAACCGGCGTGGCATTGATGGCGCCCCGAACAGCAGTGCGGCCTTCCGCAGCGCCTGGTTTTCCAGGATCGCGAGGAGTTCCTGCAAAGGGACCGGGTACATCCCGGCCCGCCGCGGGAACTGAAAGTCGCCGGGAACCTCGCGCGAGTACACCAGGAAGAACAGGTGCTCCTTGTCGTGGTGCAGGTACCGGTCGGTCGCCACTGGCACCAGGTCGCCGGGCAGGTCCTCGCCCGCCTCCATGTAGAGGCGGCGCCTGGCGGCCCGGCGGGGTGCCTCGCCGTCCAGGGTGAACACGGTTCGCAGGGCCGCCTCCAGGCTGCCGTTCGGATCGCCGGGGTCATCAAGGAAGACGTGGGTCGCCAGGTGGGTCAGCCGGTCCAGCGCTCGCGCGGCGTTCACCTCGGTGCGCAGTTGCAGCAGCGGCTCCGCGCCGCTGGCCCGCTGCCGCCAGGTCACGACCAGGACGTAGGGCAGCCAGCCCACCGCGCCCGAGCCGTCTCGCAGCACGTTGTACCGGTACCTGGTGCCGGTCGGCTGGAACGCGTCTGCTCGCGGCAGGCCGACGGCCACCACCTTGCTGTCGTTGACGCTGCTATGCACGACGGCCTCGAAGACCGACGAGAAGTACTGGTCGCCGGTCTCGTCGACCTCGAGGTAGAGATGGTCGGCGGCGCTGCGCTGCGGATGGCGGATCATCAGGTGGACGAGTCGCCGGCCGGTGCTCAGTTCGAACAGCGTGCCGATGAACGGCGGGACGAACGGCGATTCGTACACCGTCCACCGGGTGGGCCTGATCCGCCGCAGGAACACCGTCACGGACCGCCGCCCGTGAATCGCGGCCAGCCTGCGCTGCCGGAAGGCCTCCTGGCGATCGGGGTACTCCGGCCGCTCATCGGTGATCGAGTCGAGCAGCTTGTTGCTGAAGAACACGATGCGCAGCGAGCCCCAGAACGCCTCCGGGTCGTTCAGTGCCGCGCGCTTGCGAGCGAGTGCGGTGGCGAGCGTGGCGGTCAGATTCTCATTGGTGAACCCGACGATCGTCACGTTGACCGCCTCGGACAGCAACTGGGTGAAGCGCTCGCCGTCATCGACGTGCCCGGTCCGGAGCGGATGAAGCGCGCCGCCCGGTCCCGCGTCACCTGGCCCGGCGCCAGCCGTCCCCGGTTCGCCCGGTTCCGGTGCTCCCGACCCGGCCGCCACCGGCCCTAGTTCACCCTGCCGGGGCCATCGGGCCGCGGCATGCGGCGCGGACTCGGGCAGCGACGCCGCGGGTTCGGCGGCGGAATCGGCGCCGTCGGCGTCGCCCGCTGTGCTGCCCGCTGTGCTGCCCGCTGTGCCGCTCACGGCGACGGGAGCCACGGCGACGGGCGGCGCGGCGACGGGCGGCGCGGGGTCAGCCTGGTCCGCGGCGGCGCAGAACTGGACCACGAACGCGGCGAAACTGGCGGCCGCGGCCGCCCTGCGTTCCCTGAACCGGCTGTCGGTCAGGCCGGACCTGGCTTGCGCTTGATCCAGGAGTTCCCCCGCGCTCTGCGTGACGGTCGGGATCGCGAGCACGCCATCGGCGAACGGGTCTGGCCCGGGAACAGCGGCTCCGTCACCGAAGAACAGGCCCCGGACGAGTTCGGCGTCAACGCCGTTGTGCCCGCGCATCGCCACCAGCGCGTCCCAGATCAGGCGCTTGATCTGTCCGCCGCGTCCGATCGCTGGGAGTTGCCTGCGGACGGCATACTCGCGTGCGAGCCGTTCAAGACCGGGGACCTTCACCGGAACCTGATTGTGCGTGCGGAGATCGAGTCGTTCGATGCCTCGCTGACGACAGTCGGCTAGTTCATTGGCAAGTTGCCGAACCAGGTCCGTCGAGTCGCGATCCGTTCGCATCTATAAAGTCTGACACGCATGCGACCATATCCGGAGGTTCGCGAGCTACCTCCGGATATGGTCACGCCAGCCTGCCGTGCGCGGCGATCGCGATGAGCACGAGCATCGCGAGGCCGAACACGAAACCCGCCGCGATCAACTTGGCGAGCAGGTCGATGAGCACGCGGGTGATCTTGACCATGGCCGGCAGCACGACGAGGGCGGCGGCGATGAGGATGAGTACCGTTGTCATCGGGACGCTCCCTTCCAGGAAATGTGTCTTTCGTGCCGTCACTCCTGGATATCCCCGATGAATCCGGCGAATATCTCCAAAAGGTAAGCCGATTCTGCGAATGCCAGTGGAAGTTGCAGGAAAACTTGAGAAAGCTGGCTAGCAGGGCGGGACCTGCCACTGAGCGAGTGCGAGAAAGCGGTGACCCGGCGCGGGCCAGGCGTGCGCCAGGCGTAGATCG